>NZ_JBSFGU010000153.1:0-1025 GCF_053596725.1 Kitasatospora sp. NPDC001660 | reverse complement strand
GTGGAGTACTGGCGCACGGCCCTCGCCGGACTGCCCGAGGAACTCCCGCTGCCCACCGACCGGCCCCGCCCGGCCCGGATGAGCTACCGCGGCGAGACGGTTCCGTTCGGCGTCTGTGCCGACCTGCGCTCGCGGCTCGACGAGTTGGCCCGCGAGAGCGGCGCCAGCCTCTTCATGGTCGTCCAGGCCGCGCTCGCGACGATGCTGCACCGCCTCGGCGGCGGCGAGGACATCCCGCTCGGCTCGCCGATCGCCGGCCGCACGGACGAGTCGCTCGACGACCTCGTGGGCTTCTTCATCAACACCCTGGTGCTGCGCAACGACCTCTCGGGACAGCCGAGCTTCCGCGAACTGCTCGGCCGCGTACGGGAGACGGCCCTGGCGGCGTACGCCCACCAGGACGTGCCGTTCGAGCGCCTCGTCGAGGCGATCAACCCGGAGCGCTCGATGGCGCGCCACCCGCTGTTCCAGGTCTCCTTCCAGCTGCAGAACATCCCCTCGGACCGGCTGGTGCTGCCCGGCGTGGACGTCGACACGCAGCCGATCCGGCTGGACACGGCGAAGTTCGACCTCTCGTTCACGCTCGCGGAGTCGGAGGACGGGCTGGCGGGCAGCGTCGAGTACGCCGTCGACCTCTTCGACCGCGCAACGGCGCAGGCACTGGGCGCCCGGCTCGTCACCGTGCTGGAAGCCGTCGCGGCCGACCCGGACCTCAAGGTCGGCGACATCGACGTCCTGACCGACGAGGAGCGCGCACTCGTCCTCGGCGAATGGGCCGGCCAGACTGCACAGCTGGCACCGGCCACCTTCCACGGCCTCTTCGAGACCGCCGCCGACACCACACCTACCGCGCCCGCCATCGCGAGTGGCGACCTCGTACTCTCCTACGCCCAGGTGGAGGAACGCGCCAACCGGCTCGCCCACTGGCTGCGCGCCCAAGGCGTCGGCACGGAAAGCATCGTCGCCCTCCTGCTCCCACGCTCCGTCGACATCGTCATCGCCCAACTCGCCGTCCTCAAGGCCGG
>NZ_JBSFGU010000152.1:0-1037 GCF_053596725.1 Kitasatospora sp. NPDC001660 | reverse complement strand
CGCGCCCAAGGCGTCGGCACGGAAAGCATCGTCGCCCTCCTGCTCCCACGCTCCGTCGACATCGTCATCGCCCAACTCGCCGTCCTCAAGGCCGGAGCGGCCTACCTGCCGATCGACCCCGACTACCCCGACGACCGCATCACCTACATGCTCGACGACGCCCGACCCGCGCTCGTCCTACGCGAACTCCCCGACGCCTCACAGGAATCGGCTAAGCGCCCCGGTGTCGCGGTCGACCAGGCCAACCCCGCCTACCTGATCTACACCTCCGGCTCCACCGGCCGCCCCAAGGGCGTCGTCGTCACCCACACCGGCATCACCGCCTTCGCCACCGCCGAACTGGAACGCTTCGACGTCACCCCCCACGCCCGCATCCTCCAATTCGCCTCCCCGAGCTTCGACGCCTCCGTCCTCGAACTCGTCATGACCTTCGCCGCCGGCGCCACCCTCGTCGTCCCCCCACCCGGCCCCCTCGCCGGCGACATCCTCGCCGACGTCCTCACCACCCAACGCGTCACCCACTCCCTCATCCCCCCCGCAGCCCTCGCCAGCGTCCCCGCAGGCAACTTCCCCCACCTCCACTGCCTCATCGTCGGCGGCGACGCCACCTCCGCCGAACTCGTCGACCGCTGGGCCCCCGGCCGCCGCATGATCAACGCCTACGGCCCCACCGAATCCACCGTCGCCGCCACCATCTCCACACCACTCATCCCAGGCACCGGCACGCCCTCGATCGGCACCCCCATCCCCAACACCCGAACCCTCATCCTCGACGAACACCTGCGCCCCGTCCCCCCCGGCGTCCCCGGCGAGCTCTACCTCACCGGCGACGGCCTCGCCCGCGGCTACCACGGCCGCCCCGCCCTCACCGCCGAACGCTTCACCGCCAACCCGTACGGTCCGGTCGGCAGCCGGATGTACCGCACCGGCGACCTCGCCCGCTGGACCCACAACGGACACCTCGACTACCTCGGCCGCACCGACGACCAGGTCAAGATCCGCGGCTTCCGCATCGAACTCGGCGAGATCGAGACGGT
>NZ_JBSFGU010000151.1:0-1045 GCF_053596725.1 Kitasatospora sp. NPDC001660 | reverse complement strand
CCGCTGCTGGTCACCGGCATCTCGCAGGTCGCCTTCAGCGACAAGGCCAACGGCTCGATCGTGAAGTCCGACGGCGACACGATCGGTTCCAGCCTCCTCGGCCAGAACTACAACCTGCCGAAGAAGAACCCCGACGACCCGAAGGAGGACCCGGTGCCGGACCCGAAGTGGTTCCAGCCCCGCCCCTCCGCCAACAACTACGCCGGCGACAACTCGGGCGCCTCCAACCTCGGCCCGAACAGCGACGACCTGCTGAAGGCCGTCAACGACCGCCGCGCCGCCGCCGCCCAGCTCGACGGCGTCGACCCGGCGAGCGTCCCGGCGGACGCGCTGACCTCCTCCGGCTCCAGCCTCGACCCGCACATCTCGGTGGCCTACGCCAAGGAGCAGGTCCACCGCGTCGCCAGGGAACGCAACCTCCCGGTGGAGACGGTCGCCCAACTGGTCGACAAGTACACCGAAGGCCGTTCCCTCGGCTTCCTCGGCCAGGAGGGCGTCAACGTCGTCCTCCTCAACAAGGCACTGGCGGAACAGAAATGATGACACTTCATCAGTCCGCCGAGTGATCGGACCGACCCGGGCAGCGGGGGGCACCCCCGCTGCCCGGGTCGGTCGCCCATGTCTGCGCACCACCGACCTGCCAGCCACAAAAGGAAAGAGCAGCGCCCATGGCCCGTGACCTCGCCCCCGGCACCGTGCACCGCCGTGGCCGGCTGAGGGTCTATCTCGGCTCCGCCCCCGGGGTCGGCAAGACCTACCGGATGCTGGACGAGGCCCACCGCAGACAGGACCGTGGCGCGCAAGTGGTGGTCGGGTACATCGAGAGTCACGGGCGGAGGTTCACCGAGGGCTTGGTGCACGGGCTGGAAGTGATCCCACGCACCAGACGGACCTACCGGGAGGCCGAGTTCGAGGAGATGGACCTCGACGCGGTGCTCGCCCGCCGCCCGTCCGTCGTCCTGGTCGACGAGCTCGCGCACACCAACATCCCCGGCGGCCGCAACGCCAAGCGCTGGCAGGACGTCGAGGACCTGCTCGCCGCCGG
>NZ_JBSFGU010000150.1:0-1050 GCF_053596725.1 Kitasatospora sp. NPDC001660 | reverse complement strand
GAGGACAACCACTCCATAGCCATACCCGGAGTCTCTGGATCTCAAGACCATACGACTGGCCCGTCCGACCCCACCAACAACGTAGGACCACTCCAGCGGACGTGACCGGCGGCCCGAGACCCTCCGCCAGACGAAGGTCACCGAACTCGGACGGGACTACCCGGTCTTCTCGCCAACGTGGAAGGTCGAGGTCCACCGTCGCGGAGCGGCCCCTTCGCTGCCCGCCGTCACGGCCTACGTGAGCCAGGCTGCGGGACTGTTCTGCATCGCTACCGACGCCGTGCGCGGTCCCCAGGTCGCGTACGACGGTATCCCGCTGGTCGGGCGTGACCTGTCGGAACTGGAGAACGACCTGATCGCGTACGCCGAGACAATGGACGTGCACCTCCGCTACACGCCCGAGGGCTACCCAGGACCGGATGACTCCGGGGTCCTCATGCGCGGCCAACTGGTCGGGCAGGCCCTCCGATCGCGTCCGCTGTTCATGGTGACGCGCGACGGCGCGAATACCGAATGGGACTCGCTGCCCTCCGAGGAGTACCGCGTCAACGGCCAGTCGACGGCCTGACGGGGTGTGTGGCTCGGGCCCGTCTCCCACCGGGGCACCGGCCGACGCGGGGTGCCGCGCTGCTGGACATAGGTGACGCCCTCCAACGCGAGCCGCCGGTGGTCGACCAGGCCGGCGGCCGCGAGGCTGCGCACCGCCCGCCGAACCGACGCCAGCTGCGCCCCGCTGGCCTGGGGGATCTGGAAGACAGCGGCCGCGATCTCGCGTATCGGCTCCCAGACGGGCAGCCCGGTCAGCGTGCTGCGCCCGAGCGGCTCGGCCTGCTGCACCCGCCCGAGACCGCGCGACATGCCTTCAGCGTCCGGCGCTGTGGTTGGGGCTGAGTAACGAACGCTTACGCGGGCGGGCGGCGTCGGCCGAGCTCGGGTTCAGCCGGCCGGTTCTCGACGGGGCGTGGGGCGGCGCTGGCCAGTGCGGCGTGCAGGTGGGCGAGGACCGCGCCGGCCGCGTCGCGGGTGGTCTGGTCGGGGTCTTCGAGGCGG
>NZ_JBSFGU010000149.1:0-1059 GCF_053596725.1 Kitasatospora sp. NPDC001660 | reverse complement strand
CCGCTGCTGGTCACCGGCATCTCGCAGGTCGCCTTCAGCGACAAGGCCAACGGCTCGATCGTGAAGTCCGACGGCGACACGATCGGTTCCAGCCTGATCGGCCAGAACTACAACCTGCCGAAGAAGAACCCGGACGACCCGAAGGAGGACCCGGTGCCGGACCCGAAGTGGTTCCAGCCCCGGCCCTCCGCGAACAACTACGCCGGTGACAACTCGGGCGCCTCCAACCTGGGCCCGAACAGCGACGACCTGCTGAAGGCCGTCAACGACCGCCGCGCGGCCGTCGCCCAGTTCGACGGCGTCGACCCGGCGAGCGTCCCGGCGGACGCGCTGGAGGCCTCCGGCTCCGGCCTCGACCCGCACATCTCGGTGGCCTACGCCAAGGAGCAGGTCAACCGCGTCGCCAAGGAGCGCAACCTCCCGGTGGAGACGGTCGCCAAGCTGGTCGACAAGTACACCGAGGGCCGTTCCCTCGGCTTCCTCGGCCAGGAGGGCGTCAACGTCGTCCTCCTCAACAAGGCGCTTCTGGAACAGAAGTGACAGCCGTACCGCTGGAGCTGTGAAACGGGCCGACCCGGGCGGGGCACCAACCCCCGCCCGGGTCGGCCGCCGTACATCCCGACCCCGGCGCGAGGCCGCCCACTAGGCAGGCCGCCTCGCAGGACACGAAAGAGCAGCGCCCATGGCCCGCGACCTCACACCCGGCACCGGCACCCGCAAAGGCCGGCTGCGGGTGTACCTGGGTTCCGCCCCCGGGGTCGGCAAGACCTACCGGATGCTGGACGAGGCGCGGCGCAGACAGGAGCGCGGGGCCGACGTCGTGGTCGGGTACATCGAGTGCCACGGCCGCCGGCACACCGAGCGCATGCTGGCCGGCCTGGAGGTCCTGCCGCGGGTCAGGCGCTCCTACCGGGACGCCGAGTTCGAGGAGATGGACCTCGACGCCGTGCTCGCCCGCCGCCCCTCCGTCGTCCTGGTCGACGAGCTCGCGCACACCAACATCCCCGGCGGCCGCAACGCCAAGCGCTGGCAGGACGTCGAGGACCTGCTCGCCGCCGG
>NZ_JBSFGU010000148.1:0-1113 GCF_053596725.1 Kitasatospora sp. NPDC001660 | reverse complement strand
GCCGTCCTGGCCTCCCCCGACTCCGACATCGGCCTCGTCGGCTACGAGATGGCCCTGCTCGTCGACCGCGCAGGCGCCGTCCTCACCCCCGCTCTTCGCGCGGAACTCCAGGGCAGTCTCCTGCACTGACGGTTCGTCGGATACCGTCCAGGTATTCGAAGTACCTCCGCGTCCTTCCCGGGCCCGCTTCGGCGGGCTCGGGTTCGGACGTTGTACGGCCTTCGCACCACCGGCTCCGGACCTGCGCCGAAGCTCGCACCGCAACCGCCGCACCCTGTGAGGAGAGGAACCGTGACACCGCCCGACGACCGCAGCGGCCAGTACGGTGGCGTTCCGTACCCTGGCACGGGCCATGACGCATTCGGAGCACCCGGCGTCGGCCACGGTCAGCAGTACGGCCGGCCGCAGTTCGGCCAGGAGTACGGCCAACAGCCGTACGGCCAGCCGCAGGAGCACTACGGCCAGTACGGCCGGCCTGCCCAGCACGGCCAGTACGCCGCCCAGCCGCAGCCCTCGTACGACGTACCCCCGCCCGGCTACCCGGTGCCACCGGCCGAGCCCGGCCCCGCACCCGGCCTACAGCCGGCCCAGGACCCCGGGCACGTCGAGGAGTTGGAGGACGAGCCGGACGCGGGCCCGCTGATCCGGCCGTTCGCGATGACCGGCGGTCGCACCCGGCCACGCTACGAGCTCGCCCTGGAGGCGCTCGTCTCCGCCGACGTGGACCCGCAGCGCCTGGCCACCCTGCTCCCCGAGCACCAGCGGATCTGCACGCTGTGCACGGAGGTCAAGTCCGTCGCCGAGGTGTCGGCGCTGCTCTCCCTTCCGCTGGGAGTCGCCCGCATCCTCGTGGCCGACCTGGCCGAGGCCGGCCTCGTCGCCATCCACCAGCCCGCTTCCGGAGGCGAATCCGGAAACCAGCCCGACGTCACGCTGCTCGAAAGGGTCCTCAGTGGACTTCGCAAGCTCTAACGCGGCCGCCCCCACCCGCGCCACCACCTCCGCGAAGATCGTCGTCGCGGGCGGCTTCGGTGTCGGCAAGACCACGCTCGTCGGCGCCGTCTCCGAGATCAACCCCCTGCGCACCGAAGCCGTCATGACCTCGGCCTCCGC
>NZ_JBSFGU010000147.1:0-1144 GCF_053596725.1 Kitasatospora sp. NPDC001660 | reverse complement strand
GCGTGACGAACACGAGGCGCGCATCCGCGAAACGCGCCTCGGCCAGCCACTCCTGCACCAGACCCAGCGCCCACGCCGTCACCTCGTGCACGGCCTCGGGCGTCGAACCGCCCGCCACCGGGACGACCACGGCGCCCGGCACCTCGTCACCGATCTCCGCCAGCGACGCGACCTCCACACCCAGCGTCACGGACCGGACGTCCACCGGCCTCGCGGGCGCGGCCGCGACCCACTCCAGCCGCAACAGCGACCCGTCCGCCCCATGAGAGGCGGCGGCCGACTCGCCCAGCTCCACGGACTCCGCCGACAGCACGAGTTCCCCCGCCGCGTCGGCGAGCGCCAGCGCCACCGTGTCCGCGCCCGTGCGGACCAGCCGGGCCCGCGCCACCGTCGCGCCCGAGGCGTGCAGCGACACCCCGGACCACGCCACCGGCACCAGCCCACGGCCGTCCGCCCGCAGCACGGCGGCCAGCAGCGCCGGATGCAGGCCGAACCCGTCAGCTGTGCCCACGAGTTCGGCCGGAAGCTCGGCCGCGACGAAGGTCTCCTCGCCGCGCCGCCAGACGCCGGCGCCGTCCACGTCAGAGCTGTCCGCGACCGCGCCGGCCGGTGGCCAGAGCGCCGCGTCGAAGTCGGCGGCGCGCGCTCCCGTGGTCAGCTCGCCGGTGGCGTGCTCGGTCCAGGGCTCGTCGAGCCCGCCGTCGGGGCGCGAGAAGAACGTCACCGTCCGCGCGCCCGTCCCGTCCGGCGCGCCCGCCCGGACCTGGACCATCGTGCCGCCGCCCGCACCCAGGGCGAGCGGCCGGGTGACGGCGAGCCGCTCGACCCGGTCGCAACCGACGTGGTCGCCGACCCGGATCGCCAGCTCCAGGAACCCGGCCGCCGGGAAGACGTCCGCCTCGCCGTCCCACGCCGCCGTGCCGGGCGAGAGCCGGCCGGTGAAGACGACGCTGTCCGTGCCCGCGAGCGGCACCGCCGCCCCGAGCAGCGGGTGGTCCGCCGCCAGCAGCCCGGCGGAGGCGACGTCGCCGACGCCGCTGCCCAGAGCGGGCCAGTAGTGCTCGTGCTGGAACGGGTAGGTGGGCAGGTCCACCCGGCGGGCGCCGGTGCCGTCGAACAGCCGCGCCCAGTCCACCGGGACCCC
>NZ_JBSFGU010000146.1:0-1206 GCF_053596725.1 Kitasatospora sp. NPDC001660 | reverse complement strand
CGGACACCCCTGATCAGGGGCTTCGGCCCCGGTAAGGATGATGTCCATCATGGAGAGCATGGGGAAGAAGAAGCCACGCCCTCGCCGCTCGTTCACGCCGGAGTTCAAGGCCGAGATCGTCGAGCTGTGCCGTCGTGGTGACCGCTCGGTCGGTCAGGTCGCCAAGGACTTCGACCTGACCGAGACCGCGGTGCGGGACTGGGTGAGGCAGGCCGAGGTCGACGCTGGTGAGCGCGACGGCCTGACCAGCGACGAGCGCGAGGAACTGGCGACGCTGCGGCGGGAGAACCGCCGCCTGCGCGAGGACGTGGACATCCTCCGCCGGGCCACGGCTTTCTTCGCGACGGAGACCCGGTGACGGTGCACCCCTTCATCGAGGCGGAGAAGCAGGCAGGCCACAACGTCAAACGGGCGTGTGAACTGCTCCAGGTCTCCCGAGCCGCCTTCTACGCCCGCCGCACCGCGACCCCCGGCCTCCGCGCCGCGCGCGACGCGGAACTCACCGAGAAGATCACCAAAGTCCATGAGACCTCCCGCGGCACCTACGGCGCCCCGCGCGTCCACGCCGCCCTGCACCGCCAAGGCACCACCTGCGGCCGCCGAAGGGTCGCACGCCTGATGCGCCAGGCCGGCCTCGAGGGCCGGCACCGAAGACGGCGCCAGCGCACCACGATCCCCGATCCCCGCGCCGCCACCCGGCCGGACCTGGTCCTGCGCGACTTCCAGCCCGACCCGGCAGCCCTCGACGCGCGCTGGTGCGGCGACATCACCTACATCCCCACCGACGAGGGCTGGCTCTACCTGGCCACCGTCATCGACATTGCCTCCCGCCGCGTCGTCGGCTGGGCCACCGCCGACCACCTGCGGACCGAACTGGTCGCCGACGCCCTACGGGCCGCCTGCCACACCCGCCGCCCGACCCAACCGGTGATCTTCCACTCCGATCGCGGCTGCCAATACACCAGCCGTGAATTCGCTGACCTGGCAGCCGAGTTCGGAGTTCGGCTGTCGGTCGGCCGCACCGGCCAGTGCTGGGACAACGCCCTCGCCGAGTCCTTTTTCGCCACCCTCAAACGGGAGCTACTCGGCGACCACCCCTGGCCAAGCCGGGCCGCAGCACGGACCGCGATCTTCGAGTGGATCGAAGCCTGGTACAACATACGCAGACTGCACAGCAGCCTCGGCTACCGCAGTCCCGCCGAATAC
>NZ_JBSFGU010000145.1:0-1236 GCF_053596725.1 Kitasatospora sp. NPDC001660 | reverse complement strand
GGAAAGCTACCTCGCCGGCCTTCACCTTCGCGGCGCAATGATCTGGATCAAGGACCTCACCCGAACCCATTGATCACGACCGAATACGCGTCCTAACACCGTCACCACCGACATCCCCCTTCCCTCCGGCAGCGATCCGCGGTTCATCGCGACCACGCCGGACAGCCTCCACGCCTACGTCACCGAGCTCGGGCTCGGCCAGGTGCAGGTGATCGACACCACCAGCAACACCATCACCGCCACCGTCACCGGCTTCACCTCGCCTTCGGGCATCGCGATCACCCCGGACGGCCTGCACGCCTACGTCGACGACTTCTCCGCGAACACCGTGTCGGTGGTCGACACCACCAGCAACACCGTGGTGGGCTCCCCCATCCCGGTAGGCAACAACCCGTACGGCAACGCGATCACCCCGGACGGCCACCAGGTCTACGTCGGCAACGTCAGCGACGCCACCGTGTCGGTGATCGACACCACCACCAACACCGTCAGCACCACCGTCACCGTCGGCTCCAGCCCCTACAAGCTCGGGATGAACCCCGACGGCAAGCACGTCTACGTCGGCAACTTCTCCTCGAACAACGTGTCGGTGATCGACACCACCACCAACACGGTCACCGACACCTTCACCGTCACCGGGCCGTTCGGTATCGCGATCACCCCGGTCCCCGCGGCGCCCACCGTGACCACCACGTTGACGGGCTCCCCGACCCCGTCGCTTTTCGGGCACCCGGTCACGCTCACCGACACTGTCTGCCCCAACGGCGGCTCTAACCCCACCCCGACCGGCACTGTCACCTTCACCGACGGCGGCGCCACCCTGGGCACCGCACCACTGACCCCCGGCGGAGGCGACCACTGCGCCCAGGCGCAGCTGACCTGGTCGAATCTGCTGCCCGGCAGTCACACCCTGACCGCCCAGTACAGCGGCGACGCCACCTATCCGGCCCCCGCCGCGGAGAGCGCCACCCAGACGGTCAACTGCGCGCGCACCGTCACCGGTTCCGTGGCCAGCGTCGTCGCCACCGGTGAGAGCACCTGCGTCCTCGACGCCACCGTCCGCGGCAGCGTCTCGGCCGGGGCGGGCACCGCCCTGTTCATCGGCAACTCCACCGTCCAGGGCAGCGTTTCTTCCTTTGGTTCCACCCTGGTCGGGGTGTGCGGCACCACCGTCAACGGCTCCCTGGCCGTCACCGGGGCGAGCAGGTTCGTCGTCATCGGCGATCCCGGTGACGA
>NZ_JBSFGU010000144.1:0-1283 GCF_053596725.1 Kitasatospora sp. NPDC001660 | reverse complement strand
GTCTGGGAGACCCGCGAACGCGTCGTGGTCGCCCTCACCGGCGGCCCCGAGGGCGAGACGATCATCCGCCGCGCCGCCCGGATCGCCGACCGCACCGCCGGGGGCGACCTCCTGGCCGTCCACGTGACCAGGAGCGACGGCCTGGCCGGCGCCTCCTCCGGCGCGCTCGCCCAGCAGCGGGAGCTGGTCGAGACCCTCGGCGGCAGCTACCACGTGGTGGTCGGCGACGACATCCCCACCGCGCTGCTGGCCTTCGCCCGCGCCCACGACGCCACCCAGCTGGTCCTCGGCACCAGCCGCCGCGGCCGGATCAGCCGCTTCCTCTCCGGTCCCGGCACTGGACAGACGACCGTGGACGCGTCCGAGGACATCGACGTCCACATGGTCACCCACGAGTTCACCGGCCGCGGCAAGCTGCCCTCGCTCGGCCGGCGCCACTCCAGGCGCCGCACCATCGCCGGGTTCGCCTCGGGCCTGGTCGTGCCCGCGCTGCTCACCGCCGTGCTCTCCCAGTTCCACCACCAGCTGAACCTCACCACCGACGCGCTGATCTTCCAACTCGGGGTGGTGGCAGTGGCGTTGCTCGGCGGCGCGGTCTCGGCCGTGGTGGCAGCCGTCATCGCCTCGCTGCTGCTGAACTACTTCTTCATCCCGCCGGTCCACGACCTGACCATCGGCGAGGCCAACAACATCGTCGCCCTCCTGGTGTTCGCCACTGTTGCCCTGACGGTCTCCACGGTCGTCGACCACGCCGGTCGCCTCACCGCCAGGGCCGCGCGCGCCACCGCCGAGGCCGAGACCCTCTCCACCCTGGCGGGCAGCGTGCTGCGCGGCGCCGACGCGCTGCCCGCGCTGTTGGAGAAGTCCCGGACGGCCTTCGGCATGGACTCCGTGGCCCTACTCGACAGCCTCACCGGGGAAGCGATCGCTCGCAGCGACGCCATGACGGACGGCAGCGGTGGAGGAGAGACGACCGAAGTCGCGGTCGGCGAGCGAGCCCTCCTGGTGCTCACCGGCCGTCGGCTGCCCGCCGCCGACCAGCGCGTCCTCATCGCCTTCGCCGCCCATGTCGGCGCCGCGCTGGAGCGCGACCGGCTCGCCGTGGTCGCCGCCGAGGTCGAGCCGATCAAGGCCGCCGACCGGATGCGCACCGCCCTGCTCGCCGCCGTCAGCCACGACCTGCGCACCCCGCTCGCCGCCGCGCTCGCCTCGGTCGGCTCGCTGCGCAGCCCCGACGTCGAGTTCTCGCCCGAGGACCAGGCCGAACTCCTCGCCACCGCCGA
>NZ_JBSFGU010000143.1:0-1292 GCF_053596725.1 Kitasatospora sp. NPDC001660 | reverse complement strand
CGGCGCCCCGGCCGCCGGCGCGGCCCCGAACTGGCCCGGCACCTGGAGAACTGCGAGGGCTGCGCCCGGGTGGCGGGGAACGTCGAGCGCGCCAACCACCGTGCGGTGGAGGCGGTGTCGACGGCCCCGGGCCCCGAGGTGGTGCGCCGGCGTCGGCGCCCGGTCCGGCGGCGGTGAGGGGTCGTGGGGCGGCGGCTCACGCCGGGATGCACGCGCGGACGAGGTTGTGGTCCGAGAGGCCGTCCATGCTCTCGACCGCCGCGCTGCCGACGACGCCGGTGCCCCGCACGACCACGTGGTCGATCCACTCAGGTGCCGAGCCGGACGTGTGCGGTCGGGTCGGCACGGCGTCCGGCGGCAGGTCCGCGACGGCGAAGCCCGCGCCCAGGGCCGATGCCACGGTGGCGCGGTCGGTGTTGAAGTCGCCGAGGAGCACTGCCGCGTGTCCCGGTGGAGTGGTGGCCAGTTCGGCCAGGCGCGCCAGCTGGTGCGTGCGCCGCTGGTCGCCGCTCACATGGGTGGCGACGACGAGTGTTCCCGCGGCCTCGACGGCGAGCGCTCCCTTGCCCGGGTCGTCGTCGAACGGCTCAGCGGCGACCTCCAGGCTGGGTCCGTCGACCAGGAGCACGAGGTACTCCGCGGCGTCGCGCAACGAGCAGGTGCCGTGCCGCGGCCTCGGGACGCGCGGGTACCGCAGCGTGTGGATGGTCCGGTCGGTCAGCGCGAGGCGAAGGCCGGCCAGCTGGTCGCCGCTGACCTCCTGCAGGGCGATGACCTGCTCGGTCCGTTCGGCCAGCCGCGCCGTGACCGCGGCGATCCGTTCCGACTCGTCCGGCCAGCGTTGCACGACGTCCTCCCCCCAGTTCTCGGCGTGCACGCGGTGCAGGACGTTCCAGGTGGCTATCGTGATCACACGTCGCGATGTTAGCGAATCGCCGCCCCGCGCACGCAGACGACGCCGTGGTGCAACTGAACGCCTGCTACCGGATGTTGTCGGCATCGATCGACGACTGGGTGCGCCCGTCCTCGGTGTTGTGGACGTCGGGGGCCTTCCAGGGGGGCGGGGGTAGGCCAGGGGGTTCGGGCCGGTGCGGCTGTTCGATGACCTCGATGCGCTGGCCCGGTGCGGCCTGGGCGGCGATGCGTTCGCATTCCCGGGCGGTGGCGGCGAACAGGACTAGTGCCGCATCAGACAACGTTCGCCCTCTTGTGACGAGGCGCCCGGTTGCTGCGGCTGGCGGCTCCGGGCGGTCAGAATGATCGCGTGGCTGAACGCGTGCAGGTCCGTGAGA
>NZ_JBSFGU010000142.1:0-1307 GCF_053596725.1 Kitasatospora sp. NPDC001660 | reverse complement strand
ACCGGCGGAACCTCCACCGGCACCTGCGCCAGCCACTCCACCTCCACGAACTCCGCAGAACCAGCAGACTTCACCGACACCCAGTCCACCCGGAACAACGCGTCCCGACCGGCCGCCGCCACCTCGCCCGCGGACACCGCGCGCACGACCAGCGACCCGACGGTCGCCACCGGGCGCCCCTCGGTGTCGGCGATCGCCAGCGCCACCCCGCCACCCACCGACGGCGTCAGCCGCACCCGGACCGAGGACGCGCCCGACGCGTGCAGCGACACGTCCTCCCACGCGAACGGGACACCGCCCGCGACCTCGCCGAACCCGCCCAGCGCGAACGCGTGGAGGCAGGCGTCGAACAGCGCCGGGTGCAGGCCGAAGCCCGCGCCCTCCGCATCCTCCGGCAGGGCGACCTCCGCGAACACCTCGTCCCCGCGACGCCAGGCCGCGCCGAGCCCCCGGAACGCCGGGCCGTACCCGAACCCGGCCTCCGCCAGGCCCTCGTACAGCCCGGTCAGGTCAACCGACTCGGCACCGGCCGGCGGCCACACCGACGCGTCGAACGCCGCCGGCACCGCACCCGTCCCCAGCACACCGGTGGCGTGCAGGGTCCATTCCGTCCCGTCCGCGTCGTCCGGCCGACCGTGCACGGTGAGCACGCGCCGCCCCGACGCGTCCGGCTCGCCGACCCACACCTGCACCCGCACGCCGCCCTGCTCGGGCAGGACGAGCGGCGCGGCGAGCGTCAGCTCCTCGACGAGGTCGCAGCCGACCTCGTCCCCGGCGCGCACCGCCAGCTCCACCAGCGCCGTGCCCGGAACCAGGACCGAACCCATGACGACGTGGTCCGCCAACCACCCGTGCGAGGGGGCCGACAGCCGACCGGTGAACAGGTAACCGTCCGTGTTGACGAGTTCGACGGCAGCGCCCAGCAGCGGGTGCTCTGCGGCACCGAGGCCCGCGAGTCGGACGTCGCCGCCGCGCGCGAGCGTGACCGTCGGCCAGTAGTACCGGTGCTGGAACGCGTACGTGGGCACGTCCACCGCGCGGGCACCTGTGCCGGCGAAGAGGGCGGCCCAGTCCACGTGCACACCGGTGACGTGCAGGCGCGCGAGGGCGGTCAGGACGGTCACGTCCTCGGGCTGGTCCTTGCGGAGGACGGAGGCCAGCACGGCATCCTCGGAAAGGGAGCCGGCCGCCAGGGCGGTGAGGACACCGTCGGGGCCGAGCTCCACGAAACGCGTGACGCCAGCAACTTCCAGCGCGCGCATGCCGTCGGCGAACCGGACGGCCTCGCGAACGTGGCGCACCCAGTA
>NZ_JBSFGU010000141.1:0-1352 GCF_053596725.1 Kitasatospora sp. NPDC001660 | reverse complement strand
CTGCGCGGGCTGGTGCGGGGCCGGGTGCGGCGCGCGGTGGTGGCGGGCTCGGCCGTGTCGGCGGGCCTGGCGCAGCGCCTGTCGGGGCTGGGCGGCGACGAGCGGCGCGGGGCCGTCCTGGAGCTGGTGCGCGACCAGATCGCCCTCGTGCTGGGCCACGAGGGCGGGTCGGTCGTCGATCCGTCGCGGGCGTTCCAGGACCTCGGCTTCGACTCGCTGACGGCCGTCGAGCTGCGCAACCGGCTGCGGTCGGTGACGGGTCTCCAGCTGCCGGCCACGGTGGTGTTCGACTATCCGACGGCGAGCGCGCTGGCGGGCTTCGTGCTGGAGGGCCTGTTCGGTGCCGAGGGCGTCGTCGACGTCCCCGAGGTCCTGCCGGCGCTGTCGGACGATCCGATCGTGATCGTGGGCATGGCGTGCCGCTACCCGGGCGGCGTCGAGTCGCCCGAGGACCTGTGGCGCCTGGTGGCCGACGGTGTGGACGCGGTGTCGGACTTCCCGGCGAACCGAGGCTGGGACGTCGACTCGCTCTACAGCGAGGACCGGTCCGTGCCCGGCACGTCGTACACCCGGCGGGGTGCTTTCCTGCACGACGCCGGGGAGTTCGACCCCGAGTTCTTCGGGATGAGCCCGAGGGAAGCCCTGGCGACGGACGCGCAGCAGCGCCTGCTGCTGGAGACGACGTGGGAGGCGTTCGAGCGGGCCGGGATCGACCCGGTGTCGCTGCGCGGCAGTCGGACGGGCGTCTTCGCGGGCATCATGTACACCGACTACCGCTCGCTGCTGGACGGCGAGGAGTTCGAGGGCTTCCGCGGCAACGGGAGCGCCCCCAGCATCGCCTCCGGCCGGGTCTCCTACACCTTCGGCTTCGAGGGGCCGGCGGTGACGGTGGACACGGCGTGCTCGTCGTCGCTGGTGGCGATGCACCTGGCGGCGCAGGCGCTGCGGAGCGGTGAGTGCTCGCTGGCGCTGGCGGGCGGCGTGACGGTGATGTCGACGCCGGGGACGTTCGTGGAGTTCTCGCGCCAGGGCGGCCTGTCGGCGGACGGCCGGTGCCGGTCGTTCGCGGATGCGGCGGACGGTGTGGGCTGGGGTGAGGGCGTCGGCATGGTCGTGCTGGAGCGGCTGTCGGACGCTCGGCGCAATGGGCACCGGGTGCTGGCGGTGCTGCGCGGTAGCGCCGTCAACCAGGACGGTGCGTCGAACGGTCTGACGGCGCCGAACGGTCCGTCGCAGCAGCGGGTGATCCGGCAGGCTCTGGCGAGTGCCGGGCTTTCGACGGCCGACGTGGACGCCGTCGAGGCGCATGGTACGGGTACCACGCTGGGTGACCCGATCGAGGCGCAGGCGCT
>NZ_JBSFGU010000140.1:0-1392 GCF_053596725.1 Kitasatospora sp. NPDC001660 | reverse complement strand
ACCGGCGGAACCTCCACCGGCACCTGCGCCAGCCACTCCACCTCCACGAACTCCGCAGAACCAGCAGACTTCACCGACACCCAGTCCACCCGGAAGAGCTCGTCCCGGCCGACCCGCGAGCCCGCGGCCAGTTGCTCGGCGGCGATCGGGCGCACCGTCAGCGCGCCGACCGAGGCCACCGGCCTGCCGTCGCCGTCGGCCACCGCGAGCGCCAGCGCACCGGAGGCGGACCGCGTCAGGCGCACCCGGACCGCCGACGCCCCGGAGGCGTGCAGCGCCACGTTCTCCCACGCGAACGGCACGCCGCCGCCCTCGCCGGACCCGGCCAACGCGAAGCCGTGCAGGCAGGCGTCGAACAGCGCCGGGTGCAAGCCGAAGCCGGTGCCCTCGGTGCCCTCGGGCAAGGCGACCTCCGCGAACACCTCGTTCCCACGACGCCAGGCCGCGCCGAGGCCCCGGAACGCCGGGCCGTACCCGAACCCGGCCTCCGCCAGGCCCTCGTACAGCCCGGTCAGGTCAACCGACTCGGCACCGGCCGGCGGCCACACGGAGGCGTCGAACGCCGCCGGCACCGCACCCGAGCCCAGCACACCACTCGCGTGCAGGCTCCAGACCGGCTCCGGGCCGGTGTCCGCCGTGGAATGGATGCCGACCGCGCGACGGCCGGAGTCGTCCGGCTCGGCCAGGCGCACCTGGATCCGGACGGACCCGTCCTCGGGCAGCACGAGCGGTGCGGCCATGGTCAGCTCCTCGACGAGGTCGCAGCCGACCTCGTCCCCGGCGCGCACCGCCAACTCCACCAGCGCCGTGCCCGGAACCAGGACCGAACCCATGACGACGTGGTCCGCCAGCCACCCGTGCGAGCGGGCCGACAGCCGGCCGGTGAACACCAGCCCGGCGGAACCGGCCAGTTCGAGCGAACCGGTGAGCAGCGGGTGCTCGGCGTTCCGGAGCCCGACGGACTCGGCCGTGGGGAAGAACGCCGCGGCGTCCGTCCAGAAGCGGCGGTGCTGGAAGGCGTACGTCGGCAGGGCGACACGGCGGGCGCCCGTTCCGGCGTGGAAGGCGGACCAGTCCACCAACGCGCCGAGCACGTGCAGGCGTGCCAGCGCCTCGACGACGGTGCGCTCCTCGTCGCGTCCGCGGCGCAGCGCCGGGATCGCTTCGGCCTCGCCGTCGGGCAGCGCGCTCGCGGTGAGGGCGGTGAGGACGGCGTCGGGGCCGAGTTCGAGGTAGCGGGTGACGCCGGCCTCGTGGAGGGTGCGGATGCCGTCGGCGAAGCGGACGGCCTCGCGGGCGTGGCGCACCCAGTAGTCGGGCGACTGGAGCCCTTCGGCCAGTCCGCCGGTCAGGTTGGAGACGACCGGGATCGAAGGCGCGCTGTAGGTCAGC
>NZ_JBSFGU010000139.1:0-1399 GCF_053596725.1 Kitasatospora sp. NPDC001660 | reverse complement strand
TAGTACTGCAATCACAGTTATGGGGTGTGGCCTCGGCGTTTGTAGTGGCTGAGGCGGGCCCGGGTCTGGCTGAGGCGTCTCCACCATGACCAGCGCAGATGATGCGCGGGAGTGAGGTAATGGGGCTGGAGGACCAGGCCGATGAGGCGGCGGATCTCCGCGACCGACAGGGGTATCAAGGCGGTTTGTCCTAATCGGCAGCCCCCTTTTCCAGCTCCTCGGCACGGATCGCGGTCAGCGCGGCGAGAGCGGCCATGGACAGGGTGATGTGCCGGTACCAGGCGTCGTAGCGGCGGACCTGATAGTGGTCCAGGCCGCACTCGTTCTTCGCGACCTGGAACGACTCCTCGATCGCCCACCTGGCCGCGGCGACCTTGACCAGATCCTTCAGGCGGGTGGTGACGGGGCCGTAGCACACGTAGTGGGCGATCTCGGTCGGGTCGCTGACCGAACGGCGGGCCAGCACCCAGTGCCCGACGCCGTCCTCCCACACAGGGCGGATCGCCACCCGGGCCCAGTCGTAGATCCGCTCGCCGTGGGAGCCCTTGCCGCCGGACAGGCGCTTCCAGGCCTGCCGCGGCAGATCGGCGACCAGCTCGTCGACCCGGACCTCACGCCACCCGGTCGTGATCACCGTGTCGTTGACCCTGGTGGCCAGCACATACCCGACGCCGCGTTGCTCCAGCCACACACGCAGGTGCTTGACCTGGCCATACGCCTCGTCCGCCGTCACCCATGCGAACGGCACCCCGGCGTCGATCGCGCGCTGCAGCATCCACCGGAAGTGCTCGTTCTTCGTCGCGAACGGCACCTCATCAGGCACACCAGCCGCCCGGCAGCGCTCACGGTCGTCCGTCCACGAGGCCGGCAGATACAACTCCCGGTCGATCAACGCGCGACCCTTGGCCGAGGCGTAAGCCAGGAACGTGCCGATCTGGGAGTTCTCTGTCCTGCCCGCCGTCCCGGTGTACTGCCGCTGCACACCCGCCGACCGCGAGCCCTTCTTCAGGAAGCCGGTGTCGTCGCCGATCAGGATGCCGTCCTTGGCGCCGATCGTCTCCACGACGAAGTCCCGCACGTCGTCGCGGACACCGTCCGCATCCCAGTCCGCCTCGCCCAGCAGGCGCTGCATCCCGATCGGATGCCCCTCGCCCGCTCGCTCCGCCAGTGTCCACCCGTTCTTCCGCTCCAGTGGCGCAATCAACCCCGCCATATACGTCAGGGCCCGCGCACGCGGCTCCGACCTGGAAAAACGCCCAGCGAACCGCTCATGCAGCCCAGACAGCGTCTCCTGCCAGGCCCCGATCTGTCCCACCCCGAGATCCACAGACACGACAGAACACAACCACAGTCACCGGCAGACCTCGCAACTACCCCACCAGTAACTGTGATTGCAGTA
>NZ_JBSFGU010000138.1:0-1423 GCF_053596725.1 Kitasatospora sp. NPDC001660 | reverse complement strand
AGAGGGTGTTCTGTGAGCCTTCGCCGAGGTTCAGCTTGAATTGGCCTCGGGGGCGGCCGGTGCCGAGTTGGTGAGGGTGAACAGGCCGGGCTCGGGTTCGGTGAGGATGCCACGGCTGACCAGGCGTTTCAGCTTGGCGCGGGTTCCTTCGGTGTGGCGGGGCTCGGTGCCGAGACCGAGGGCCTGGCAGACGTCCTTGGCGCGGAGTCCTTCTTCCGCTGTCTCGATGGCGGCCAGGATCGCGCGGTATCCGGGCGGCAGCGCCCCAGGTGGCTGCGCGCCGTCCTCGGCGGCCAGTTCCAGGATGGTCTCCCGGGTGATCTGCAGACGCTTCAAGGTGGCTTCGGCAGCGGCGAGTTGTTCGGCGAGCCGGGCGATCTGTTCACGTAGTTCTTCAGCTGTCTCGTGGACGAGCTGCTGCCGGGACTCGATCTTGTCCAGGAGTTCCCTCATCGACGCTCCCGCTGGTCACAGGTGTCGGACGCCAGGGTGGCGGGTCGCGCCAGGTCGGGGTGGCGGCGCGGGTGAGGCGGCGGAGCATCACGTCGGTCATGGACCAGTGGATCACCGCCACCGAGCTGGCCGGCTTGGCCTCGTAGTCCCGTGCGAGCCGGCGATGGAGCATGAGAGTGCCCAGGGTCTGCTCGACCACCCATCGTTTGGGTTCCGGTGTGAACCCTCGCGCGCCGGGCTCACGTTGAACGATCTCCACGTCGATGCCGAGGTGGGCGCCGTACTCGACGACCGCGTTCTTGAACCCGGCGTCCGTCCATGCCTTGGTCACGGTGGGTGCGGCGCGGACGACCTTGTCCAGCAGCGCGATGCCGATCGCGTTGTCGTGGACACTCGCCGCGACCACGACGGCGGCGACGACCAGGCCGAGCACGTCGGTGGCGATGCCCCGCTTGCGGCCCGGGCTCTTCTTGCCCGGATCCAGCCCGGTCGTGTCCTTCGGCGCGTTCGTCGAGGCCCGCACGGTCTGGGAGTCCAGGACGACCGCGGTGGGGTCCTCGTGTCGCCTGCGGCTTTCTCGGACCTGCCAGCGCAGCAGGTCGTGGATCGTCTCGGAGGTCCCGTCGTCGCGCCATGCCCCGAAGTAGTAGTACACCGCGCTCTTGGGCGGCAGGTCGTGGGGCAGGTAGCGCCACTGGCAGCCGGTGCGGGCCTGGTAGAGGATCGCGTTCACGATCTCCCGCATCTCGTACCGGCCCGCATGGCCGCTGACCGAGGGATGCTTCGCCTTCCACGCAGTGAGGACCGGCCGGATCAGCTCCCAGGCCTCATCCGACAGGTCGCTCGGGTAGGGACTGCGCTCGCCCATGCCTACAGGAGACCGCATCCTCGCCGGACGTCAACCCCCGTGGCTGGCAGCAGACTTCGACACAACGGGACGAACCGCTCACACCCTCACAGAACTCCCTCT
>NZ_JBSFGU010000137.1:0-1450 GCF_053596725.1 Kitasatospora sp. NPDC001660 | reverse complement strand
CTAGTAGGGCTTGGTCAGGTCGGTTTAACGGTGGCGTGTCCGTTGGCTGGTTGTGTCGTTGGCAGTGGGTGACACCTGGGGAGATGACGGAGGTCCGGGAGGACCTGGAGACGTTCACGGCGGAGATGTTCGAGGCGTTCACGCGCCGGGATCAGCAGCGTTGGGGGCGGGTCTATGTGCGTGGGCTGTTGATGGACGGCGGGCGCAAGTCGGTGGAGCCGATGGCAGCGCGGCTTGGTGAGGACGGGAACCGGCAGGCGCTGGCGCACTTCGTGACCACCAGCCCGTGGGATCCCGCGCATGTGCGGGCCCGGCTGGCCTGGCGGATGCAGGCAGAGCTGAAGCCAACGGCTGTGATCATCGACGACACGGGGTTCCTCAAGGACGGTGACGCCTCCGCGTGTGTGTCACGGCAGTACACCGGCACCGCGGGCAAGGTCACCAACTGCCAAGTCGGCGTCTCGCTGCACCTGGCCACCGACCACGCCTCCACCGCCGTCGGCTGGCGGCTGTTCCTCCCCAAGTCCTGGGACCCGGCCTCGGACAAGGCCGAACCGGCGAAGGTAGCCCGCCGGGAGCGTTGCCAGATCCCCACGGACCTCGGACACGTGGAGAAGTGGCAACTCGCCCTGGACATGGTTGACGAGACCCGCTCCTGGGGCGTGCACGTCCCGCTGGCCATCGCGGACGCCGGCTACGGCGACGCGGCGGCGTTCCGGCTGGGCCTGAACGAGCGCGGGCTGAACTACGTCGTGGGCATCTCCACGACTCTCAGCGCCCAGCCGGGCTCCGCCCGGCCCGTCACCCCGCCCTACAGCGGGACCGGACGGCCGCCGGTGGCCCGGTATCCCGATCCGGCGAAGAGCGTGAAGGCCCTGGTGACGGAAGCCGGGCGCAAGGCGGCCAGACCGGTCTCCTGGCGCGAGGGCTCGCGCCCGGGCAAGGGCCGTTCCGGGTTCAAGCGGATGTACTCGCGCTTCGTCGCGCTACGGATCCGTCCCGCCGGCCGCGAGATCCGCGACGCGACCGACGGCGTGGAACTGCCCGAGTGCTGGCTGCTGGCCGAGTGGCCCGCGAAGGAGCCGGAGCCGGTGCAGTTCTGGCTCTCCGACCTGCCCGCCGACACTCCGCTGACCACCCTGGTCCGCCTGGCCAAGCTCCGTTGGCGCATCGAGCACGACTACCGGGAGATGAAGCAGGCGTTGGGACTCGCGCACTTCGAGGGTCGAACGTTCACCGGCTGGCACCACCACGTCACTCTCGTCTCACTTGCCCACGCCTTCTGCACCCTGCGGAGGCTGGCCCAGGCCCCAAAAGAAACGGCACCGGCCTGAGCCTCTACCAGGTCGTCCGCGAGTTGCAGTTGATCCTCGCCACCTGGGCCGGCCAGTGTCCGACCTGCCACCGCGACATACCCACACCCATACGAACCTGACCAAGCCCTACTAGT
>NZ_JBSFGU010000136.1:0-1453 GCF_053596725.1 Kitasatospora sp. NPDC001660 | reverse complement strand
TGGAGTGGTCCTACGTTGTTGGTGGGGTCGGACGGGCCAGTCGTATGGTCTTGAGATCCAGAGACTCCGGGTATGGCTATGGAGTGGTTGTCCTCGATGGCTCGATACACCTGGCCGCCCGGAGTCTCACGACGACTCGGCCGCTGATTAGGAGCTGCGAGCCCTTCGGGTGCATCGCTGAGTAGGACCACGCCGGCGAGGTCGTCCGGAGTGCAGCACTCAGCGAGCAACCGGAGGTACGAGTGGCCCGGATCTGGGCGGGTACGGACATCGGCAAGACCCATCACCACTGCGTGGTGCTGAACGCGCAAGGCGAACGGCTGCTGTCGCGGCGCGTACTGAACGACGAACCGGAGCTACTGGCCCTGCTCGCCGACGTGCTGGCCATCGATGAGGACGTGGTCTGGGCTGTCGACGTCGCCGACGGTATGGCCGCACTGTGGATCAGTGTGCTGCTCAACCACGGCCAGCACCTCGTCTACATACCCGGCCTGGCCGTCAACCGGGCCTCGGCCGGCTACCGAGGCATGGGCAAGACCGACGCCAAGGACGCCACCGTCATCGCCGACCAGGCCCGCATGCGCCGGGACCTGACGGTCCTGCGGCCGGACGACGAGCACGCCATCGAGCTGCGGGTCCTCACCAACCGCCGGACCGACCTGAACGCCGACCGCACCCGCCGGATCAACCGCCTGCGCGGCCAACTCACCAGCATCTTCCCGGCGTTGGAGCGGGCGATTGACCTGGGTAACGTCGGCCCGTTGGTCCTGCTGACCGGCTACCAGACCCCGGCCGCCCTGCGGCGGGTCGGCCGCAGCCGCCTGGAGACTTGGCTGCGTAACCGCAAGGTCCGCAGCCCCGAAGCCCTGGCGGAGGCTGCTCTGGAAGCAGCCGGGCGACAGCACACTGCCGTCCCCGGGGAGAAGATCACCGCGCAGGTGATCCACACCCTGGCGAAGGAGGTGATGAGTCTCAACGAGCAGATCACCGAGATCGACAAGATCATCGCGGCCCGGTTTCGCGACCACGAACTCGCTGAAGTGATCGCCAGCATGCCCGGCATCGGCCCGCTGCTGGGCGCCGAGTTCCTCGCCGCCACCGCCGGCGACATGAGCCGCTACGGCACCGCCGACCGCCTCGCCAGTCTCGCCGGAGTCGCCCCGGTCCCTCGGGACTCGGGCAACGTCAGCGGCAACCTGCACCGGCCCCGGCGCTACCACCGAGGCCTGCAACGCGTCTTCTACACATCCGCGCTCATCAGCATCCGCAACTGCGACGACTCGCGCCGCTTCTACGAACGCAAACGCTCCGAAGGCAAGCGGCACACCCAGGCCGTGCTCGCCCTGGCCCGTCGACGCGTGAACGTCCTGTGGGCTCTCATTCGTGACGGAAAGTGCTACCGAAGCAACCTTTCTGTCACTGCCGCAGCTTGACAACCTCATTAGGAGGTGTA
>NZ_JBSFGU010000135.1:0-1583 GCF_053596725.1 Kitasatospora sp. NPDC001660 | reverse complement strand
AGCTTGGCGTTTAACCTCGCTGCGCTTGGTGTTCCTTGATCGACTCGGCGCGTTTCACGGACTTGCCGACGTCGTGGTGCTTGGCGCGGCGCTTGTTCTTCGAGCCTGCGGGCCGTCCAGGCCCTGGTCGGGATGGTTTCGGTGCGGACGCCGGACGGGCCGTGGTCGCGCGGATGTTGCGAAACCCCCGCCGGACCCGGGCGGGGGTCAGACGGCGGGGCCCGGCCGGCCGTTCCCAGGGCCGGCGTAGGTCCTCGGCGAGCGGGCGGGCGAGACGGAGCTGGGTGTGGGCGGCGATGACCAGCCAGGTCCACAGGTCGGCGCTGTCGGCGTGGCGGATCTTCGGAGCGGTCCAGCCGAGGGTCTGTTTCATCAGCCTGAAGGTGTGTTCGAGATCGAATCTGCGGAGGAACGCCTGCCACCAGCGGTCCACGTCCGCCGGTGCGGCGGCGGTTGCCGAGACCCAGAGCCAGACCGGCTTCGGGTCGCGGTCACCCGGCAGACGCTCCACCTTCAGGCGCATCAACGTGCCGTGCAGGACGGGCAGTTCCTCCTCGGCCAGGTCCAGCCAGGGGCCGCGGTGGGTGAGCCGGGGATGCATCCGGTCCCAGGCCATCGCCTCGGCCTTGCCATAGCGGGTGGAGTCGGTGACCGTGGTGACCTCGGGTTCGTGCCAGCTGTCGGGCCGGGCGAAGGACAGGACGCCGCCGTGCTTGCGAGGCCGGCCGCCCTTCGGGCCGGAGCGGGCAGGCCCGGCATCGCGGAGCATCACGCGGTCCGAGCGCAGTCTCCCGACCAGCACGACCGGCAGGTCCGCCAGCGCATGAGAGAGGTAGGCGACGTCGTAGCCGGAGTCCATGACGACCCAGATCTCGGGGTCGTCATCGTGCCATTGCCCGGCCTGTATCAACCTGGTTACCACATCGCGGAGTTGGTCGGCGGTGACGGCGGTCGCGTCGTCCGCCTGTCCGAGGCGCACGGCGTCCAGCAGCGCGGTCCAGGAGGTCCGGCCGGTCTCCAGGGCCGCGACGAAGGAGTACGGCCAGCCGGGAACGAACTGGTCCTTGCTGCGGTCCCCGCGCCCGTAGACGTGGCAGAACAGCCGGTCATCGCTGGTGGGGGCGTCGGGCCGGAGCCAGTTGCTCACGTCGACGGCCAGTACGATCCGCCCGTCGGCCGCGCGGGGCAGCGGCAGGCCGGCCAGGGCACGGCGCAGGCGGGCGGGCTCGCACCAGCCCCGGTCCAGCGCGGCGTACAGGGCTCCGTGCCCGCGCCGGTGCTCGAGGGCCAGCGACAGTTCGACCAGCGTCTTCACCGGCCCGTCCGTACACAGCACCGCATCGGTGAGCTCGAAGAGCGCGTCCTGGCGGGCGTAAAGGCAGTCGTAGAACTCGACCCGAAAGCGGGACAAGACGTCCAATGCCGCGCTTCCGGACGCATCGACTGGGAGACTCATAGGCAGCGGCCGTTCTCTCGTGCTTCGTGACTCGACATCTCGAAGCGTGGAGAACGGCCGCCTCCGCTGTCTCGGGAAGAACCGCAGATCAGCAGGTCGGGTGACCTGCGAGGTTAAACGTCAAGCT
>NZ_JBSFGU010000134.1:0-1662 GCF_053596725.1 Kitasatospora sp. NPDC001660 | reverse complement strand
CGTCCGGCCCCGCAGAACCTCCGCCAGCGCCTCCCGATCAGCAGCATCACAAGCCACGACCTCGACGTCGGCACCCAGCTCCCGGAGCTCCTCCAGCCACGCACCGCCACCACCACGACGGCTCAGCAACAACAGCTCCCGGACACCGTGTCCGGCCACCAGGTGACGCGCAACGAGCCGGCCCAGACCACCGGTACCACCCGTGACCACCACCGTGCCCGAGCCCCAGCCCGACGAGCGTTCGTCGGCGAGGGCTGCACGGGCCAGCCGGCCCACCCGCACGGCACCGTCACGAACCACCACCTGCGGCTCACCCACGGCCAGCACCGCCTCCAGCGGCAGCTCGCCATCCGCATCCACGAGGACGAACCGGCCCGGGTTCTCCGACTCGGCCGCCCGCACCAGGCCCCACACGGCGGCGCCGACGAGGCCGGACACCTCGCCGCCCGCCATGGCGCCCCGCGTGACGAACACGAGGCGCGCATCCGCGAAACGCGCCTCGGCCAGCCACTCCTGCACCAGACCCAGCGCCCACGCCGTCACCTCGTGCACGGCCACCGGCGACTCACCGGCCGCCACCGGGACGACCACGGCGCCCGGCACCTCGTCACCGATCTCCTCCAGCGACGCGACCTCCACACCCAGCGTCACGGACCGGACGTCCACCGGCCTCGCGGGCGCGGCCGCGACCCACTCCAGCCGCAACAGCGACCCCGCCACACCGGCTCCCTGCGCCACGGCGGCCGGCTCGGCCAGCGTCAGGCCCTCGGCCGACAGCACCGGCTCCCCGGCGGCGTCCACGACGGCGAGCGCGAGCGTCTCCGTACCCGTCCGCACGAGCCGCGCCCGCACCACGGACGCGCCCGAGGCGTGCAGCGACGCCCCGGACCACGCCACCGGCACCAGCCCACGGCCGTCCGCCCGCACCACCGCCGCCAGCAGCGCCGGGTGCACGCCGAACCCCGCGGCCTCGCCGGCCGCGTGGCCCGGCAGGACCGCCTCGACGAAGGTCTCCTCACCGCGCCGCCAGACCGACCGCAGCCCGTCGAAGGCCGGGCCGAGGTCCGCCTCCTCGCGGAGCGCCGTCAGATCGGCGACGACCGCGCCCTTCGGCGGCCACACCGAGGCGTCGAAGCCGGCCGTGCGCTCACCGCGGACGAGCTCGCCCGAGGCGTGCTCCGTCCACGGGCCGTCGACGTCGGCGTCCGGTCGGGAGAAGATCCGCACCGGGCGGGCACCGGAGGCCGCCGGGGCGTCCACCTGGATCTGGACGACGACCGCACCGTCCTCGGGCAGCACCAGCGGCTCGGCGAGCGTCAGCCGCTCGACCCGGTCGCAGGCGACCTGGTCACCGGCGCGGACGGCCAGCTCCAGGAACCCGGTCGGCGGGAAGACGGCCACGCCGCCCACCCGGTGGTCGCCCAGCCACGGCTGCGCCTTGAGCGACAGCCGGCCGGTCAGCAGCGTGCCCTCGGCGTTCGCGAGCGCGACGGTCGCGCCCAGCAACGGGTGCTCGGCGGGCGACAGCCCGGCGCCGGTGACGTCCCCGGCCCGGCGGGCCGGGCGCGGCCAGTAGTGCTCGTGCTGGAACGGGTAGGTGGGCAGGTCCACCCGGCGGGCGCCGGTGCCGTCGAACAGCCGCGCCCAGTCCACCGGGACCCC
>NZ_JBSFGU010000133.1:0-1911 GCF_053596725.1 Kitasatospora sp. NPDC001660 | reverse complement strand
GTCCGCCGGGCCGACCAGATCGAGCTCGTCGACATGGCCCCGCAGGCGCTGCGCCGCCGCATGGCCCACGGCAACGTCTACAAGGCGGAGAAGGTCGACGCGGCCCTGTCCAACTACTTCCGGGTCGGGAATCTCACCGCCCTGCGCGAGCTCGCCCTGCTCTGGGTCGCCGGGCGGGTCGACGAGGGCCTGCGCGACTACCGGGCCAGCCACAACATCGACCGCGTCTGGGAGACCCGCGAACGCGTCGTGGTCGCCCTCACCGGCGGCCCCGAGGGCGAGACGATCATCCGCCGCGCCGCCCGGATCGCCGACCGCACGGCCGGCGGTGAGCTCCTGGCCGTCCACGTGACCAGGAGCGACGGCCTGGCCGGCGCCTCCTCCGGCACGCTCGCCCAGCAGCGGCAGCTCGTCGAGACCCTCGGCGGCAGCTACCACGTGGTGGTCGGCGACGACATCCCCACCGCGCTGCTGGCCTTCGCCCGTGCCCACGACGCCACCCAGCTGGTCCTCGGCACCAGCCGCCGCGGCCGGATCAACCGCTTCCTCACCGGCCCCGGCATCGGCGAGACCACCGTGGACGCGTCCGAGGACATCGACGTCCACATGGTCACCCACGAGTTCACCGGGCGCGGCCGGCTGCCCTCGCTCGGCCGGCGCCACTCCAAGCGCCGCACCATCGCCGGCTACGCCGCCGGCTTCGTGCTGCCCTGGATCCTGACCGGGATCCTCTCCCAGGCGCACCACAGCGTGAACCTCACCACCGACGCGCTGATCTTCCAGCTCGGCGTGGTCATCGTCGCCCTGCTCGGCGGCGCCACCTCCGCGCTGCTGGCCTCGGTCATCGCCTCGCTGCTGCTCAACTACTTCTTCATCCCGCCCGTCTACACCCTGACCATCACCGAGACGAACAACATCGTCGCCCTGGTGGTCTTCGCCGCCGTCGCGCTCGCCGTCTCCACCGTCGTCGACCACGCCAGCCGGCTCACCAGCCGGGCCGCCCGCGCCACCGCGGAGGCGGAGACCCTCTCCACCCTGGCCGGCAGCGTGCTGCGCGGCGCCGACGCACTGCCCGCCCTGCTGGAGAAGTCCCGGACGGCCTTCGGCATGGACTCCGTCGCCCTGCTCTCCCGCGGCGGAGGCGAGGTGCTGGCCCACTGCGAGGCGGAGCACCCGGGCGAGCCGGGCGGGGAGACCACCGAGGTGCCGGTCGGCACCGACGCCCTCCTGGTGCTCGTCGGCCGGCGGCTGCCCGCCGCAGACCAGCGCGTCCTCACCGCCTTCGCCGCCCACGTCGCCGCCGCGCTGGAGCGCGACCGGCTGGCCGTCGTCGCCGCCGAGGTCGAGCCGATCAAGGCCGCCGACCGGATGCGCACCGCCCTGCTCGCCGCCGTCAGCCACGACCTGCGCACGCCGCTCGCCGCCGCGCTCGCCTCGGTCGGCTCGCTGCGCAGCCCCGACGTCGAGTTCTCGCCCGAGGACCAGGCCGAACTCCTCGCCACCGCCGACGAGTCGCTGGTCAAGCTCACCCGCCTGGTCGACAACCTGCTCGACATGAGCCGCCTCCAGGCCGGCGCGCTGACCCTGCACCTCACCGAGACCCACCTCGACGAGATCCTGCCCCGGGCGCTGGACAGCCTCCCCGACCCGTACGCGCCGGTCCAGCCGCTGGACCTCGACACGGCCCCGCCGGTGCTCGCCGACCCGCCGCTGCTGGAGCGCGTCCTCGCCAACGTGATCACCAACGCGCTGCGCCACAACGCGCCCGGCGCGCCCGTCCTGGTGACCGCCAGCCACCACGCCGACCAGGTCGAGGTCCGGGTGATCGACCGCGGCCCCGGCATCGCCCCCGAGGACCGGGACCGGGTCTTCCTGCCGTTCCAGCGCCTCGGCGACACCGACAACACGACC
>NZ_JBSFGU010000132.1:0-2243 GCF_053596725.1 Kitasatospora sp. NPDC001660 | reverse complement strand
AGGCCCAGTCGGCGGGCCCGGACGCGCCGCTCGCGGAGCTGGACCCGGCCGTGCACACCGCCGCGACCGCCCGACACCTGTCACTGACCCTGCCGCCGGACGTCACCGCCGCCCTGCTCACCGACACGGCCGCCCGCTACCGGGCCACCGTCAACGACGTCCTGCTCACCGCGTTCGCCCTCGCCGTGAACGCCTGGCGGGACGGCGACGCCACGCACGTCCTGGTCGAGCTGGAGGGCCACGGCCGCGAGAACGTCGTCGAGCACGCCGACACCACGCGCACGGCCGGCTGGTTCACCAGCATGTTCCCCGTCCGCCTCGACCCCGGCACCCCCGGCGACCCCGCCCGCGCCCTCAAGGCCGTCAAGGAGCAGCTGCACGCCCTGCCGGACAACGGCATCGGCCACGGCCTGCTGCGCGGCGCCCTCGCCGGCGCGCCGCGCCCGCAGCTCGGGTTCAACTACCTCGGGCGCTTCGCCGCGGGCGAGGAGAACGCCGACTGGGCGCTGTGCACCGACGTCGCACTCGGCGACGGCCGCGACCCGCGGATGCCGCTCGCCCACGCGATCGAGCTGAACGCCGCGACCCTCGACCAGGCCGACGGCCCGCGGCTGACGGCCGACTGGTCCTGGCCCGACGGCCTGTTCACCGAGGAGCGGATCCGCGAACTCGCCGAGGCCTGGTTCACCGCCCTGCGCGCCCTCGCGGCGACCACCGGCGGCGGCCTGACCCCGTCCGACGTCCGCCCGCTGGTGGAGGTCACCCAGGAGCAGATCGACCGCCTGGAAGCCGACCACGGCCCCCTCGCCGACCTCCTCCCGCTCTCCCCGCTCCAGCAGGGCCTGCACTTCCACGCCACCTACGACACCGAGGGCCAGGACGTCTACACCGTCCAACTCGCCCTCGACATCGAGGGATCCGTGGACCGCACCGCGCTGCGCTCGGCGCTGCGCACCCTGCTCGCCCGGCACCCGAACCTGCGCGCCGCCTTCCGCCAGGACGGCCTCGACGCGCCGCTCCAGGTGATCCCGGCGGACGTCACCCTGCCCTTCGAGGAGGCCGACCTCACCGGCCTGCCCGAGGCCGAGCGGGCGGCGGCGGCCGACCGGCTCACCACCGAGGACCGCACCCGGCGCTTCGACCTCGACCGGCCCCCGCTGATGCGCTTCACCCTCATCAGCACCGCCGCCGACCGGCACCGGCTGGTCGTCAGCCACCACCACCTGCTGCTGGACGGCTGGTCCATGCCGGTCTTCCTCGGCGAGCTGTTCGCCCTCTACGGCACGGGCGGCGACGCCGCCGGGCTCGCCCGGGTGACGCCGTACCGCGAGTACCTGGGCTGGATCGCCGGCCAGGACCGCGCGGCCGCCGAGGCGGCCTGGCGGCAGGTGCTGGACGGGCTGGAGGAGCCGACGCTGCTCGCCGCCCCGGACCCGTCCCGCGCCCCCGTCCTGCCGGTCCGCACCCGGCTGGAGCTGCCGGAGGAGCGGACCGCCGCGCTGGCCCGCTTCGCCCGGGAGCGCGGGGTCACCGTCAACACCGTGGTCCAGGCCGCGTGGGCGATGGTGGTGGGACGCCTCACCGGCCGCGACGACGTGGTCTTCGGCGGGACGGTCTCGGGCCGTCCGCCGCAGGTCGCGGGCGTGGAGTCGATGGTCGGCCTGTTCATCAACACCCTGCCGGTGCGCGTGGCGCTGGATCCGGCGGAGCGCTTCGGCGCCCTGCTGGAGCGCCTCCAGGACCAGCAGGCCGGCCTGATGGACCACCAGTACCTGCCGCTCGCCGACCTCCAGCGGATCGCCGGACTCGGCGAACTCTTCGACACCCTCGTGGTGTTCGAGAACTACCCGCTCGACGCGGACGGGCTGCGCACGGCCGCCGGCGGGCTGGGCATCGTGGGCGGCGACAACCACGAGTCCACGCACTACCCGCTGAGCCTCACCGTGAGCCTCGGCCGCTCGCTCGGCCTCGACCTCGCGCACCGGCCCGACCTGCTCGACCAGGACCGCGTGAACGCGCTCGCCGCGACCTTCGTCCGCCTGCTCGGCGAGGCCGCCGCGCTCGCGGAGGAGCCGGTCGGCCGGCTGCGGCTGGGCGAGCCGGCGGGCGAGGCGCTCATCCTGGGCGCCTGGGCGGGCGAGGCGCAGGCCGCGCCGGAGCTGGAGCCGCTGCTCGGGCGCTTCGCCCGGCAGGTGGCCGCCACTGCGGACGCCACCGCCGTGATCAGCGGGGACGAGCGCCTC
>NZ_JBSFGU010000131.1:0-2284 GCF_053596725.1 Kitasatospora sp. NPDC001660 | reverse complement strand
CTCATCGACCACTTCCTCAAGCCCGCCGCCAGCGCCCAGGGCCACCCCGGGTTCGAGCACTTCACCTTCGACCACGTCCTCAACGGCGTGATCGAGGCCGTGGGCGAGGAGGAAGGCGACGAGTGGCAGCTGATCGTCCAGGACAACACGGTCACCACGGTCGAACCCGAACGCGGAGAGCCGGACTGGATGTGCGAACACTGCCAGCGGATCGTCGAAAACGAGGACACAACCTGCTGCGCCGACGCGGAGATGATTCCCCTCTGGCCGGCCTGAGCCCTGCACCGGACAGTTGCTCCACCAGGCCCCAGCCCGGCACGAGTAAATACTCGCAGGCCGCCACCGCGGGGTGACGGCCTTCCATGGCCTTCTCAAGGCCCCGGCAGCGTAGCGCCGACCACGGACACCGGTCCCGGCAGGGGCGACCCGTTACGCCCACTCCACCCCTTGCTCGGCGAGCTGCGCGAGCTGCCCCACGCTCAGCTTGGCCCGTCTTGCCTTCTGGTTGTTCAACCATGCCCGGCCCAGCGCCGAGACCGACGCGGGCGGCACTGCCGCCCGCCTCGCCGTCGACGTCCTGCGCGTCAGCGCGAACGGACAGCGCTGATCGCCGACATCGCCACCATCGCCGACATCGCCAGGTGGCGCACGATCGGTCGATACGTCGTGCCGGTCGTTCGTGAGCCGGTGAACTCACCCCGAAATCCGGGGTGTTGTCGCATGCTTCGGAAGTGACTGTTGTGGGAATCCGTCCCCGGGCAGGACGGAGCTCTGCTACCGCCGGCCTGCTGCTTCCCTCAACTCGCGTCCGCCCCAAGGAGATTAGCTCGTGTACGCACGTCGCGCCACGCTCAGATCCCTGACAGCCGGACTCTGCGCCGGAGTCACCACGCTCGCCCTCGCGACGGGCCCGGCGCAGGCCACTCAGGCCGCGTTCTACTCCACCAGCACGCCGACGAACATCTCGGCCCCGTGCGCCGGGCAGAACGCCGAGACCATCCAGGCCGTCGACCCGACCGTGAACGCCGTTTACGACACGTGGATCGGCTGCAAGGGCATCGGATTCGCGGCCTCGCTGGACGGCGGGGCCACCTTCGGCGCGCCGGCGACCCTGCCGGGCAGCGTCGGGCAGAACGGCAGCCGGACCTGGGACCCGGCGATCACCGTCGCGCCGAACGGCACGGTCTACGCGGCGTTCATGGTGTCCCGCGCCGGCCAGACCTACCCTGTCATCGACGTCAGCACCGACCACGGCGCCACGTTCAAGACCGTCGGCCAGATCAACCCGCCGGACGCGAACAACTGGGGCGACCGCGACTTCATCGCCGCAGGCCCGGACGGAACGCTCTACCTGACCTGGGACTACGGGCCGAGCGCGGCGGCGGTGACGTTCGTCTGCGCGTCGACCGGCAGCTGCGCGTTCGCCACCGGAGACGTCAACGCGGTGATGCAGAAGTCCACCGACGGCGGCCGGACCTGGAGCCCGATGTCGCACATCAGCCCCGGCTACCCGAACAGCGGGGCGGACAGCGCGCCGATCACGGTCGAGCCCGACGGCTCACTCGACGTGATCTACCAGGGCTACAACGTCACCGACATCCCGACCGACAACCTGACCGTCGCGTACACCTACGCGACCCGCTCCACCGACAGCGGCGCGACCTGGTCGCAGCCGGTGCGGATCGGCCCGAACGTCGGGACGATGAACAACAGCGAGTGGTGGATCGACGGCAGCGAGGCGCTCGGTCCGGACGGGACGCTGTACGCGACCTGGGACACCCAGGGCCAGAACTCCGACACCGGCTGGCTGGCGTACTCGCGGGACCACGGGGCGACCTGGTCCACGCCGGCGCAGGTGCCATCGGACACGCTGACCGTCCCGCACATCATGCAGGTCGTCGCCGGGTCCCCCGGGATCGCGTACGTGGGCTGGCTGTCGAGTAGCGACCCGCGCGGTTACGCGCAGTACCTGCGGACGTTCTCGACGACGCGGGGGTGGCTGTCGGGCCCAGTCCAGGTCTCGCAGAACTTCGGGACGAGCACGGTGTGGCCCGGGGATACGTTCGGCTTCTCCGCGCTGTCGCCGAACCGGCTGGTGCTGGCCTGGGGCAGCGCGGTCGCACCGACGGCCTCGAACGACAGCATCTGGGCGGCGACGGTGGGAGTGACGCTGCCGTAACCCGCGGTCAGCGGACCCGGGTGGGGGGGGGGGGGGGGGGCCCCCCCCCCCCCCCCGGGGGCGCCCCCCGGCGGGGCGCAGGCACGAGGGGGGGGGGGGGGAAGG
>NZ_JBSFGU010000130.1:0-2305 GCF_053596725.1 Kitasatospora sp. NPDC001660 | reverse complement strand
AACCGACCGAGCCGTCGAGGCCGGCCAGCCGCGCCACCTGCGCGCCCAGCGCCGCCTCCGACTTCGCCGACACCACCCACGGCACCACGCCCGGCGCCACGGCCGGCTCCGCGAGCGGGTCCGCGCCCTCCTCCACCGCCTCCTCGACGATCACGTGCGCGTTGGTCCCGCTGATCCCGAAGGCGGACACGCCCGCGCGGTGCGGCCGGTCCACCTCCGGCCAGGGCCGGGCCTCGGTGAGCAGCTCGACCGCCCCCGCCGACCAGTCCACCTCGGCGGACGGCGCGTCCACGTGCAGCGTCCTCGGCAGCACGCCGTGCCGCAGTGCCATCACCGTCTTGATCACGCCGGCCGCGCCGGCCGCGGCCTGGGTGTGGCCGATGTTGGACTTCAACGAGCCGAGCAGCAGAGGCTGTTCGCGGTCCTGACCGTAGGTGGCGAGGAGCGCCTGGGCCTCGATCGGGTCGCCGAGCGGCGTCCCCGTGCCGTGGCCCTCGACGGCGTCGACCTCGCCGGCCGACAGTCCGGCCGCGGCCAGCGCCTGGCGGATGACGCGCTGCTGGGACGGGCCGTTGGGCGCCGTCAGGCCGTTCGAGGCACCGTCCTGGTTGACGGCCGAACCGCGCACGACGGCCAGGACCGGGTGCCCGTTGCGTCGGGCGTCCGACAGCCGTTCCAGCACCAGGACGCCCGCGCCCTCGGCCCAGCCCGTCCCGTCCGCGCCGTCCGCGAACGCCTTGCAGCGCCCGTCCGGAGCGAGTCCGCCCTGGCGGGAGAACCCGGAGAAGCTCATCGGCGTCGACAGCACGGTGACACCGCCCGCGAGCGCGAGCGTGCACTCACCGGCCCGCAGCGCCTGCGACGCCAGGTGCATCGCCACCAGCGAGGACGAGCAGGCCGTGTCGACCGTCACCGCCGGGCCCTCCAGGCCGAAGGTGTACGACACCCGGCCCGACAGCACGCTCGCCGTCAGGCCGGTGGTCGCGTGCCCCTCCATGTCCTCCTGCGAGTTCATCACCACGCCGACGTAGTCGACGCCGGCCGTGCCGACGAAGACGCCGGTGCGGGTCCCGCGCAGGCCCGCCGGGTCGATGCCCGCCCGCTCGAACGCCTCCCACGAGGTCTCCAGCAGGAGGCGCTGCTGCGGGTCCATCGCGAGCGCCTCGCGCGGGGAGATCCCGAAGAAGCCCGCGTCGAACTCGCCGGCCGCGACGAACCCGCCCTCGACCGTCGCGCTGCTGCCGCTGCCCTCGCCGAGCAGGGCCGCCATGTCCCACCCGCGGTCGGCGGGGAACCCGGTGATGCCGTCCCGCCCGTCCGCGACCAGCCGCCAGAGCTCCTCCGGAGTGGTCACCCCGCCCGGCAGACGGCACGCCATGCCGACGATGGCGATCGGCTCGTGCCGGCCGGACTCGGCCTCCAGCAGTCGTTGGCGTGTCTGGTGCAGGTCGGCCGTGACCCACTTGAGGTAGTCAACGAGCTTGCTGTCGTTCGACATGGGGGGTGGTGCCTTCCTGTGATGAGGCGGGTCGGTCAGCGGTCGCTCAGACGGCCGAGCTCGTTGTCGATGAAGGCCAGGACCTCGTCCGCGCTCGCTGCTTCGAGCCGCTCCGCAATGGCGTCCTCGGCATTCTGCGCGTCCTGGTTTCGCAATTTCTCCAGCATTCGGCGCAGGCGGAGCGAGACCGCGTTGCGGGTCGCCTCGTCGGTGCCGGCGTCCGCCAGGGCCGCGTCCAGGCGGTCGAGTTGGCCGAACAGCGCGGCACCGTCCGCGGCGTCCTGCTCGTCCAGGAGCACGCCGAGGAGGTGTGCGCCGAGGACAGCGGACGTCGGGTGGTCGAAGACCAGGGTCGCGGGCAGGCGCAGGCCGGTGACGGCGGTCAGGCGGTTGCGCAGTTCCAGGGCGGTGAGGGAGTCCACGCCGAGGTCGTGGAAGTCCCGGTCGGCGGCGACGGCCTGCGGCGAGGCGTGGCCGAGGACGGCCGCCGCCTCGGTGCGGACCAGGTCCACGACGTGGCGCAGCCGGTCGGCCTCGCGTAGCTCGGTCAGGCGGGCGGCGAGCGCGGCCACCGCTCCGGTGCGGCCGCCGGCGGACTCGGCCACGCGGCGGGCGCCGCGGACGAGTCCGCGCAGCAGCGCGGGCACGGTGCCGGGCATCCTGGCCGGGCCGGAGGCGCGGCCGATGGGGACGAGGTAGGGCTCGTCGAGGCCCATGGCGGCGTCGAGCAGGGCGAGGCCCTGTTCCTCGGTCAGCGGCGGCACGCCGGAGGAGCGGATGCGGTGCAGGTCGGCCTCGGAGAGCGTC
>NZ_JBSFGU010000129.1:0-2444 GCF_053596725.1 Kitasatospora sp. NPDC001660 | reverse complement strand
ATGACGCGGACTCGCGAACGGCCGCCATCGCCGCCAGCGAATGGCCCTTGGCCCCGACCGGCCGGATCGGAGAACTCCTGTCGCGTGCCACTGTGGCACAGTTTCGGCCCGGCGCCCGTGATCTGGGGACTCTGGCAGGATCGGGCGGGCGGTGCGCGCTGCATCCCATTGCCCGTGGCGCGCACCGCCTGGTCGGCCTGTGTTCGGTGTCGGTCGCTTTGGTCGCTGCCGTCCCGCCCCCGGCCTGATCGGCACGAGGGCTGTTCCAGCAAGTGCTCTCCTCACTGGCATGGAGATGGCGCAGCATCGGCCGTGGCTAGCCCCAATGCCGTGTAGATAGGGCGTGGGGCCTGTGCGTCAACCCCTGGACCGGGGATGGAGCTCCGGTTAGAACCGTGTCGATCAAGACCGAGTTCGACACTCCCTGAGGATCGCCCTCTGGGGAAGAATCAGCGGACACACGAACCGATCAGGGGGGAACGTATGAGTTCACGACACCGCTGGGCGATAGCCACCTGGGCCGCAGTACTGCTCGTCGGCTGCGCCTCGACGCCGTCGCCGCAGGAGGGCGCCCGCCTTTCGCCCGAGGCTCGCGGCTACCTCACCGGAGCCCTGGACCTCATGCAGCAGCAATCGCTGCACAGGGCCGAGGTGGACTGGAAGACAGTCCGCGCCCAGGCCTTCGACCGCGCCGGCGAGGCCCACACCCCTGCCGAGACATATCCCGCCATCAACGGCGCCCTGGGCGCACTCGGCGACCACCACAGCCACTTCTTTCCACCCGCCCAGGCCGACCAGGTCGACGGCGACCCCGACGTCGTCAACGCACCGACGGCGCGCCAACTCCCCAACCGGATCGGCTACCTGGAACTTCCCCCGGTGAAGGGCTCGGACCGCACCTACGCCGAGTACGTCCGGCAAGGTCGCGCCGCGGCCGCCACGACCGACCGGGCGGGCGCCTGCGGGTGGGTGGTGGACCTGCGCGACGAGACCGGCGGCGGGATGTGGGCGCCGCTCGCGGTGGCGGGGCCGATCCTCGGGGACGGCCCGGTCGGCGGCTTCGTCACCCCGGACGGCAAGCGGGCCGTGTGGTCGATCCGCGGTGGCGTGCCCTACCAGGACGACACCCCGCAGGCCTCCGCCGAGGACGTCACCCCGCTCACCGTCCCCAACCCGCCGGTCGCCGTGCTCACCGCCCGCAGGACCGGCAGCGCGGGCGAGGCCGTCACCATTGCCTTCATCGGCCGACCGGCCACCCGAAGCTTCGGCCAGCAGACCTTCGGGGTGCCCACCGGCAACGACCCCCACCGCCTGTCCGACGGCGCCGTCATCGTCCTCACCGGCGCCGCCGAGACGGACCGCACCGGCCACGTCCATGACGGCCCGATCCACCCCGACGAAGAGATAGACACCCCTGCCCGTAACGGCACCGACCACACCCTGGACACCGCCACCGCCTGGCTGTCGACCCAACCCGCCTGCAAGAGCTAGTGCTGTGGCCGAGAAGGTTCACCGGGTTGGGGCCGGCGGGCCGCGAACCCGGTTGCATGTCGGTGGATCCGGGGCCAACGGGAGGATGCGGCAACGATGGTCGGCGCTCGGATGCAGCTTGGTGGTCAAGCCACCCCGCGACCTATGATCATTTGATAAGTGCCGTATCAACACCGGATGCAGTCAGAGGGGCGGGAGAAGACAGCGTGAAGAAGCTCCGGGTGGGTGTGGCTGCGGTCATCGTGGCGGGAGTATTGACGCTGAGCGCATGCGGTCACAACGGCGGGAACGAGCAGTCCGGAGTAGCCCCAGCGTCGTCTTCATCTCATTCATCCCAACAGGCCGATGCGTACCAGAACGCTCCTTGGCGCCTGCAGGTGGTCAACCTCCTCACCGCGCTGCAAACACCGCAGGACGGCAAGTACAAGCAGTGGATGACTGACGATCCCACCACCCCGGACCCGTTCATTTACACGCCCCGCAGTTCCAGCGATCCAGGGTGGTCAAAGCGCTCTGCCGATGGATCCGCGTCGGTCTGGCCGAACGAGCTCAGCCCTGCGGACAAGGAGGTGCTGTTCAAGGCCATCACTCGTGGCAACACGGTCATCGCGTCCACCCTGACGGTCACCGAGGTGGACGGGTTGCCCAACGATCAGAGCGCGGGGTACAAGTTCCACTTCACGGTGAAAACGACTGACGGGAAGTCGTTGAGCGGCATGGCCCTCGGCCACAACGGCCTCGTTGCAACACGGGAGGTCGCGCGCCTCACCTACGACGTGACGCCATAGCGCGAGCCCTGTGGCGTCGACGGTTCACCGGTTTCACCGCCACCCACCCGGCGAACGTTGCCGGTCAGAGCACTAGGGCACGTATTCGGTCGTGATCAATCTGTGTGATTCACCTTCGCGGCGGGTCCTGATCCGGTAGACCGTGGTGTGTGACGCGAGCGCAAC
>NZ_JBSFGU010000128.1:0-2525 GCF_053596725.1 Kitasatospora sp. NPDC001660 | reverse complement strand
GAGGACAACCACTCCATAGCCATACCCGGAGTCTCTGGATCTCAAGACCATACGACTGGCCCGTCCGACCCCACCAACAACGTAGGACCACTCCACGGGACACCATCGCAGAGACGGCCTGCCCCTCGACCGTCTCCTCGTCGCCGACCAGGTCGACGAAAGCCACTTCGGCGAGGTCGTCTCCGCGCTCGCCGGCGCCTGCACCGTCCTGATGGCCCGCCCGCCTGAACGCCTCGCCCCCGCACCACCGCCCGCCTGGACGCCCACCTGCGGCGCACCGGTGCCGTCATGCTCTGCCTCGACCGCCCCTGGCCCGGCTCCGCGCTGCGCCTGGAGGTCACCCACCGGGAATGGACTGGCCTCGGCGACGGCTGGGGACAACTCGACGGCCGGTGGATCGAGGTCCGGTCCTCCGGCAGGGGCGCCGCACACCGAGGCCGTACCGCCCGGCTGTGGCTGCCAGACGCGGCCGGCGGCGTTCGCACGGCCGGATCCATCACCGAGACCGACACCATCCCGCAGCCAGGCCCGATCGCCGCGCTGGCGTAGAGCCACGCTGCGCCCAGGCAGGGGCCACGTGGTGGGTATCCGGTGGCCTGCAGCCAGGGGTGGGTGGTCTCGTCGGAGAAGTTGGTCCGTCAGGGGTGTTCGACGCCCACACGTTGCCGTACAGGTCGAACGCTAGTGCTATGGCCGGGAACGTTCACCGGGGTGGGGCCGATGTCGCGGGCCACTTCGAAAATCGATGGACGCTCTTCGGGCTGGTCGGCGAGCATCCGCAGGTGACAGATGAAGCCGATCGCAAGAGACCGTTCACCCGGAGTCCGAAACGCGTCCGTTTTGTCGAGCTGTCCGGCGGGGCGATGTCCGCTCTGCTCGATGGAGACCTGTCAGCAGCCAGTAGGACGGCCGGGGTCTCGCTGACCGAGTACTTTCTGACCGACGGGGCCCGGTGGCTGTGGCAGTTCCGGCTTGGTCAGATGGCCGACGATCCCGGCCATGCGCGGTGGATGGTGCGCCAAGCAGTCGTCGGCGACAAGGGTCTCGTCGTTGGGCATGCCGGGTTCCACGGACCGCCCGACGAGGTCGGCATGGTCGAGATCGGCTACTCCGTTGCTCCGGACTTCCGACGCCAGGGATACGCCCGATCCACGCTGGGCGAGCAACGTGGCCTCCCTGGCCACGATCGCAGGCTTCGGTTTCGTGGAGGTCGGAGAGCAATGGGATGAGGAGGACGGTCGCGAACTGATCTTTGAGGTCCCTGCCCGCCAGGTTCTACCCGCTTGATGAGAGGGTTCGCGGCAGAACGCCGACTGTGATCGCGGCGTCCGGCATGGTGGTCAGGCCGCAGCAGCGAATGGGCGTCCACCCCAGCGGATGCCTTTCTCGCTGCGGATGCGGGCGCGTTCGCGGTGCTGGGCATCGAGGACGTCGGGGTGGTGGGCGTTGGCGTTGCGCCAGCGCAGGTAGCCGTGCAGGGCGCGGGCGTTGATCGATCGCGAGCTGTACCTGCCGGCCTCGTGGACCGACGACCGGGAGCGGTGCCGGGCGGCCGGCGTCCCGGACGAGGTGCCGTTCGCCACGAAGATCGAGCACTTCCAGGCGATGCTCCAGCGGGCTCTGGACGCCAAGGTCCCGTTCGCGTGGGTGACCGCCGACGAGGCGTACGGACAGGTCAAGCGTCTGCGGTACTGGATGGAGCAACGGTCGGTGGCGCACGTGCTGGCGACCAAGGTCAACGACACCGTCATCACCGTCCGCGGCGGCGACGCCCGGGTCGACGCCCTGGTCGCGGGGTTGCCCCGGCAGGCGTGGAAGCGCCTGTCCGCCGGGGCCGGCGCACACGGCCAAAGGCTCTACGACTGGGCCCGTGTCCCGATCCGGATCTCGTGGGAGAACGGCTTCGGACACTGGGTCCTCGCCCGCCGAAGCGTCACCGACCCCACCGAGATCGCCTACTACGTCTGCTACGGCCCGGCCGGCACTCGCCTGAAGGACCTGGCCAAGGTGGCCGGCGCGAGATGGGCGGTGGAGGAGTGCTTCCAGGCCGCGAAGAACGAATGCGGCCTGGACCACTACCAGGTCCGTCGCTACGACGCCTGGTACCGCCACATCACCTTGTCCATGGCCACCCTCGCCGCCCTGACCGCCATCCGCACACAAGAGCTGTCAAAGGGGGCGACGATCTCGGACAAACCGGCCTGATACCTCTATCCGTCGCGGAGATCCGCCGCCTCATCGGCTTCCTCTTACGCCCGCAAAACCTCACCCCGACACACCATCTGCGCTGGTCATGGTGGAGACGGCGAAGCCAGATGCGCGCACGCCACAGTCACTACAAACGCCGAGGCCAGACCCCATCACTGTGATTGCAGTACTAAGCGGGCGGGCGGCGTCGGCCGAGCTCGGGTTCAGCCGGCCGGTTCTCGGCGGGGCGTGGGGCGGCGCTGGCCAGTGCGGCGTGCAGGTGGGCGAGGACCGCGCCGGCCGCGTCGCGGGTGGTCTGGTCGGGGTCTTCGAGGCGG
>NZ_JBSFGU010000127.1:0-2534 GCF_053596725.1 Kitasatospora sp. NPDC001660 | reverse complement strand
TGCTGGGGGTCTTGCTGGACGGCACTGAAGATCACCTCGGTCTCCCATCTTAGATACGTACGGCGTACGTAGTACGATGCGCGTGCGTGCGCTTCGGCCGGTCGGCGGACCCGCTCCGCGTGTCCGCGGCCTGACCTTCGGTCAGGCGGCCTCGCTGCGCGAGGCCTGGGGCACTCCGCTCCGCTCCATGCCCCCACCTGGGCTTCCGCTCCGCTACAGCCCAGGTGAAAGCCCCTCCGCTGCGCTCCGGGGCAGGCTGGCCGGGAGGAGGGTGCGGGGGTGGGACCGGCCCCGGACGGGCGGGGGTGACTGACCGTAATGGGGGTCGATGGGGGTCCGGGTGGGGGTGCATCAGCTGATGCGCTGTGTAGGGACAGGAGTCCCACCCCACCCCCTGTATCAGTTGTCGAGCGTCAGACGATCCTGCCGGAACGGGGGTCCCCATCCCGGTCCTTCACCTCCGGGGAGTGGCCCGGGGATTCGGGCACCGGACCGGCCGTGGGTCGGGTCTGAATTCCCGGAACCGCGCGTATCAGAAACCGCCCGTCAGAAAATCCTGCCACAACCCCCATGCCCACCCCGGGCAAAAATGGGAAAGCGCCCCCGGGGGATTCCCCGACCCGGACGGCGACCCGGAGCAGCGAGCCTGCCCACACCCAGCTCCGCCTCGCCCGCCCGCACGTCGCCGACCTTCGCCGGCCATGGGAGCGGCCGGCGGAACCGAACACGCTCACCCCCGCCCGCGTCCGGCGCGGGTTCAGGAACCTCCACACGAAGACCCCCTCACCAGCACGTGCACCGAAACCCACCCAGCCCGGCCCCGGCCGACCGCCCGGATCCAAGAACCGGTGCCAGGCACCCCGCTACGACGTCGGCAGAGTGCTCACCACCGGCGAGGCATACGCCCGCCCTGCCCACCACTGGCAGGGAACCAAGCCTCGGAGAGCAAGCCCGACGACAGCCGACACAAACACGGTGGCCACGGAGCAGCTGACTGCCCGATGATCAATCCATGAGAGTCATCGTCCAGCGCGTGCGCACGTCGTGGACCAAGGCGTCGCGGGGCGGTGCCGAGGCCACGACACGCAACGCAGCCCCCGTCGCGTTCAGGCTGCCCATCGACATCACATCCGGTCTGCACGATGTCTCCATGCGGGAGTCAGACTCCTTCGTGCCGCACATGAGCGTGCAGGACCTGTCAGACCCCGGGCTGGTGCTCAGGGAGTCGGACGGCCAGCTGCGAGTGCACCGGCCGGAAACGACGATCTTCAGCATGCCCCGGCGCAACCGGCGTCCACCCGCCGTCCAACTCGCTCCCGGGCAATGGCTGCAGTGGCAGATCAACTTCCGGTTCGTAGGAACCTGGGGCGGGCCCTGGTCCTACCGCCTCGACACGTTCAACATCGCCTACGGCCCCGCGTCGCCCGAGGTGTTCCTGGGCACCCCGACCCACCGTGTCGACGAGCGAGCGCATCTTCGCTGAGCCAACGAGTCACAGGCATCGCGCACAGCTGGTGCCACTGAGCTGAGGCAACTGGTTAAAACGACAAGCTCAGAGCCCTCGCAGCTGGCGGGGCGCCCGCGTCGGCATCCGCATGTCTCCGGCGGCGCGAGCGGCCCGCGGAGCGTCTGGGCGGCCTCACCGCTCTACGGGCTCTACGGCGCTACGCCCCTGGTGGCGGCCTTCTACGGGCTCTACGGGGCCGCTACGGCCGCTCTACGCGGCAGCCTGGCGCCTGGGGCCCTAGAGGCCGGTAGCGCCGCTGTAGAGCCGCCCATCACCACGCGCGGCCGGCACCAGCCGGACGCGAGGAAGAAGGAGGCGCAGCGCAGCGTCCACCAGCCGAACCTCGGGCCCGATCAGCCACCGCCCACCCCACACCCCGGCAGCAGGGCCCCAGAGAGGTAAGTCGGGGTGGTGAGTTCCCGATCTCACCGGCCCTGAGCTGGGCGGACGGGCGGGCGGCGGGGGCGGGGCCCGTCCTGCGTACCGACCCCCGTACCGGCCCTGAGCTGCGGATACCCGTGCCGAACCCCGTACCGAACCCCCGCCGGAACGACTCGCCCTGGCGGCGCCGGCGGCGGGCGGTGGGCGCGGTGGAGTAGGGGCCTATACGCAGGTAGAAGCGCAACCAGATACGCAAGTAGAAGCGCAGGTAGAAGCGCAGCCGGATACGCGGATGAGTTCCGTCTCGGTAGGCCGGGAGGGCTGATCGCGGGCGGGGTTACATTCTCGCGTTTTCACTCCACACAAAATCGGTGGGTCCACGCTCCGGCGAATTCGTCACTGCACCGTGGATTACCTGTCCTGGGGCCCACATTCGTTGCATCTGCGTGCACGGCGGGGGACGTGGCGGTGCTGCGGGTGGTCGTCGCTCGGCTGGTGCCGCGCCTGGCCGGGGGGGTGGGTTCGTGGCGGCTGCGGTGTCCTGAGGTGGTCCCTGTGACTGGGTGGTGGGGTGAGGTCCACCTGCGATCGGTCATCACGCGGGCGCCGGGCCGAAACTGTGCCACTGTGGCACAGTTTCGGCCCG
>NZ_JBSFGU010000126.1:0-2555 GCF_053596725.1 Kitasatospora sp. NPDC001660 | reverse complement strand
GGCGGTCTCGTCCTGACCGCCGGCCAGGGCAACTACGCCGCCGCGAACGTCTTCCTCGACGCCCTCGCCGCCCACCGCCGTGCCGCCGGCCTGCCGGCCACCTCGATGGCCTACGGCCTCTGGGACGTCGGCGCCGGCCTGGGCGAGCACCTCCTGGAGCTCAACCGCAACCGCATGGCCGCCCAGGGCGTCCCGCCGCTCACCCGCGAGGCCGGTCTGGCGCTGTTCGCCACCGCCCTGCGCAGCGAGCGCGCGGCGGTCGTCCCGATCCGGGTCGACGTCGCCGCCCTGCGCGCCCGCACCGACGAGGTCCCCGCGCTCCTGCGCGCCCTCGTCCCGGCAGCCCGCCGCACGGCGGCTCATGCCCCGGCGTCGGCCGCACCGGCCGGCGGTCTCGCCGCCCGGCTCGCCGGGCTGACGGAGGCGGAGCAGCGGCGGACCGTCCTCGAACTCGTCCGGGCCCGGGTGGCCGGTCTGCTCGGCCACGAGTCGGGCGACGCGATCGGGCCGGACCGGGCGTTCCAGGAGCTCGGCTTCGACTCCCTCGCCGCGACCGACCTGCGCAACCAGCTCAACATCCTCACCGGCCTGCGCCTGCCCGCGACCCTTGCCTTCGACCACCCCAACGCCGAGGCCGTGACGGACCACATCGTCACCGAGCTGGGCGCGCGGACCGCGGCCGCGAGCGGCGAGGCGTCCCTCGCCGAGGCCGACCTGCGCGCCGCGTTGCAGTCGATCCCGACCCGGCGGCTCCGTGACGCGGGCCTGGTCGACGCCCTGCTCGACCTGGCGGACGACCGGGTCCGTCCCGTCGACCCGACGGCGACGGACCTCCCCGGGACGCCGACCGAGGTCCGCCACGACCCGATCGCGATCGTCGGCATGGCCTGTCGCTACCCGGGCGGGGTGACCACGCCCGAGGAGCTGTGGCGCCTGGTGACGTCCGGCGCGGACGCGATCTCCCCGTTCCCCGCCGACCGCGGATGGGACCTCTCCGCCCTTCGCACCGAGGACTCCTACTACACCCGCGAGGGCGGATTCCTCGACGGCGCCGCCGAGTTCGACCCCGACTTCTTCGGGATCTCCCCGCGCGAGGCCCTCGCGATGGACCCGCAGCAACGGCTCACGCTGGAGCTCTCCTGGGAGGCCCTGGAGCGCGCCGGCATCGACCCGACCGGCCTGCGCGGCACCCGCACCGGCGTCTTCACCGGCGTGATGTACCACGACTACCCGGGCAGCGACGGCAACGGCAGCGTCGTGGCCGGCCGCGTCTCGTACAAGCTCGGCCTGGAGGGTCCGGCGGTCGCGGTGGACACCGCCTGCTCCTCCTCGCTGGTCGCGCTGCACCTGGCCGTCCAGGCGCTGCGGCAGGGCGACTGCTCGCTCGCGATCACCGGCGGCGTGACGGTCATGGCCACGCCGGGCGTGTTCGCCGAGTTCGGCCGGCAGGGCGCACTCGCCCCCGACGGGCGGTGCAAGTCCTTCGCGTCCGCCGCCGACGGCACGGGCTTCGCCGAGGGCGCGGGCTTCCTGGTCGTCGAGCGGCTGTCGGACGCGCTGCGCAACGGGCACCCGGTGCTGGCGCTCGTCCGTGGCAGCGCCGTCAACCAGGACGGCGCGTCGAACGGTCTGACGGCGCCGAACGGTCCGTCGCAGCAGCGGGTGATCCGGCAGGCGCTCGCCAACGCGCGCCTCGGCGCCGACCAGGTCGACGTGGTCGAGGCGCACGGCACGGGCACGACCCTGGGCGACCCGATCGAGGCGCAGGCCCTCCTCGCCACCTACGGCCAGGACCGCCCGGGGGACCGGCCGCTGTGGCTGGGCTCGGTGAAGTCGAACCTCGGCCACACCCAGGCCGCGGCCGGTGTCGCCGGCGTGATCAAGATGGTGCTCGCGATGCACAACGCCGAGCTGCCCTCGACGCTGCACGTCGACGAGCCGAGCGAGAAGGTGGACTGGTCGGAGGGGGCCGTCCGGCTCCTGACCGAGCGTCGGGCGTGGGCCCCGGGCGACCGTCCGCGCCGGGCGGGCGTGTCCTCGTTCGGGATCAGCGGCACCAACGCCCACGTGATCGTCGAGGAGGCCCCGGCCGCACCGGCGCAGACGGCGTCCACCGAGGCGCACGGCGAGCCCGGGATCGTCCCGTGGCTGCTGTCCGCCGCGACCCCGGAGGCCCTGCGCGCGCAGGCCGAGCGGCTGCTCGCGGCCGACGCCGACGCCCGTCCGATGGACGTCGCGTACTCGCTGGCGACGACCCGCGCCGCGCTCGAACACCGCGCGGCCGTGGTCGGCGACGGGACGGAGCAACTCCTGGCCGGCCTGCGGGCGGTGGCGGACGGCGAGGCGCCGACCGGTGTCGCGACGAGCGGGCGGCTCGCATTCCTGTTCTCGGGGCAGGGGTCGCAACGGCTGGGTATGGGCCGGGAGTTGTACGCGCGCTTCCCGGTGTTCGCGGGGGCTTTCGACGCGGTGTGCGCGGCGATGGAGCTTCCCGTACGTGAGGTGGTGTGGGGTGAGGACGCGGAGTTGCTGAACCAGACCGCGTACGCCCAGGC
>NZ_JBSFGU010000125.1:0-2916 GCF_053596725.1 Kitasatospora sp. NPDC001660 | reverse complement strand
ATGTCCGTCCCCGCGCCCAACCGCGTGTACAGCGCGGCGAGGCCCGCCTGGAGCACCATGAACAGGCTGGTGCCGGTGCGTCGCGCCAACTCCACCAGAGCGGCGTGCAGTTCGGGGCCCAGCTCCAGGCCGACGTGGTCCCCGCGCCAGCCGGCGACGGCCGGCCGCGGCCGGTCGGCGGGCAGCTGGAGCAGCTCCGGCAGGTCGGACAGCTGGCGCTTCCAGTAGTCGAGCTGCTCGGCGAACCTGCTCTCGGGGTCGGCGGCGTCGCCGAGCAGGTCACGCTGCCACAGCGTGTAGTCGGCGTACTGCACCGGCAGGTCCGACCAGCGCGGCGCGCGGCCCTCGCTCCGGGCGGCGTACGCCTCGGCCAGGTCGCGGGCCAGCGGACCGGTGGACCAGCCGTCGCCGGCGATGTGGTGCATGACCAGCAGCAGCACGTGCTCGTCCGGCGCGACCGCGAACAGCTCCGCCCGCAGCGGTGCTTCCGCCGCCAGGTCGAAGGGCTGCCGGGCGGACTCGGCGAGACTCTCCGGCAGTTCGGCCTGCGACACCTCGGTCAGCCGGGCCCGGGGCCGGGCCGCAGCCGGGTCCAGCACGCGCTGGCACGGTACGCCGTCGACCTCCGGGAACACCGTCCGCAGGCTCTCGTGCCGGGCCACCACGTCGGCCAGCGCCTCGTCCAGCGCCGCCCGGTCGAGCGTCCCGGTCAGCTGGAGCGCCAGCGGGATGTGGTACGTCGCGGCGGTGCCGTCCATGCGGTGCAGGAACCAGAGCCGGCGCTGGGCGAAGGACAGCGGCACGGCCTCGGGCCGCTCCTGCACGGTCAACGCCGGACGGGCGCGGCCGGCCTCGACCAGCGACTCGGCCAGGCCCGCCACCGTGGGCGCCTGGAAGAGCGCGCGCAGCCCGAGCTCCACGCCGAGCACCGAACGCACCCGGGCGGCCAGCCGGGTGGCGAGCAGCGAGTGCCCACCCAGGTCGAAGAAGTCGTCGTCGACCCCGACCCGCGGCACGCCCAGCACCTCGGCGAACAGCTCGCACAGGATCTGCTCCTGCGGTGTGCGCGGCGCCCGGCCGCTCCCGGCGCCACCGGCTTCGGGTGCGGGCAGCGCCGCCCGGTCCAGCTTCCCGTTCGGCGTCAGCGGCAGCGCGTCCAGCACCGTGAAGACGGCCGGCACCAGGTAGTCGGGCAGGCGGGCGCGCAGGTGCGCCGCCAGTTCCGCGGGGCGGACGACCCCGTCGGGACGTGCCGCCACGTAGCCGACGAGCCGGTCGTCCCGGGCGAGGACGGCGGCCCGGGAGACGGCCGGGTGCCCGGCCAGCACCGCCTCGATCTCGCCGAGTTCGACGCGGAAGCCGCGCACCTTCACCTGGTCGTCCGCCCGGCCGACGTACTCCAGCTCGCCGTCGGCCCGACGCCGTACCAGGTCGCCGGTGCGGTACATGCGCTCGCCGTCCGGGCCGAACGGGCAGGCTAGGAACCGCCCGGCGGTGAGTCCGGGCCGGTTGAGGTACCCGCGCGCCAGACCCGGACCGGCGACGTACAGCTCCCCCGTCACCCCCGGCGGCACGACGCGCAGCCGCTCGTCCAGCACGTACACCCGGAAGCCCGCGACCGGTCGGCCGATCGGTGGCACACCGGACCCCGGCGACAGCGGGTCGCTCATGGTCGCGCACACCGTCGTCTCGGTCGGACCGTACGCGTTGATCATCCGCCGTCCGGGCGCCCAACGGGCCACCAGCTCCGGCGCACAGGCCTCGCCCGCCACCACCAGGGTGCCGGCCGCGAGGTCGGTGCCGTCCAGCGCGGCCAGGGCCGAGGGCGGCAGCGTCACGTGGGTGACATCGAGCCGGCGGTCCGTCAGGGCCTCCAGTGGTGCCTCGGACCGGGCCAGGACGAGGGCGGCACCGGTGAGCAGGGCGCTGCAGAGGTCCCAGAAGGACGCGTCGAAGCTGGGCGAGGCGCACTGGAGCACCCGGCTGTCGGCGTCGACGCCGAGCCGCTCGACCTGCGCCGCCACCAGGCCCGACACGCCCGTGTGGCTGACCACGACCCCCTTGGGGCGGCCGGTCGAGCCCGAGGTGTAGATCACGTAGGCCGGATGCCGGACGTCGAGCACGACGCCCGGGTCGGTGTCCGGCCAGTCCCCCTCGGCCACCAGCGCCGGATCATCGACCACCACCGACGGACAAGCGTCCTCCAGCATGAACGCGATCCGCGCCTGCGGGTACGCCGGATCCACCGGCAGGTACGCGGCCCCGACCTTCAGCACACCCAGGACGGCCACCACCGACTCCACCGACCGCGGCAACGCCACCGCCACGACCTGCTCCGGACCCACGCCCCTGGCGATCAACGCATGCGCGAACCGGTTCGCCCGGGCGTTCAGCTCGCGGTACGTCAACTCGACGTCACCGCACACCAGCGCAACCGCCTCCGGCGTCGCCGCCACCTGCACCGCGAACAGCTCCGGCAGGCTCACCGGAGCCGCCCCGCCCTCGGCCGCGGGCAGCAGCTCGCGGCGCTCCTCGCCGGACAGCAGGTCGATCCCGCCGATCGGCCGGTCAGGAGCGGCGACGACCGCGGCCAGCAGCCTGGTCCACCGGGCGACCAACGACTCGACCGTCGAACGGTCGAACAGGTCGGTGCTGTACTCGACGGCACCGCTGATTCCCGCCGGCGCGCCGTCGCTGCCGTGTTCCTCCGCGAGGCCGAAGGTCAGGTCGAGCCGCGAGGTGCCGGTGGTCACGGCCACCCCGGAGACCCGGAGGCCGGGGAGGTCGAAGTCGCCGCCCGGGGCGTTCTGCACGACCAGCCCGGTCTGGAACAGCGGGTGGTGCGACAGCGACCGGGACGGGTTCAGCACCTCCACCAGGTGCTCGAACGGCACGTCCTGGTGCGCGTACGCCGAC
>NZ_JBSFGU010000124.1:0-3434 GCF_053596725.1 Kitasatospora sp. NPDC001660 | reverse complement strand
ATAGCAGTAGTACCGGCCGTCCTAATGCCTCCCTGTGCCCAGGCCCTTCAACAAGCCCATATCCAGGAAGGCATCTGCACATCATGGTAGACGACGCAGGGCCCGACACGCCCCCGCCCCCGACCCCGCGCTGACGACCAGGCCGGAGCCGACCCCGCCACGGCCCACCGTATTCAGGACGGCTCCACTTCCCGGCACCGGCGGTACCCGGCTCATCCCGCTCACCGACGAGCAGGGCACAGTGCTCCGGACCGGGCACCGGCGATCAAGAACAGCGACATCACAACGGCCACGAGACCGACCGGGCCGGCGCGGTGCAGCGGAAACACACGCCGCAGCAGACCCAGGGCCGCAACGTCACGAGCGGTGCGGAGATCGACGCCGAGCACGCACTCGGCGAGACCGGCGGGGCGCTACCACCGCAGCCGGCCCACCACCACGACCACCGCGGGAGGGAGCCGACGATGACCGGCACGGCCCCGCCCCGGGACACACGGATCACGGAGAACACCCCCATGGCCACACTGAACGGACGCCCCGTACTGACCCGCAAGGAGCTCGCCGACAAGTACGAAATCAGCATCAGCCACCTGGAGAAGCTGTACCGGGAGCGCGAGCACAACGGCCACCCCGAGGCCGCGGGCACGATCAGCCGCGCGCTGGTCTGGTATGCCGCCGACTGGCACCAGTGGTACGAGCGTCACAGGCACGAGCGTCACGCCGACGTCGCCGCGCTGGAGAGCCGCGCGGACCTGCGAAACCGTACCGGCGTGGGCCTGAGCACCCTCGCATTCCTGTGGAGCGACCGGGAGAACAACCAGCACCCCGAGCCGGAGAAGACCATCGGCAACACCATGTACTGGAACCCGAAAACCTGGGACACCTGGTACCAGGGCTACAAGGCGAACCAGCGGTGGCGCACGACCGTCGACCGCAGCGGGAACGCCGAGGACCTCATCTCGCTCTCCGAGGCCGCCCGGGTGCTGGGCATGGAACCGGCCAACATCACGAAGTACCCGGCGATGCCGCCGAAGCACTGGCCGGCACCGGTCGAGGAGACGACGACGGCCAAGGGCTTCGTCAAGCGAAAGTACCGGCGCGGCGACATCTGGACGTACGCCGAGCGCCGAGAGCGCGGAGGAGGCCGCCCGGCCAAGGGAACGACCAAGCCGGACCCCCGCTACCCGTACGACGGCGACCCCCGTCTCGACCAGGCCCGCGCCGCAATCAAGGCCAACCCCGAAATTCCCGCGACCCGACTCGCCGGCCGGCTGGCCCACGAACACGGCGGAACCCCGGGCACCTGGTCCCACATCATCCGCAGCGCACAACAACACCCCGAAGACTGACCCGTGGCGACCAGCGGAGGGGTGCTTACCCCGTAAGCACCCCTCCGCTGCCGCCGCCGGTGTTCATCGATGAGTGTGGAACAGTGCGGTAGTTCCACCGCTGGTGATCAGCTGCTGGCGCGTTCGACTTGGGCCCTGGTCTGCGCGAGGCGGTAGGAGTCGGTGCCGGTCTTGATGATGTTGCCGCCGAAGGTGAGGCGGTCGACACTGGCCACCGCCATCCTCGACCGGCTCCTCCATCACTGCGAAGTGATCTCCATCAACGGCCCCAGCTATCGGCTGAAGAACCGCCTCGCCGCCATCGACCGGGACGCCGACGCAGCCTGATCAGTGAGCGCCGACGTCGATGACGAACTGAGCGGTCACCAACCGCACGAAGCTGGAAGCCGGTGCCCGATCAGCGACGACGCATCGATCGGTCGCCTTCCGGGGCCGCTCGTTGCTCCGGGCGGCATAAGCGGGTGAGCATGCCAGAGCGACCGCCCCGCCGGGGCCTGTTTCCCGGAAACAGCCGGACGCGAACGAGCTTGGAGCCGGCGCGAACCCGGGTCCTGATGTCGGTTCGCCGACCTCGCGCGCAGGCCTCCACAACTCGACGGCCGCGTCGTCGCGCTCGATCGCCCGGCGGGCTGGCTGCTGCCAGGACCAGCCGTGCCGCCTGAGCAGCACCCACGTGCCCTTCGCCGTGTAGGAGACATGGAACAGCCGGCCAATCAATGTCTTCACCCGCGCCAGAGTCCACCGCTGGTCCTCCCAGCCATGGACCAGCAACCCACGCTCCAACTCCCGCTCAAGCCAAGTGATCTGGGCATCGGACAGCTTCGGGCGATCGGGCGAGCCCTTCGAGGCGACTCCTGCCGCACCGCTCTCGCGCCACTGCCGACGCCAGCGCTCAACCGAACGCACGCTCACCCGCAGCGCGGCCGCGATCTCCCGGTTCTTCTCGCCTGCCTCGGAGCGTTCGACGGCCTGCTGCCGGATCCGCTCCCGCGCGGCCCTCTCCGCGTCGGTTACTGACCTCGGCGTTTCAAGGTGAAAGGCGCCGGCTCCCGCGCGGCGGGGCTCGCCATGGTGTTTAAGCTCGTCGAGTCGGCTCAGGCCCACTGGCGGGCCGTCAACGGCGCCCACCTCGTCCCACTCGTTCGCGCCGGCGCACCGTTCAGCAAAGGACGCCTGGCCGAACGCGAGGAGCTCGCCGCCTGATGGACACCCACGAACCGATGACCGACGAAGAGCTTGCCGAGATCGAGGCGCTGGCAGACGCTGCAACCCCGGGCCCTTGGCATGTGCGTCAGCTCGACGACGACTTCGCGATGAGCCTGGTCGCGATCAGCACCGTCCCCGACACCGGAGCTGGCGAACGCTCGCCCGACTTCGGCCACCACGAGATCGTGGCTGCCACCCTCGTCCAGCAGCCCCGCTATGTCGATATCGCCGATGAACGCTGGGACGAGAACGCCCAGTTCATCGCCGACGCCCGCCAGAACGTTCCACGTCTGATCGCCGAGATCCGACGGCTCCGCCAACTACTCGCAACCAGCGACCACGGCGTCGCCGGAGCCTGAAATAGATCGCCAGTCCACAGGTATTGACAGTTCCTCGCGACCGGATCGGTTGAGACGAGTTCGGAGCCGGAATCCCAGCTGGTCAGGGCTGATCCGCGTGGCCCCACGCTGATCGTCTCAGTTGATGTGGTTCGCCTCTGGTGCTTCGAACGGAGACTGCTCCTGCCCCCGTGCTGTGGGTGGCGCCTGATCTACTGCCTGTCGACGAACTCGAGTCTGAGGGGAAAGCAGTGGGTGTTCTGACTGACTACTTCCGCGCGGTGGATGCGGCATCGGTTGTACAGGCGCTTGAGCGGACGGACGGCGGGTCCCCGCTCGCCGAAAAGCCCCCTGTCTTCGACGGAGTCGAGGCCAAGCACATGGATCCGGGCGTTGTCCTGGCGATGCTGATCGCTGCCATTCGTCAGGTCCAGTGGCGAGTGGACCTAGTACTGCAATCACAGTTATGGGGTGTGGCCTCGGCGTTTGTAGTGGCTGAGGCGGGCCCGGGTCTGGCTGAGGCGTCTCCACCATGACCAGC
>NZ_JBSFGU010000123.1:0-3549 GCF_053596725.1 Kitasatospora sp. NPDC001660 | reverse complement strand
AGTTGCAGTTGATCCTCGCCACCTGGGCCGGCCAGTGTCCGACCTGCCACCGCGACATACCCACACCCATACGAACCTGACCAAGCCCTACTAGTCCAGACAGCCTGGTGGGGTCGGATCGCAGTCGGGTTGCTCAAAGTAGTGGGCAAAAATCTCGGCGCCAGTGAGCATTGGGCGTGTCGCGCCGCCAACTCCGGTCGGACTGGTCGCCGTTCAACCGGCGTCCGGAGACGGGGGAGAATGCAGCACATGGATGACGCGTTCACACTCCTTCGGCAGGCCGTCGATCTGCTGCCGCAGGACGCGGCGGCAGAGAACGGACAGACGGCCGGGGATGTGCGCGAGGACATCGTGCGCCAGGAGTGGGAGATGGTGCTCGGCGTTCTCATCGAGATCGGGGATGTCCACCCCGTGTCCGTTGACTTCTGGGAACTCCTCGCCGAGGCCGCTCGTCAGATGATGCTCGACCGCAGCCGGCGTTGGTGCGAGTGGCGGGGCTGGGAAGTTCGACACGGCACCATCCGGGCCACCCTGAGCCTGGTGGGTGCGGAGGAGGGCCGACGCCGGACTGCCTTTGCCGCAGACGGGCGGCTCCGGCCGATGTGGGACATCGGCAACCGCACCGCCAGCGGGGAGCGAGAACTGAACATCGCCCGGTTGTGGGTGGAGTTTGCGCAGGAGCTCGGCCCGGGAGAGACCGCCGACGTTCGGCTGGCTCCTCTGAGCCCCGAGCAGTGGAGGCACCTGAAGTGCGGCGATGTGATCACCATGTACGAAGCCCGACCTGCTTCCGGAACGGCCACTGTGATCGAGGTTCTGCCGCCGCGTGCCTGAGCTCATCTCGCGTCAGGCGGGCTCCGGCTGCAGCCAGGTGATCTTCGAAAACTGTTCGAGCTCAGATGGCGGGACCAGTACTGTTCCAGCGTGATGAAGCCGGATGGGATGAAGTTGGGGATCGAAGCAGCGCGCCTTCTCGCTGTTGCGGACTGCTGCGAGATAGCTCCGGGGCTGAGCGAGAGCGAGCTCCAGCGTATTGAGCAGGAGTACGGCTTTGAGTTTGCCGACGACCACCGGGCTTTCCTGGCGTCGGGCTTGCCGGTCAGTCAGCCGCCCGAAGAGGGGGACACGTGGGAGAACCCGTGGCCGGACTGGCGCCACGGCGACCCCCAAGGGCTCCGAGAGCGGCTTGAGTGGCCGGTGGAGGGCGTTGCCCTGTCGGTCCGACGCGGCTACTGGCATCCGAGTTGGGGGCAACGGCCGGAGGATGCCGACGAGGCCCTTCAGCAAGCTCAGGTGCTGCTTGCTCGGGTCCCCAAGCTCGTTCCCATCTACGGGCATCGGTTTCTGCCTGCCGGCCATGGCTCCCATGGTCACCCGGTTCTCTCAGTGTGGGGCACCGACATCATCTGTTACGGCACTGACCTGGTCGACTACGTCAACCACGAGTTCGACGATTTCGACGCCCACACCCCCGACGACTGGCGCCCGCAGGCGACCGTCTCGTTCTGGCGGGATTTCCTGCGCAAGACTTGATCTCGTGGCGGCAACCGTCTCGGATGCGCGGTCGACTCACAATGGGCCTGCCGCGGTTGGTGGGGTTTCGGGCTCGGCGCTGCTTCGTCCGGCATTCCGGCGGAAGTCGGGCATGCCGAGGTGGACGGTGGACGGTTGCGCTGCACGCTCGCGCATGGCCTCCAGCTTTTGCGCTGCGGCGGCCATGGTGGTCTCGATGGCGGCGACCTCGCCAAGCCAGCCCTGGTCCCGGGCCCCCTGGAGGCGGTCGACGAGGTTGGCGTGGATCTCCTGGAGACGTGGCATCTGGGCCGGGTCCACGAGCAGTAGGGGACATCTGACACAGGCGTTTTCATGCTGGCACGGGGTCGCGTAGTCGCGGCCGCAGGTTCCCAGGGCGACCTTGCGGAGTTCGAAGTGGGCCAGGAACTCGTTCCACTCGGTGGCGGTGAGCTCGCGATATTCCTCGCTGGGCCGATCGCTTCTGCGGCGCGCGATGAAGGCCCGGTGATGGGAGATCACGTCCTCCGGGTAGATCGCTAATGGTGACGTCGGGTATTGGAACTGTCCGAATGCCCCTGCGGTCAGAGCGGTGCGAGGATCATGAGGACTTCGTCGCGGGTGTCGTGGGGTGCGAGCCGGAGGGCGTCGGGCCAGCGTCCGATCTCGCGCCATCCGAGCCGCCCGTAGAAGTCCTCCAGGCCCTCGCCGCCTCGGGCTGCCAGATGCAGTTGTTCCAGGCCAAGCTCGTCGCGGGCGATCTTCTGGAGATCGCGGACGAGAGCAGATCCGATGCCGCGGCCTCGGAAGGCGGGGTGGGTCTGAAGGTGGTGGATGGTGCCCCAGTGCCCGACGAGTCGGTAGGGGTCGCGGTTGAGGATGACCCATCCGGCAAGGACACCGTCGACCTTGGCGATGAGGAGTCGACTCTGTTGCGGGTCGAGACGGCTGAGGAGTTTGTCCGCGACGGGCGCGACGTCGTCTTGGTTGACCGGAGGGAACGGGAATCCCGCGGCGCCGCCGGTGTTGGTGACCGCGATCCAGCAGCCGATCAACTCTTGCCGGAGTTCAGGAGCGACGTCGTGCGGATTGGCTATCTGGACAAGGCAGAGGGTGGTGTCATTCGGCATGGGGCGGAGGATGCCAGAAGGGTCTGACACCCACCCCGGAGTCAGGATCTCGTCGTGCGCCGGCTGACTTCGGCGGCGTAGGTGGCCCAGTCGCCTGCGGAGAGACGTTGCCAGGCGACGGCGACGTCGGTGTGGATGCCCAGGGCGCGGGCGAGGATCGCGGCGGGGATCTCGGTGGCGAGCTGGAAGAGGGCGGTGCTGCGGGCCTGGTTGGGGCGGATCCCGAGCTGGTTGAGGCGTTGTGTCAGCTGTGTGGTGCTGATCGGCCGTCCGGGTTGGCCGCCGGGGAAGAGCCATGGAGACGGCACCAGGGCGCCGCGTTTCCCCATGGGGACGGCGGTCGTGGAGAGGCACCGTGACGTCCCAGGAGAAGGTCGAACGTTCCCTGTTTCAGGTGGTTTGAGCATCGAGTAGTTATCCCTCCGGATTCCTCCTGGTTCCCTATGGGCATGCCGGACCCCGGGTTGAGGGTCCTGACCATCTCGGAGTCGTAGTCCTCCCTCGACCTGCGGGCCGAGAGGTCGCGGATGCACCGGATGGCAAGGAGTCTCAATGACCGAGTCAAGCCGTCGACGCGTGAGTCCGTGAGCGCGCGCCGCAAGCCTCACGCTGCCGACAGTCGACGTGCCTCTATGGCTGGAGGTACTCCTGGAGCGCCGTTACAGTCGTCGCCACCGCCTCATCAGCGTTGGTCGTTTCCAGCAGCATCTTGGCCGGGTCGCGCTTGTGCGCCACCGAGTAGCTGCCCCCGGGAAGAAGGGCGATGCACACTGGGAGAACGTCGCCCTCTCCCAGCCAATGCCGCCGACCAGTGAGCTTGCTCCGCTTTGACGGACACCGTTGGTGTGGTGGTCAGGCCGCCAGGGCGGTCTCGTATTCGGCGGGACTGCGGTAGCCGAGGCTGCTG
>NZ_JBSFGU010000122.1:0-3585 GCF_053596725.1 Kitasatospora sp. NPDC001660 | reverse complement strand
AGCGCGACCCGTTCCCCGTCGGTCAACTCGGGCCGGTGTTCGCTCTGGACGCTGCCCAGCAGCACGTAGGCGTCCAGGGTGTAGCGCAGCTCCTCGGTCAGCTCGCCGTCGCTGCCAGGGATGATCTCGCGGCGCAGCACCTGCTCGACGGCCTCGGCGTACCGCCCCAGGACCTGCCGGTTTTCGGCGTGCTGCTGCGGGCGGCGAGAAAGCGGATCCAGTCGGCGGCGCGCTGGCCGGTGACCGAGGCCTGAGCGAGGGCGTCCCGCTCGGCTGCGCCCAGCGCGTCCGCCAGGTCGGGCCCCTGGCGAAACGTGCAGGGGTCCGCGTCGAGCGAGGAGGGCAGCGGCAGCCAGGGCCGCGCGGAAGGCGGAGTCGTCGTCATACCGGTGCAACCGCCGCCGGGCCCGGCCGGTCACGGGCAGCAGCAGGTGCAGCAAGGCGGCTCTTGCTGCACCCGGGCGTGCTGCTGCTCTCCGTGTAGCAAGGCGACCCTTGCTACACGCTGCTGCTGCGACTGCGACGGCCCGCGCAGCCAACGCGCTGCGACTGCGACCGGCCGCGCAACCGCTGGCTGCCTCGGACTGTGACGCTGTGACCCGCGGTGCAGCCGGCTGCGCAAGGCCGGTGAGTTTGATGCGCAGAGGATGCGACGGAAACTCCCCACCGCAGGTAGGAGGCGGTGCGACCGGGGTCGCAGGCACGGCCGCCGCCGCAGGCCTCGGACACGGCTTGTCGGTTCTGCCGCCGACGCCGCCGACGCCGCCGACGCCGCCGGCGATGCTGGCTGCGCAGCGACGACCGGGCCCGCTGCGCATGCGCAAGGGCGGTTGCAGCGCTGCGCAGCCGGTGATGTGCTGCTGCGACGGGCCGCTGCGGGGCGCGGGGTTTCACCCCGGGGTAAAACCCCAGCTCAGTGCGGGGATAGCATCCCGGCATGAGTTTCTCCCCGGGGCAAAAGGCGATGGCCGAGCCGATGCTGTTCGGCGCGCCGACCTGCACGGTGTGCGGCAAGGAGATGGAGCCGAGCGGGACGGGCCGCCCGCGGAAGTACTGCTCGAAGGCCTGCTCGTCGAAAGCGGACCGCGCCCGGGAGAAGGAGAAGCAGGAACTGGCGCGCACCGCGGCCGCCGAAAACCCCCGGGGCGAAACTCCGTCGCCCGCCGACCTCACCGCTGACGGCCAGGGCGCCGAGCTGCTGGAGCTCGGCGAGGCGCTGCGCCGGCACGACGAGCGCTTTCTCCTCCAGCTGGAGCGCGCGGAGCGCGACGGCGACGGCGCCCTTGCCCGCCAGGCCCTGGTCGACCTCCTGCGCGCCGTCGACGGCCTGGCCGTGCGCCACCGCGAGCTCGCCGAGCGGATGCTCGACGCCCACCCCACTCAGGCCGCCAGCCCCGACCAGGCCGCCCCGGAGCCCCTCGTTTCGCCCCGGGGCGAAACAGCGGCCTTGTTCGGCGGCTCCCCGGTCACGGCCGAGCCGGTGTCGGTGGCCGCGCCCGTACCGGCTCCGGCGACCGGCGGCCCCGCCCTCGAGGACCGGCCCGCGCCCGTTGCTCCCCGCGGCGAAACTCCCCCGCCGACCGGCCCTGCCTTGGACCGGCCGCAGGCCGTTCCGGTGCCGGTTCCTCCCCGGGGGGAAACAGCGCCTTCTGCGCGGCCCGCCGTCACGGCGCCCGTTGCGCCCCGGGGCGAAACCCCGTCCGGAGGTGAGCGGCTGCGCGAACTCGTCGACCAGCGCCTCGCCCAGCAGCAGACCGCGCCCCGGCCCGCGGCCGCGTCCGCACCGCAGCAACCGCCTGTCGAGGTCCCCGTCCCGGCCGACCCGATGCACCGCCGCCTGCCCCCGAGTGACGTGCGCGTCGCTCTCGATGCGGGACGGTTCGGCGACTGGTGGGCGCTGGCCGGCTGGACGGTCAACCCCGACGTCTACCTCGTGACGGGTGAGGGCCATCAGGTTGGCTGGGTCGAGCGCGGCCTGGCCGGCATCGGCGACCGGTGGGTGGCGGTGTACGAGGGCTACTTCATCGGCGACATCAACACCCAGGAAGCGATGCTCCACGACACCCCCGAGCAGGCCGCCTTCACCGTCCACACCGCGTACCTGCAGAACCTCTGACCGGCCGCCGGTTTGCCGCCGAACCGGGCATCAAGGTGCGCCCGGATACCTTGACAGCCTCTGGACCGTTGCGGCGGAAACCTTGATGCCCGCCACGCCGCGTGGCGCCGCCCCGGCGGTCCTGCGCCGGGCGGCCCACGGTGCCGGCACCGGCCCGCCCGACCGCCCTCGGACGGGCGGTGCCAGCCACCTGCCGGGTCCGGCCGCTCATCCCACAGGGCGCAGGAGCCGATCACGTAGACGACCGACGTGAACCCCGGACCTGAGGGAGTCCTGTTGACGACCACTGTCGTTCCGCCCCGGCGGCGAGCGCCGCGCAGTGAGGCACCGGAGCCGGCCGCCGTTGGCCGCCTGCCGTTGATCGAGGCGCGCATGCTCGCCTGGCTGGCGTGCCAGGCCGCTGCCGCGCGGCAGGTGACCGTACGGCAACTCGCCGAACTCCAGGGCCCTGCGGGCCGACCGATCGGCGTGAAGGAAGCGGTACAGATCGCGGGCGATCTGATGGACGCGGGCCTGGTCGTCGTGCCCGGGCTGAGGGGTGCGGGGCTCGACCAGCAACTGCCCGTCTACACCGCCGGCTACCGGCGCCCGGAGACGAAGGTGGTCGAGAAACGGGTGGAGATCGTCTCGACCGGGCGGGGCACGCTGCGGATCGTCGGCACCATCGGAGCGCTCAGGATTCCGGCAGAGCTCCCGGCCGAGCTGCGCGAGCGGCTTCTCGCGCTCGGCGACGAGTTCCGGCGGGTCGTCACCACGGGCCCGGGCGACCTGCCGGAGGTGATCGACCGGCACCAGCGCAAGGCCGACGCCCTGCGCGAGTGGGAGCGGCACCCGCTCGGCAACGAGCGCGTGCGCGTTGAGGCTGATCGTGCCCAGCGGGCCGCTGATGCCTCCCGCCAGCAGTACGCCAACCAGCAATCCCGGCAGAAGAAGAGCCCGAAGACCAGTTGAAAGGCGGGCCCGCCGCCGGACCCACGCACCGTGATCCCGGTCACGGACAAACCAGGAGGACAAGGCCCTTGACCAGGGCAAATCGGGCAGGACAAGAGGGCTGGTCAAGGGTCAGGACAAGGCGCTGGGCAAGACGTTGGTCAAGGGGTCGTGTGGATCGTCGAGTGCACCCGGGCGAGCGCCCGGGTGCCGGGGCCGGCCACCGTGCCGGTCCGGGCCCGTCCTGATGGAAGGCCGATCCGATGCCCACCACCGCTCTCGCCCTGCCCGACCCGGACGACGGCGACCAGAACGCCGATCACCTGCCCGACAGTGCGGCGCAGGTCTCGCCCGGCCGGGACAACCGGCCCACCACCGCCTCCACCGGCACCTCCGCCGCCACCTCCACGCCCCTTGCGGCGACCCGGCCCGTTTCGGCAGGTCAGCGGCCCAGGTCAAGGGGGCGTGGGCGTGGCGACAACCCTTCTTCCCCCACTGCTGAGGTGCGGTGGAAGCGGGGTTCGACACAGCCGGTCAGG
>NZ_JBSFGU010000121.1:0-3745 GCF_053596725.1 Kitasatospora sp. NPDC001660 | reverse complement strand
GCAGAGAGCTCGACGTCGCTCAAGGTGCTCAGACCCAGTCCGTAGTCGGCGGAACTCACGGTCAAGGTGTTCTCCTCAGGTCTGGTCGCCCCGTGGCGGGCAGGTCGCCCGCACCAGGGGTGCGGCGGCTGCACGGGGCTGGGGGGAGGTCGGACGTGGCTCGGTTGTCGGCGAGGCGGGGCAGGTGCGGCGTTGCACCTGCCGGCTCCCGGGTGGACGGGCGCGGGGGCGCCCGGTCGCGGGGACGTGACGTCTGTCGATGCCCTCGGGCCTGCCTTGGCCCACGAAGCCTCCGCCGAGGATCACCACGTGCTGCGTCCGCGCCGTCCGCATGGCCTGCTGGATCGCGAACGCGTCGGCCAGCGTGCGCACGGTGCGGATCCGGTTGCTGATCACGGGCGTCCGCGGCAGCAGCCTGGCGTCGACGCCGCCGAGCCGCTGCTGCAGCCACACCGAGCATCCGGCGGCGACGGCCAGTTCGGTGCCGAGGATTCCGAGCCCCACCGATATCGGCTGCTGCCCGCCGGTGAAGGGCACGACCAGGTGGGCGGTGCCGATCTGCCAGACAAGCTGGTAGCGGAAAGTCATCCCGTGAGGCGCTCCGAAGATGAGTGCCGAGACGGCGATGGTCATGTGGGCCCCGTAGACCGTGCTCCGGTTGACACGGCGCTGGAAGTAGCGCATCCGTAGCGCGACGCCGAGGACGACGGTGGCCACCATCAGGACGTAGGAGATGATCGCGCAGAGCCGGGCGATCAGATGAACACCCATGTCGTAGAGCATCTGCCTGTCGTACGCGTCCAGTGGGGAGCCCGGAATCGGGGCTTCGGCCGCGGCGGGCCGGGCGAACAGCAGGACGATGCCGATGGCGAGCGCCATCGCCGAGCACGCCACAGCGAACACCCGCCACCGCACACCGGGGGTGTCGGACGGAGTAGCCGTGCCACGGGACGGCACTGTGTCAGAAGGCAAGGTCATGGGTGTTCTGAATCCAAGGGTCTTTTACGGCGAATCGCGGAAATGCCATTGCATGCCCCCTCGGTATGCCTCGGGGACGGTACAGACGGACTGCGAACCGAAGTCGGCCGGTTCTCGCGGCCGGCCCGGGCGGGCAGCACTGATCGTAGGGTTGCCCCTCGCCCGTAACCGGCCTGAACCAGATCCACTAATGAACCCATAAGGTTGCGCTGACGTGCACCTGGCCCGGTAAGGCGCCCAGGAGTCTCGGAAGGGCCGCGGCTCCTCACCTGCGGCGTCGGTGCCGGCGGCCAGGTGGCGGGGAGGTACTGCGGGATGACGGCGGCCAAGCCCTCGGCGGCGTCGGTCAGGTGGCACAGTTCGGTAGTGGTGGGGTCGCGGAGGGTGAGGGTGGCGCGTGCGGGGTGATAGTCGGTGGGAACGACTGCAGCGAGTTGGTTGAAGGGGACGCCGGTGATGAGGATCAAGGCTTCACGGAACTCCGACCAGAGCCAATCTCGCGGATCCTCATCACTCACCGGCCCCCGACCTGCGGCACCATCGGAAACCCACCGATCCGGCCGGGCGGGAAAACTCACCAGCCGCCCCGGGCTCGCGGGTGGTGACTCGCTGGAGCAGGCCGAGCGCCACCACCCGCCACATTCATTTCTCCCTGGGACATCAAGGTCTCCCGGGCATACCAGAGGAGCTGCGATGCCCCGCGAAATCACTGAGATCGTCGACGGCGAGACCCTGCTGACCGCCATGCTGGAAGTCGTCCCCGAGTGCGCGGGCCCGGTGTCGGAGCTGTCGCTGGAGTTCGACAACGACGGCCGCACCGAGCGCTTCGTCGACCCGTACGCGGTGCTGCGGGACGCCTTCGCCTTCCCGCTCTACCTGCCCGCGCTGCGCGCGGCCCAGCCGGACCCGGAGCTGCTCGCTAGGTGCTCCGAGCTCATCGAGGCCGGTCTGCAGAGCCCGGTCCTGCTGGTCCACCAGGCGATGTACTTCGAGGCCCTCGAGCCGCTGATGGACGGCTTCGACCTGCTGCGGGCCGCGATCCCGTGTATGGGCCCGACCGCCTACCACCAGACGGTGCGGATGCTGAAGGGCGTCAACGCGGACCTGGACCAGCTGGCCGACGTGCTGCGCCACGGCGAGGACCGTTGAGGGCGGCCTGGGGTCGCGAATGCAGTAGCCGCAGCACCCCTGCCCTGAAGGGTTTCAAAACTCCGATCAGGCCACTGATCTGGGCGTTTCCCTCGGCGACCGGGAAGGCGTGATCGATGCGGCGTGGTACTCGTTGAGCAGCCCGCCGAGTACTCGACGGCGCCGAATGGCAGTGGCAGGCAGCGGAATGACGTTGGGTGCGTCGCCCGGGGCCCTCAGCTCCAAACCGCGGTGGGCACGGCCGGTGTTGTAGTGCTCGGCGTACTCGGCGAGGACGGACCGCAGGTGCCGTTCGCCGGTGATGAGCAGTCGGTCGGTGCATTCGGCGCGCACTGTGCGTATCCACCGCTCCGCGAAGGCGTTCGAGTGCTGGCTCTGCGGCGGCGTCGGGATGACCTCTGTGTCGTTGCCGGCGAAGACGGCGTCGAAGGCGGCCGTGAACGTGAAATCGCGATCCCGGATGAGGAACCGGAAGCTCCCGGCTCTGTCTCCCAGGTCCCTCAGCAGATTCCGGGCGAGTTGCGCCACCCACTCGCCACTCGGATGGACGGTGACGCCGAGTACGTGGACGCGCCTGGTCTTGATCTCCATGACCAAGAAGACGTACAGACGTTTGAGGAACACGGTGTCCACGTGCATGAAGTCGCAGGCCAGGAGCGTGTGGGCCTGCGTGTGAAGGAAGGCGCGCCAGGTCTGTCGGGTGGCGCGCCGTGGTGCGGGCGGCAGGCCGGAGCGGTGCAGGATGCGGCGGATGGTGGCAGCGGCGACCCGGTGACCGAGCCGCCGGAGCTCACCCTGGATCCTGACGTACCCCCAGGTCGAATTCTCTGTGGCCAGGCGCTGAATGAGCGCGACGATCTCCTCGGAGAGTGGTGGTCGGCCGGGCCTGGCCGGTGGCCGGCGCCACTTCCAGCGCACCAGGCGCCGATGCCAGGCCAGCAGCGTGCCCGGAGTGACCAGCCGGTGTCGGCCCAAGGCGGACGGCATATGGCGCGCGAGAGCGGAGAGTACGGCGCGGTCTGCCCACGACATCCGCAGCCGCCCGACCTGGCGACGGAGTACAGCGACCTCGTGGCGTAGGGCGAGAATCTCGGCCTTGTTCGCGGCGGAGGAGCGGCCCAGCAGGACGAGCCAGCCAAACAGTCGGCAGAAGATCAAGTACAGCAGTCGTAGACCCACAAGCTGGGATCATGCCCGGGACACGGTGGCGCGCAAAACACGGTTACCGGCGGTAGGCTGCCGGGCCCTGAGAAGGCCCTGGGAGGCCGTCACCCTGTAGCGACCTCCGAGTATTTGCCCGTGCCAGGCTGCGGCATGGTGAAGCAACTGTCCGGTGCAGGGCTCAGGCCGGCCAGAGGGGAATCATCTCCGCGTCGGCGCAGCAGGCTGTGTCCTCGTTTTCGACGATCCGCTGGCAGTGTTCGCCCGTCCAGTCCGGCTCTCCGCGTTCGGGTTCGACCGTGGTGACCGTGTTGTCCTGGACGATCGGCTGCCACTCGTCGCCTTCCTCCTCGCCCACGGCGTCGATCACGCCGTTGAGGACGTGGTCGAAGGTGAAGTGCTCGAACCCGGGGTGGCCCTGGGCGCTGGCGGCGGGCTTGAGGAAGTGGTCGATGAG
>NZ_JBSFGU010000120.1:0-3991 GCF_053596725.1 Kitasatospora sp. NPDC001660 | reverse complement strand
TCCGCGGAGACCACCACGGTGTGGGACACCCCGGGGGTGTTGTCCACGAAATTGGTGATCAGCCAGTTCAGGTTCTGTGCGGCCTGGCTCATCTGAGTCAACTCAACGCTCCTGGTGGTTCGAGCCGCCGAAGAGATCGGTGCTGCGGTTCTGTCCGTTGCCGGACTGGTCTGCCTGATCGGGGTCGATCCGGAAGCTTCCGGTGTTTCCGGCGGTGCGGCCCTGCTCCACGCCGCGGCGCAGGTTCGTGAGGCGGCCACGGACCTCCTCGGGGCTGCGGGAGACCTGCGGCCCGTCCTGCGGGGTGGGCTTGGCGTTGCCGGCCACCAGGTTCTGCTTGGGCACGCGGCGCGGCAGGCCGGCCGGGGTGGTGCCCCCGGACGCGGGCTCGCGCAGCTGCTCGGCCCGCTGCCAGGCGCCGTCGTTCGGCGACTGCCAGGCGGAGTTGGCGGTCGGGCCGGTCGGGCCGTATCCGCCGAGCGCCGACACGTCGTGGCCGCGCGCCTCGGCGGGCGCCGAGGTGTCCTTGGCACCGGTGAACCAGTTCGGGGTCTCGCCGTCGGGCGAGGCCGGCGCGGGCGTCAGGGCCGGGCCGCCACTCGCCAGCTGCTGGCCGGGGCGGCGCTGCGGCAGCCCGGACGGCAGGGTGGCGGGGGCCTCGGCGGCCGGCAGCGCGGGCGGTTCCGGGGCGTACGGGTGGCCGGCCGGGGCGTCCTGGGCCTGGTGGGCGTACTGGTCGTCGGCGTAGCCGTCGTCGTAGCCCTGGTAGTCCTGGCCCTGATAGTTCTGGCCCTGGTAGTCCTGGTGCGCGTACTGGTCGTCCGCGTAGCCGGACTGGTCGTAGCCCTGCTGCGGGTACTGGCCGTACGCGTCCTGGCCGCCGTAGCCGTCCTGGGTGTAGCCGTCCTGCCCGTAGCCGTACTGGTCGTCGGCGTAGGGCTGCTCGTAGCCCTGCTGCGGGGCGTACTGGTCGTAGCCCTGCTGCGGGTACTCCTCCTCGACCTCGGCGTCCAGCACGGGATGCTCGGCGACGCCGTGCGGGCCGGAGTCCAGCGCGGCCCGGCGGACCTGGTCGAGGCGCTGCGAGCGCTGGACGGACTCCAGGGCCGGGCTGAAGCCGGTGGAGCCTGCGCTGCCGTTGCCGGTGAGGTGGTCGTCGAAGCCCAGTTCGGCGGCGCTGCGGGTGTGGTTGTCGGGGGCCCACTCGGAGGTCGGCTCCTGCTCGGCGAAGATCCGCGAGACGGTGAACTGCTCCTCGGGCTCCGGCGCGGGGCCGCCCTGGGTGACGAACGGCGGGAGCATGACGAGCGAGGTGGTGCCGGCCGACTCGCCGGAGGGGCGGAGCTGGACGCGGATGTCGTGACGCTGGGAGAGCCGGCCGACCACGAAGAGGCCCATGCGGCGGGAGATGGTGGCGTCGACCGTGGGCGGCTCGGCCAGCTTCTCGTTGATCTCGGCGAAGTCGTCGGCGGTGAGGCCGATGCCCTTGTCGTGGATCTCGACCAGCACGCGGCCGTCCGGCAGGCGGGTCGCGTTGACCAGCACCCGGGTCTGCGGGCTGGAGAACGAGGTGGCGTTCTCCAGCAGCTCGGCGAGCAGGTGGACGAGGTCGGTCACGGCGGCGCCGACGACCTCGACCTCCGGGATGCCGGACAGCTCGACGCGCTCGTACTGCTCCACCTCGGACGCGGCGGCGCGCAGGACGTCGACCAGCGGGACCGGGGTGTTCCAGCGGCGGCCGGCCTCCTCGCCCGCGAGGACGAGCAGGTTCTCACCGTTGCGGCGCATGCGGGTGGCGAGGTGGTCCAGCCTGAAGAGGTTCTCCAGCTGGTCCGGGTCGGCCTCGTTGTTCTCCAGGTCGGTGATCAGCGCCAGCTGGCGCTGGATCAGGCCCTGGCTGCGGCGCGACAGGTTGGTGAAGATCGCGTTGACGTTGCCTCGCAGCAGGGCCTGCTCGGCGGCGAGTTCGACGGCCTGGCGGTGGACCTGGTCGAAGGCCCGGGCGACCTCGCCGATCTCGTCCTTGCCGTGCAGCGGGATCGGGGCGACGGAGGTGTCGACCCGCTCGGGGTCGGTCTTGGAGAGCTTCTCGACGAGGTCCGGCAGGCGGCTGTCGGCGATCTCCAGGGCGGCGTTGCGCAGGGTGCGCATGCCGAGAATCATCGAGCGGGCGACGTAACCGGTGAGCAGCCCGGCCAGGATGAGCGCGGCGACGACGATGACCGTGTTGAGGATGGCGTCGTAGAGCGCGTTGTCCTTGAGGTTCCGGGAGTCCGTGAGCACGTCGTCGAGCAGCTGGACTTCGGTGTTCCGCAGGGCCTGGATGTGGACACCGGCGGCCTGGTTCCAGTTCTCCGGGGTCAGACCGGCGTCCTTGGCCTCCTTGAAGGCGGCGTCGGCGGCGGCCTTGCCCTTGCTCTGCCCGTCGGCGGCGGCCTGGCTGTAGGAGGCGGCGAGGTTCAGCAGCGTCTGCATGTTCGGCGCGCGGCCGTCGGGCATCTTGTTCGCCGAGCGGTCCGGCGCGGTGGCCAGGGCGACCTGCGCGTCGGAGTACTTCTTGGCGTCGGCCGGGTCGCTACCGGTGTTGAACTCGGTGAGCGCCGTCTGCTCCAGCTTCTCCGAGACCACGACCTGCAGGGTGAGGTCCTGGTTCTCGTAGCGGGTCACGGAGTTCGTCCCGATGCCCACCAGGAGGTGCAGCATGAGCGCGCGCTGGGACGAGGCCGCGGCCTTCGACAGCGACATGGCGTAGATCGCGCGCCCCTTGCTGGCCGCGTTGGTGGAGCCGAGGCCGACCGAGTTGTCGTACGCCAGCAGCGGCGCGAACAGCGTCGAGTAGGCGTCCGCGGTGGCGCTGGCGAACAGCTCCGGGCTGTACGCGTTGGCGCGCAGGTGCGGCAGGTTGACCACGAGGTCCTGGAAGGCCTGGTGGCGGCGGGGGAGTTCGCCGGACTTGTCGGAGGCGGCGTAGGCGGCCTCGTACGCCTTCATCGCGGCGTCCGTCGTGGCCCGGGTCTTGGCGACCGCGCCGTCCGGGTCCTGCTTGGTCAGCAGGGGTATCAGCGTCTTGTCGCGCTCGTTCTCCAGCGCCTCGGCGAGTTCGGTGGCCGCCTTGGCGAGCTCGGCGGTCTTCTCGGCCCGGGAGGCCTTGATGTAGCCGTCGACCGAGGTGTTCACGCGGAGGCCGCCGAACACGAGGCTGATGATGACCGGGATCAGGAGGATCGCGATCAGACGCGTCGGCACGCGCCAGTTGCGCGGCCTGAGGAAGTCGTAGCGGCTGGAGCTCTCGGAGCCCCCGGAGCCGCCGCCGTGGGGCTCCTTGGAGGCGACCGGGGACTTCACGGGCTGTGGGGCCTGTGAGCGCTCCTCGGTGGGGGTGAACGCGGAGAATCCGGCCGATTCCGTCGCGGGACCGTTCGGCTCGCTCTGGCGGGGCTCGGAGCGCCGCTGCGGGGCGGGTTGCTGCTTACGCCTCACTCGACAACTACCTCTCGGCCGACAGCCGGCCATGGATCAATCCAGCGCTACCCCGGGCCAGGGTCCGCCGCCGGTGGGCGGGCGGAAGAGCTACAGGGGTAGCTGGAATTTCAGCACGTGCAGGGATGGGGGACAAACAGACCTCGTTGGCCACCCGCGTCGGCACAATCTGGACATTCACCGACATGACGCCGCAAAACCGTGGTCATCTGGCGCTGAGTGACGTGATTCCGCCACGCAGGGTCACTGTTGATCACAAAATGCCTACCGAACTGTTATCCACTGCTTATGAGCGGGTCTTGCGCGATGCCCCTGCCGGACACCCGCCGGTAAGCGAGCCCGCCCCGGTGGCCCGTCGTGCTGACGGTCCGCCGGGGCGGGGTGTCGTTCGCGCACTGCCGTCCGGTCAGCGGAGCCGGGCGAGGAGGGCGTGTTCGACGAGGGTGATGAGGGCGCTCTTGGCGCTGTCCCGGCGGCGGGCGTCGAGGGTGACGACGGGGGTGTCGGCGCC
>NZ_JBSFGU010000119.1:0-4018 GCF_053596725.1 Kitasatospora sp. NPDC001660 | reverse complement strand
AACTCGGCGAGATCGAAGCCGTCCTCGCCCAGCACCACAGCGTCGCCCGCGTCGCCGTCGTCGTCCGCGAGGACCGCCCCGGCGTCAAGCTCATCATCGGCTACGTCGTGCCCGCCCCCGGAGCCACCCCCGACCCGGCCACCCTCCTCGCCCACGTCGCCGCCGACCTGCCCGACTACATGGTCCCGGCCACGATCGTCACCCTCGACACCCTCCCCCTCAACACCAACGGCAAGCTCGACCGCAAGGCACTCCCGGCCCCCGACTTCGCCGACCGCACCCCCGGCCGCGCCCCCGCCACCGAACGCGAGAAACTTCTCGCCACCCTCTTCGCCGAAGTCCTCGGACTGCCCGAAGTCGGCGCCGACGACAGCTTCTTCGCCCTCGGCGGCGACAGCATCACCTCCGTCCAGCTGGTGGGCCGCGCCCGCCTGGCCGGGCTGGTGCTGACGCCCCGCGAGGTGTTCCGGCACAAGACCGTCGAGGCGCTGGCCGCCGCCCTGCCCGAGTCCCCGGCCGAGCTCGCGCTCGCGCCCGACCCGGACGGCGCGGACCCGGCGGTCGGCGCGCTGCCGGCCACCCCGATCATCCGGTGGCTGCGCGAACTCGGCGGCCGGATCGACGGGTTCAACCAGTCCGTGCTCGCGCCGGTGCCCGGCGGGCTCACCGAGGACGTGCTGGCCGCCGTGCTCCAGGCCGTCCTGGACCACCACGACGCGCTGCGCGCCCGCCTGGTGCGCAGCGAGTCGGGCTGGACCCTGGAGGTGCCGCCGAAGGGTGCGCTGCGGGCCGCCGGCCTGGTCCACCGGATCGACGTCGCGGGCCTGACCGAGGCCGAGACGGCCACCCGGCTGGACACCGAGGGCCGCGCCGCCCAGGACCGGCTCAGCCCGGACGCCGGCGTCATGGTCCAGGCGGTCTGGTTCGACGCCGGGCCGCAGGCCCCCGGCCGGCTGCTGCTCGTCCTGCACCACCTGGTGGTCGACGGCGTCTCCTGGCGGATCCTGATGCCGGACCTGATGGCCGCCTACGAGGCCGTCGCGGCCGGCCGGGAGCCCGTCCTGGAGCCGGTGTGGACGTCCTTCCGGGCCTGGGCCCGCGGCCTCGCCCGCGCCGCCCTCACCCCGGAGCGGACCGCCGAACTCCCGGTCTGGACGGGCATGCTGGCCGGCTACCAGGAGCCCCCGCTGGGTACCAGGGCGCTCGACCGCACCCGTGATCTCGCCGCCGGCGCCCGGCAGTACACCGTGACGCTGCCCGCCGACGTCACCGGTCCGCTGCTGTCCACCGTGCCCAGCGTGCTCGGCACCGGCGTCAACGAGGTGCTGCTCACCGCGTTCGCGCTCGCCGTCACCGAGTGGGACCGCGGCCGCGGACGGCAGCGCGGGGCCGGCGTCCTGCTGGACCTGGAGGGCCACGGCCGCGAGGAACTGCTCGCCGGGGTCCTGCCGGACGCCGACATCTCGCGGACGGTCGGCTGGTTCACCAGCATGTTCCCGCTGCGGCTCGACCCGGGCGTCCCGGCCGCCGACTGGCCGGAGCTGCTGGCCGGCGGACCCGCCGCCGGCCGGGCCCTGGCCGCGGTGGCCGGACAGCTCGCCGCCCTGCCCGACAACGGCGCCGGGTACGGGCTGCTGCGCCACCTCAACCCGGAGACGGCGGGCGTGCTCGCCGCCCTGCCGCAGCCGCAGCTCGGCTTCAACTACCTGGGCCGCTTCGGCGCCGGGGACGGCGAGGACGACGGCGACGGCGGCCTCGGCGGCAGCGACGCCGCGATGCCCGCCGGCCACGCCCTGGAGCTCAACTCGCTGGCCCAGGACCGCCCCGACGGCCCGCACCTGGTGGCCTCCTGGAGCTGGCCCGGCGAGCTGTTCGCCGAGGACGAGGTCGCCGCCCTGGCCGCGGCGTGGTTCACGGCCCTGCGGGCGCTGGTCGCCCACGCCGCGGACCCGTCGGCCGGCCCCGTCGAGGCCCTCGCGCCGCGGCCCCTGGTGGCCCGGCCCGCGACGACGCAGCCGGCACCGTTGCTGGATCTCGACCAGGACGAGATCGACGCGTTCGAAGAAGACTTCGAGTTCTGAGTGGAGACAAGCGACATGACCAAGGCAGCGACGACCAAGGCCAAGCCACGCATCGAGAGCATCCTGCCGCTCTCTCCGCTCCAGCAGGGCCTGCTGTTCCACGCCCAGTACGACACCCAGGGCCCGGACGTCTACACGATGCAGCTCGCGCTGGACATCGAGGGCGAGCTGGATGCGGGGGCGCTGCGCGGCGCCTGCGCCGCCCTGCTGCGCCGGCACGCCGGGCTGCGGGCCGCGTTCCGCTACCGCAAGAACGGCGAGCCGGTCCAGCTGGTCCCGTTCGAGGTCGCGCCGGACTTCACCGTCGTCGACCTCACCGGCCGACCATCCGGGGAGTGGGCGCGCGCCACCGAGGCCGTCGCGGCCGAGGACCGCGCCCGCCGCTTCGACCTCGCCCGTCCGCCGCTGATCCGCTTCACGCTGGTCTCCCAGGGCGCGGACCGGCACCAGTTCCTGGTCACCGTGCACCACATCCTGGTCGACGGCTGGTCCCGGGCCCTGGTCATCGGCGAGCTCTTCGAGCTGTACGGGCTACTGCGGCGCGGTTCCGACGAGCGCGCGCTGCCGCCCGTCGCCCCCTACCGCGACTACCTCGCCTGGGTCGCCGCGCAGGACCGCGCTTCCGCCGAGGCGGCCTGGCGGCAGGTGCTCGGTGGTCTGGAGGAGCCCACACTGCTCGCCGCCCCGGACCCGTCCCGCGCCCCGGTCGTCCCGGTGGCGACCCGGGCGGAGCTGCCGCAGGCGCGGACCGCCGCGCTGGTCCGCTGGGCCCGGGAGCGCGGGGTCACCGTCAACACCGTCGTGCAGGCGGCCTGGGCGATCGTCCTCGGGCGGCTCACCGGCCGCGACGACGTGGTCTTCGGCGGGACGGTCTCGGGCCGTCCGCCGCAGGTCGCGGGCGTGGAGTCGATGGTCGGCCTGTTCATCAACACCCTGCCGGTGCGCGTGGCGCTGGACCCGGCGGAGCGCTTCGGCGCCCTGCTGGAGCGCCTCCAGGACCAGCAGGCCGGCCTGATGGACCACCAGTACCTCGGCCTCAGCGACGTGCTGCGCACCGCCGGGCACGGCGAACTCTTCGACACCCTGCTCGTGTTCGAGAACTACCCGGTGGACACCGAGGGCCTGCGCCGCTCGGCGGGCGGCCTCGGCGTGGTGGACGGCCGCAACCACGAGGGCACCCACTACCCGCTCAGCCTCACCGTCGGCCTCGGCGACACGCTGGCGCTGGACCTCGCGCACCGGCCCGACCTGCTCTCGCAGGAGCGGGTCGACGCGCTCGCCGCCGCACTGCTGCGCGTCCTCGGCAAGGCGGCGTCGGTAGCGGAGGAGCCGGTCGGCCGGCTGCGGCTGTCGGACGGGGCGGACGAGGCACGGATCCTCGGCGAGTGGGCGGGCGAGGCGCAGACCGCGCCGGAGCTGGAGCCGCTGCTCGGGCGCTTCGCCCGGCAGGTGGCCGCCACTGCGGACGCCACCGCCGTGATCAGCGGGGACGAGCGCCTCAGCTACGCCGAACTCGACGCCCGCTCCAGCCGGCTGGCACGCCTGCTCATCGAGCGCGGCGCCGGGGCCGAGGGCTACGTCGCCATCGCCCTGCCACGCTCCGCCGACCTGCTCGTCGCCCTGCTCGCCGTCCAGAAGTCCGGCGCCGGATACGTCCCGCTCGACCCCCAGCACCCCACCGAGCGCCTCGGGTACGTCCTGGAGGACGCACAGCCCTCCCTCCTGCTCACCACCCGGGCCACGGCGGAGAACCTGCCCGGCACCCCGGCACTGCTGCTCGACGACCCCGCGGTTCACGAGCAGCTCGCCGCGCAGCCGTCCGAGCCGCCGACGCTGGAGCACGACGGCCGCACGCCCGCCTACGCGATCTACACCTCCGGCTCCACCGGCCGCCCCAAGGGCGTCGTCATCCCCCGCGCCGCGCTCGACAACTTCCT
>NZ_JBSFGU010000118.1:0-4036 GCF_053596725.1 Kitasatospora sp. NPDC001660 | reverse complement strand
CAGACGCACGGCCTGGGCCCGGCCGAGATGACGCGGATGTACGAGCACCACGACGCGGTGCTGCACGCGGTCCGCGAGGGCGTGCTGATCGTCGGCGGGGACGGGCGGGTACTGCTGGCGAACGACGAGGCCCGGCGGCTGCTGGAGCTGCCTGCGGAGGTGGAGGGGCGGCCCGTCGCCGAGCTCGGGCTCGTTCCCGGGCCGGCTGAGCTGCTGGCGTCCGGGCGGGCCGTAACCGACGAGGTGTACCCGGCCGGGGACCGGTTGCTCGCCGTCAACATCCGCCCCACCGCGCCGTTCGGCGGCGGGCCCGGCAGTGTCGCGACGATCCGCGACACCACCGAGCTGCGGGCGCTGGCCGGGCAGGCCGAGGCGGCCCGGGCCCGGCTGAAGCTGCTCTACGACGCGGGGCTGCGGGTCGGCACCACCCTGGACGTGGAGCGGACCGCCCAGGAGCTGGCCGACGTGGTGGTGCCGCGCTTCGCGGACTTCGTCACGGTCGAGCTGGCCGAGGCGGTGCTGCGCGGTGACGAGCCGCTCCCCGGCACGGGCACCGCGGGAGGCCCGCGGATCCGCCGCGTGGCCGTCGGCGGCATCCGGGAGGACCGGCCGTTCTACCCGGTGGGCTCGCAGATCAGCCCGCTGCCGGGCACGCCGGAGGCCACCGCCATGGGAGGCGGGCGCGCCGCGCTCGCCGCCGATCTGCGCCAGGCGCACGCCTGGCGGGCGCGCGACCCGCAGACCGCCGACCGAATTCTCGAGTACGGCGTCCACTCGCTGATCTCCGCGCCGCTCAAGGCGCGCGGCCTGACCCTGGGCACGGTCACTTTCTGGCGCGCGGGGGAGTCCGCGCCGTTCGGGGAGGAGGACGTCGCCTTCGCCGAGGAACTGGTCGCGCGCGCGGCGATGTCCGTCGACAACGCCCGCCGCTACACCCGTGAGCACCGGATGGCCGAGACGCTGCAGCGCAGCCTGCTGCCCCGGGGACTGCCCGAGCAGAACGCCATGGAGGTGGCCTACCGCTACCGGCCGGCGCAGCAGGGAGTCGGCGGGGACTGGTTCGACGTCGTCCCGCTGCCCGGCTTCCGCGTGGCACTGGTCGTCGGCGACGTGGTCGGCCACGGCCTGCACGCCGCCGCCACCATGGGCCGACTGCGCACCGCCGTGCTCAACTTCTCCGCCCTCGACCTGCCCCCGGACGAGCTGCTCGCCCGCCTCGACGAACTGGTCGGCCGGCTCGACCCCAGGGCCGCCGAGGACGAGGAGACGGTCGTCGTCACGGGCGCCACCTGCCTGTACGCGATCTACGACCCGGTCTCCGGACACTGCGCCGTGGCGCGGGCGGGCCACCCACCGCCCGCCCTGGTGCGGACCGACGGCAGCGTGGAGTACGTCGACCTGCCCGCCGGGCCACCACTCGGCGTGGGCGGCCTGCCCTTCGAAACCACCGAACTCCAGCTGGTACCCGGCACCGCACTGGTCCTCTACACCGACGGACTCGTCACCAACCGCGAGCGCGACCTGGAGACCGGACTCGCCTCGCTGCGCCGTTCCCTGGCGGAGGCCCATGCCGACGGATCCCCGGAGGAGACCTGCCGGGCCGTGTTCGAGGCGCTGGTCCCGCCACACCCGAGCGACGACATCGCACTCCTCGTCGCCCGCACGCGCCTGTTCGAGCCGTCCCAGGTGGCCACCTGGGACGTACCCGACGACTTCGCCGCCGTCTCCCGCATCCGCAGCGCATGCGGCGACCAGCTGACCGCCTGGGGCCTGGAGGAGCTGAACTTCACCGCCGAGCTGATCCTCAGCGAGCTGATCACCAACGCCCTCCGCTACGGAGCTGAGCCGATCCGCGTCCGCATGCTGCGCGACACGAGCCTGGTCTGCGAGGTCTCCGACGCCAGCAGCACCGCCCCACACCTGCGCTACGCCGCCACCACCGACGAGGGCGGCCGAGGACTGTTCCTGGTGGCCCAGATCGCCGAGCGGTGGGGAACCAGGTACACGGCCCGCGGCAAGGTCATCTGGTCCGAGCAACCACTGACCGCACCCGAGTTCCAGTTCGAGGCGATGCTGCTGTAGGGCCTGCGTGGTGGAGGTGGTCCTGGACGCTGGTGCAGTCGCTGAGCCGGGCGAGGATCATGTCGGCCTCGTGGGCCCTCCTCGCGCCGCCGACCAGCCGCTGTGGGAGTTCGCTTCATGATCAGGCGACGCGGAGAGGGCTGGGGCGCTGGATGGTGCCCCGCGGTGGCCTCAGCCAGCAGGGTGGTCGAGGACGCCGACGGGGACGACTCGCAGGCCCCCGACAAGGCCGACTGGCACGGGATACGACGAAGGCCCCGACCGGAACTTCGGTTCTAACGGTCCTCGCAACACCCGCGATCTGCGGGAGTTGCGAGGACCGTGGGCGTTTCGTTTGCCCTGGCGGGCGAAGGCGGAGGATACGAGATTCGAACTCGTGAGGGGTTGCCCCCAACACGCTTTCCAATTGTTCGTCCGATTGTCCGGGAAGGTCCACACGTGTCCTGACCTGCGGCGGAGCGTCCAGTCGTCAGAGCTCTGAACGGCAACGGACGGAGCTGAATGCAACCGAAACTGCAACCACGGTGGAGGCTGTGCTCCGCCCGGCCCGGCGGTCGTACCGGCGGGCGACCGTGAGGAGGAGCGCGACCGGGGGCGCAATGCACTGCCGTCGGGCGTAATGGAAGGACCTGCCCCCGGCGAACTGCACCGATTGGCGGGGTTGATCAAGCCGGGGCCGAGTGCCCGCGACAGGAGCAGGTCGGCGGTGAGTCAAGGATGAGCGGTGAGCAGCCGTCCGGCGCAGCGGGACCGGACCGGTCGGAGGGGCACGGCGAACGCCTGCTGGGCGCGCTGCTCGATCAGTCCCGCGAGCTGCCGCCCCAGCTGATCGCCCCGCTGGTCGCCGACGCGGTGCGCGGGTTCGGCGGCCGTGACCCGGCGCTCCTGCTGCAGGACTACAGCCAGGTGATGCTGGCGCCGCTTCCGGGGCGGGGGTTGGCCGACGGGGAGCCGGTGCCGATCGACGGCTCCCCCGCGGGTGCGGCCTTCCTGCGCGGTGTCCCCGTCGAGGAACCGCAGGCCGACGGGGTGCGGGTGTACCTGCCGTTGCTGGACGGCGGCGACGAGATGGGGGTACTGGCCCTCACGCTGGACGCCGTCGATGACGACGACGACCGGCTGCTGCTGCGGCGCCTCGCCGCCCTGGTCGCCGATCTGCTGATCACCAAGAGCGGCTACACCGACCGGATCTTCCAGGCCCGGCGCCTCGAACCGATGAGCGTGGCCGCCGAGATCCAGTGGTCGCTGCTGCCACCGCTGTCGATGACTGTTCCCCGGGTCGCCGTGGCCGGCATCCTCGAACCCGCCTACCAGGTGGCCGGCGACAGCTTCGACTACGCGCTCAACGACGACCTCCTGCACGTGGCCACGATCGACGCGATGGGCCACGGGCTGGACGCCGCGACCATGGCGACCGTGGCCATCGGCGCGTACCGGCACGCCCGGCGCGCCGACATCGGACTGGCCGAGATCTACGCGTTCATGGACCGGGCCATCGCCGAGCAGTTCGGGCCGGACCACTTCGTCACCGCGCAGATGATGCGCCTGGACGCCGGGACCGGCCACCTGCAGTGGGTCAACGCCGGTCATCCTCAGCCGTTGCTGATCCGCGACCACGTCGTCGTCGAGAGGCTGGAGAGCGCCACCACCCTGCCGGTCGGGTTCGGAGGCGAGCAGCCGGTGATCAGCGAGCGGGTGCTGCGGCGCGGTGACCGGGTCCTGTGCTTCACCGACGGCCTGGTCGAGGAGCGTGAGGCCGGCGGGGATCAGTTCGGGGAGGAACAGCTCATCGACTGGGTCAACCGCGTCGAGCGCTCGCAGGCCGGGGTGCGGGCCGTGGTGCGCGCTCTCTCCCACGTCCTGAAGGAGAAGCGGGGCGGTCGTACGAGTGACGACGCGACCCTGTTCCTGATCGAGTGGCGCTGAGACACCCGCGCCCCCGCCGCGGCTCTCC
>NZ_JBSFGU010000117.1:0-4331 GCF_053596725.1 Kitasatospora sp. NPDC001660 | reverse complement strand
CTGCAGGGGGGACCCTGTGGGAGAGTAGGACGCCGCCGAACAATTCTTCTGAAGAACCCCCATCCGGATTCCGGATGGGGGTTCTTCGCGTTTCCACCGAATCTTCGAGAAGCCAGTCTCCGGACTCAGTTCTCGTCCTCGTCCTCGTCCTCGGTGTCCGGCGCCTGTGTGTCCACCTGGGGGTTCGCCGACTGGGGGTTCGCCGATGGCTGGGCTTGTGTCTGGGCCGGGGTCTGGGCCGGGGTCTGGGTGGGCGCGGTGGGCGCGGTGGGCGCGGTGGGAGCAGTGGGAGTGGTGGGAGTGGTGGGAGCGGGGGGCGTCGCCGTGCCCCACTTCGGCCGGCTGAGCCATTTGCCGGCGCTGTTGGTGAGCCGGGCGACGCCCGTGCCGTCCGGCCGCATGCTGTAGAGCTCGGCGGTGGCACCTGCGGGGGCCTGGGCGAAGACGATTGACTGGCCGTCGGGTGCGTAGGACGCGGCGCCGTAGTAGGCGTCGGACGGGGCGGGGGTGAGAGCGCCGATGGCGGTCCCGTCGGGGTGGACGGTGTAGAGGCCGCCGCCGGGGGCGTTCTCGGGGCCGGCCGGGTAGGTGGTGAAGAGGATCTGGGTGCCGTCGGGGGACCAGCTCGCGCGGTCGCCGGCGCGCAGCTCCCAGGGGGTGAGCTGGCGCAGGCCCGTCCCGTCGGCGTTCACCACGTACAAGGCACGGGAGTTGGCGGGCTGGCCGCTGGCGCCTGTGCGGTACTCGAAGGCGAGCTGCGTGCCGTCGGGGGACCAGCTGGGGTTGCTGACCTCGCCGGAGTACGGCTTGTCGTTGGTGAGGAAGGTGAGGCGCTGGACGTTGGTGCCGTCCGGGGACATCAGGTAGAGGTCGGAGTACTGGATCTGGGGAGTGTTGTTGCCGACCGGGTTGACGGCGCCCCAGGAACGGCTGAACGCGAGCTGCGTGCCGTCGGGGGAGTAGGCGGGGGCGCGTTCGTCCTCGTTGGTGCAGTCGGCGGTGCCGCTCTCGCAGAGCTGGCCGATCTGGTGCTCGCCGTCGCCGCTCGCGGAGACCGTCCAGAGCCTGGCGGCGCCGGTCTGCGGGTCGGCGCGGTCGAAGGCGATGGTGCTGCCGTCGGGGGACCAGTCGGGGCGGTCGTCGCGGGTGCGGGCGGGCGGCTGGGTGACCTGGTGTTCGCCGCTGCCGTCGGGGCCGACGGTGATGATGGCGCTGGTGGTGCGGGCGGGGTCGAGGAACGCCCGGCTGGCGATCAGGCCGTTGTGTGCCGTCACGGCGGCGGCGCCGGTGGCATCGACGGCGCCGGCCACACCGGGTGTCGAGGAGGCGGCGGTCGGCTCGGGCGTGGCGGTGGGTGTTTCGGGCCGGATCTCGGAGAGCGGGATGTCGCCCGGTTCGGCGCCGCAGCCGGTGAGCAGGGTGCCCAGCAGCAGAAGGCCCGCACCGGCGCTTGCGCGGGTGCGGGCCCTGGTCGTGGGTGACTGCCGTGTGCCGGTCATCCGCGTCATCTCCGTCTCCGACCTTTCCGGCCGTTTTGACTTTCGCTCCGTCGCCGATTCAGGACGAAGGCCCCCGAACGGAGCTGTCACTGTGTCAGACGGGAGGTGTCGGCAGCCGGGCGACACGCGCCGGAGCGCGTCCGCTCGGCCACACGGAGTACGCGTGGGAGGGGCTCAGCCCCGGGCGGCGCGGCGCTCGGCCTTGGCGAGGGCCTCCGCCTCGTCCTCGGCCTCGGCGACCTCCAGGGTGGGCGCGGTGCCGCCCAGGTGGGTGGGCAGCCACCAGCTGTCGTCCGGTCCGACGGGCTTGCCGGGGTACTCGCGCTGGGCGCGGTCGAGCATCTCGCCCATCGCGGCGCGCAGCTTGCGGGTGACCATGACGGGCTTGTCGTCGGGACCGAGGTGGATCGGCTCGCCGATCATGATGGTGACCGGGACGTGGCGCTTGGTCAGGGTCTTCGGGCGACCCTTGGTCCAGAGCTGCTGGGTGCCCCACAGGACGACGGGCAGCAGCGGGGCGCCGGAGTCGGCGGCCATGCGGGCGGCGCCGGTCTTGAACTTCTTCAGCATGAAGGAGCGGCTGATGGTCGCTTCGGGGAACACCCCGACGACCTCGCCGGCCTTGAGGGCGCGCACCGCGGCCTCGTAGGCGGGCTGGCCGTCGGTCCGGTCGACCGGGATGTGCTTCATGCCGCGCATCAGCGGGCCGGAGACGCTGTGCTTGAAGACGTCGTCCTTGGCCATGAAGCGGGTCTTGCGCTTGCCGCCGCGGTAGGCGCCGAGGCCGGCGAAGAGGAAGTCCAGGTAGCTGATGTGGTTACTGACCAGCACGGCTCCGCCCTTGGCGGGGATGTGCTCGGCACCCACGATCTTGATGCGCACGTCGAGCGCACGGAAGACGGTGAGTGCGGCGCCGATCACCGGCGGGTAGACGAACTCTGCCACGGTCAGTCCTGACTTCCACGGGCCGGAGCCCGGTACGGCGGGTACCCGCGCCGTTGCGCGGGGCCGACCGGAGCACGGCACGCCGCGGCGGTCACGGGTGATACACGGAGATGATCCCCCGAACGAGTGCTCCCTGTCACCTGAGCCGTGCCGTCAAGCGGATATTCGCGGTGTGATATCCGTGATGAATCGCGGTGGGAACTTTTCGTACCCGGTCAGGCCGTGACGTCCGGGCGGCCCTGGGTGCGCCGGATCAGCAGGTACATCTCGCAGCCGGCGCAGTAGCCGAACGCGGCGTTGAGGAACGCCGCGGCCAGGGCGAACGCGGTGGTGAGCAGGCCGAGCCAGGGTACGGCGCTGAGGAATCCGAGGCTGCCGACGGCGGCGAAGACCAGGCCCACGCCCTGGGCGAAGCGCGGCGGGCGCTCGTCCTCGGTCGTGGTCGGCGGCGCCAGGTGGGGGCGGACGAAGGTGCGGTAGAGCCAGCCGTAGGGGGAGAGCCGCAGGCCGCCGAAGGCGGGGAGCGCGAAGACGGCGGCCTGGAGGGCGAGGAGCGGGCCGCTGCCGGTGATCAGCACGGCGGCGAGGACGACCGAGCTGAGCGCGGCGGCGAAGCGGGGGCCGCGGGGATCGATCTGCACATTGGCTCCGGGAGGGTCGCGACGGGCTGCGGCGGGGGCGCGTGCGGGCGACGCGTCAGCGACGGCGGGAGGTGGTGGCCCGGCCCAGGGCGACGTAGCGGCGCGAGGTCGGCAGCGGCGGCTGCGAGGGGCGGTCGGAATCCACCCGCCGATGGTACGCGGGCCGGGTGTTGTGGTCGACCTGTCTATGACAATCCGGCTTTGGGGTGCGGGCGCGGCTGGCGCAGACTGTGGGGATGGCCGGGCCCGTGGTGTTCGTCGCCGTGCTGGTGGCGGCGACGGGGCTCGGGCTGCTGCGGGTGAGGCGTGACGGGAGGCTGAAGATGCCCACCAAGGACGGGACGGTCCGGCTGTCGGAGACGGAGCTGGGCGGGGCGCTGGGGGAGCGGGCGACGCTCGTTCAGTTCTCCACGGCGTTCTGCCAGCCCTGTCGGGCGACCCGGCGGGTGCTCGCGGAGGTGGCCGGCATGGTCGACGGTGTCGCGCACGTCGAGGTGGACGCCGAGGAGCGGCTGGAGCTGGTGCGCCGGCTGGAGATCCTGCGGACGCCGACCGTGCTCGTGCTGGACGCGGGCGGGCGCGTGGTACGTCGGGCGGCCGGGATGCCGCGCAAGGCGGACGTGATCGCGGCGCTCGGGCAGGCGGTCTGAGCGGCGGGGGCGGGGGCGGGGGCAAGGTGTGGGGACGGCGAACAGCTGACGGCGAACAGCGAACAGCTAACGACGGACGGATGACAGATGACGAAATCTGTCTTCTGTCACCTGTTTGCCGTTGGTCGTTCGCGGCGCCCTGACGGTGGCCGCCCCGTCGGAATCTCGCGGAGGATGTGCCGCCCCGTCGGGTGGTGTCGGGGGCGGGCTGGGGCAGGATGGGCGCAGGCGGCGTGCAGCCCTCCGGGCGTAAGCTACTGGCCAGTAGTGACCACTGGGCTACCGGCGAGTATGCTGCCAGGAAGTTCCGGACCGGCACGGGAAAACCGCTGCCCGGAGCGGGTGTGAGCCGTGTTCGCGCCCGCTTGCACAGCCGCAGCCGCCGGACGAGACCAGTACAGGAGACAGGCCGTGAGCTTGAGGATCGTTGTCTGTGTGAAGTACGTGCCGGACGCGACGGGCGACCGTCGTTTCGCGGACGACCACACCACCGACCGGGAGGGCGTGGACGGCCTCCTGTCGGAGCTGGACGAGTACGGCGTGGAGCAGGCGCTGCGGATCGCGGAGGCGAACGAGGGCGCCGAGGTCACGGTGCT
>NZ_JBSFGU010000116.1:0-4463 GCF_053596725.1 Kitasatospora sp. NPDC001660 | reverse complement strand
GGCGGTCTCGTCCTGACCGCCGGCCAGGGCAACTACGCCGCCGCGAACGTCTTCCTCGACGCCCTCGCCGCCCACCGCCGTGCCGCCGGCCTGCCCGCCACCTCGATGGCCTACGGCCTCTGGGACGTCGGCGCCGGCCTCGGCCGTGACCTCGCCGACGTCGACCGGGCGCGCATGGCCACCCAGGGCGTCCCCGTGCTCGACCACGGGACGGGCCTCGCCCTCTTCGCCACCGCCCTGCGCAGCGAGCGCGCGGCCGTCGTCCCGATCCGGGTCGACGCGGCCGCCCTGCGCTCCCGCACCGACGAGGTCCCCGCGCTCCTGCGCGCCCTCGCCGCCCCGCGCAGGCGCGCCGAGCTGCCCGCGAGCGGCCGTGCCGCCGAGACGGGCCTCGCCCAGCGGCTCGCCGGGCTGAGCCGGACCGAGCGTCGGCGCCTGGCGCTGGATCTCGTGCGGGCGGAGGTCGCCGCCGTGCTCGGCCACGCCTCCGCCGAGGCGATCGCGCCCGAGCGCGCCTTCCAGGAGCTCGGCTTCGACTCCCTCGCCGCGACCGACCTGCGCAACCGCCTCAACAGGCGCACCGGCCTGCGCCTGCCCGCCACCCTCGCCTTCGACCACCCCAACGCCCGGGCCGTGGCGGACCACCTCCTCGACCTGGCCGGCGCGGGCACGGACCCGACGCCGGTGGCCGGCACCGACGCCCGCCCGCACACCTCCGACGAGCCGATCGCGATCGTCGGCATGGCCTGCCGCTATCCCGGCGGCGCGGCCACGCCCGAGGAGCTGTGGCGGCTGCTGGTGGACGGCGTCGACACCGTCACCGGACTGCCGACCGACCGCGGCTGGGACATCGAGCACCTCTACGACCCCGAGCCCGGCAAGGAGGGCCACAGCTACACCCGCCACGGCAGCTTCCTGCACGACGCCGGCGACTTCGACCCCGGCTTCTTCGGCATCTCCCCGCGCGAGGCCCTCTACATGGACCCGCAGCAGCGGCTCCTCCTGGAGACCTCGTGGGAGGCGCTGGAGCGGGCGGGCATCGACCCGCTGTCCCTGCGCGGCAGCCGGACGGGCGTCTTCGCGGGCGTGATGTACCACGACTACGCGCTCAACACGAACCCCTCGGGCACCAGCGGCGGCAGCGTCGTCTCCGGCCGGGTGTCCTACACGCTGGGCCTGGAGGGCCCGGCGGTGACGGTCGACACGGCCTGCTCCTCCTCGCTGGTCGCCCTGCACCTGGCGGTCCAGGCGCTGCGCAGCGGTGAGTGCTCGCTGGCCCTCGCAGGCGGTGCGACGGTGATGTCGACGCCGGGCATGTTCATCGAGTTCTCGCGGCAGCGGGGGCTGTCGGCGGACGGCCGGTGCAAGGCGTTCGCAGGCGCGGCGGACGGTGTGGGCTGGTCGGAGGGCGTCGGGGTGCTGCTCGTCGAGCGGCTGTCCGACGCGGAACGGCTCGGCCACCGGGTGCTGGCGGTGATCCGCGGCACGGCCGTCAACCAGGACGGCGCGAGCAACGGCTTCTCGGCGCCGAACGGTCCGTCGCAGCAACGGGTGATCCGGCAGGCGCTGGCGGGCGCCGGCCTGTCCGCCTCGGACGTCGACGCCGTCGAGGCGCACGGCACGGGGACGACGCTGGGCGACCCGATCGAGGCGCAGGCGCTCCTCGCCGCCTACGGCCAGGACCGTGAACTCCCTCTGCTCCTCGGCTCGATCAAGTCGAACATCGGCCACGCGCAGGCGGCGGCCGGCGTCGCGGGTGTCATCAAGATGGTGCTCGCGATGCAGCACGGCGTGCTGCCGAAGTCGCTGCACATCGACCGGCCCTCGCCGCACGTCGAGTGGTCAAAGGGCGCGGTCGAGCTGCTGACCGAGGCCCGGGACTGGCCGGCGACCGGCCGTCCGCGCCGGGCGGGCGTGTCCGCGTTCGGGATCAGCGGGACCAACGCGCACGTGATCGTCGAGCAGGGGCCCGAGCCGGTGGCCGAACCGTCCGCCGGAAGGCGGGAGTCGGGCACGCTGCCGTGGCTGCTCGCCGCGGCGACGCCGGAGGCTCTGCAGGCGCAGGCCGAGCGGCTCGCGACCTTCCTGGCCGCGCGGCCGGAGCTCGACGCGCTGGACGTCGCCCACTCGCTGGCGGCCACGCGGCCGGCGCTGGAGCACCGCGCGGTGCTGCTCGGCGCGGACCGGGCGGAGCTGCTGGCCGGACTGGACGCGCTGAGCCGGGGCGAACTCGCCCCGGGTGCGGCCACCTCGTCCGCCCGGGCGGGTGGGGCGACGGCGTTCCTGTTCTCGGGGCAGGGGTCGCAACGGCTTGGTATGGGACGGGAGTTGTACGCGCGCTTCCCGGTGTTCGCGGGGGCGTTCGACGCGGTGTGCGCGGCGATGGAGCTTCCCGTACGTGAGGTGGTGTGGGGTGAGGACGCGGAGTTGCTGAACCAGACCGCGTACGCCCAGGCGGGCCTGTTCGCGGTCGAGGTGGCGCTCTACCGGCTCGTCGAATCCCTCGGTGTGCGGGCGGAGTTCGTGGCCGGCCACTCGATCGGTGAGGTCGCGGCGGCGCACGTCGCCGGGGTGTTCTCGCTGGAGGACGCGTGCGCGCTGGTGGCTGCTCGTGGCCGCCTGATGCAGGCGCTGCCGTCCGGCGGCGCGATGCTCGCCGTGCAGGCGACGGAGGACGAAGTCCTACCGCTGCTGGGCGAGTTCGTGTCGATCGCGGCCGTCAATGGCCCGATGTCGGTGGTCGTTTCCGGCACGGAGGAGGCTGTCGAGGCGATCCGCGAGCACTTCGCGGACCGCCGGACGAACCGGCTGCGCGTGTCCCACGCTTTCCATTCGCCGCTGATGGATCCGATGCTGGAGGACTTCCGCACGGTCCTCAACGGGCTGACGTACCACGCCCCTTCGATCCCGGTCGTCTCCAACCTGACCGGCGGACTGGCCGAAGGCCTCCAGGCGCCCGACTACTGGGTGCGCCACGTGCGCGAGGCCGTCCGCTTCGCCGACGGTGTCCGCACCCTCCACGAGGCCGGCGTCCGCCGCTACCTCGAACTGGGCCCCGACACCGTCCTGTCCGGCTTGGTGCAGGGCGTCCTCGACGACTCGGCGGCCGCCGGCACGTGCGTCGTGCCCGCCCTGCACGCGGACCGGGACGAGGAGACGAGCCTGGTCGGCGCACTCGGTCGGCTGCACGCGGCCGGGGCCGAGGTGGACTGGTCCGCTTTCTTCGCCGGCAGCGGCGCCCGGACGGTGGAACTGCCCACCTACGCGTTCCAGCGCCGCCGTTTCTGGCTCGACGCGACGACCCCGCTCGGCGACCTGGGCGCGGTGGGCGTGGGCGCCTTCGCGCACCCGCTGCTCGGCGCGGCCGTCGACCTGTCCCACACGGACGGGTTCCTCCTCACCGGTCGGCTGTCGCTGGACTCGCACCCGTGGCTGGCCGACCACCAGGTCCTGGACACCGTCCTGGTGCCGGGCGCGGCGCTGGTCGAGCTCGCGCTGCGGGCCGCGGCCGAGGTCGGGTGCGAGCTGGTGGAGGAACTGACGCTGGCCGCACCGCTGGTGCTGCCCGAGCGCGGCGCCGTCCAGCTGCACGTGCGGGTCGGTGGCCCGGACGCCTCGGACCGGCGGGCGGTGACCGTCCACTCGCGGCCGGACGGGGATCCGGACGCGGGGTGGGTCCAGCACGCGGCCGGTTCGCTGGCCGTCTCCGGAGCCCCCGAGACGGGATCTTTCGACGCCGCCGTCTGGCCGCCGGCCGGCGCCGAGCCGCTGCCGGTGGAGGGCGCCTACGAGCGCATGGCGGAGGCCGGGTTCGGCTACGGTCCGGTGTTCCAGGGCCTGCGCGCGGCCTGGCGGCGCGGCGACGAGCTCTTCGCCGAGGTAGCCCTGCCGGAGGGCGTCGGAGCCGACGGCTTCGGCGTCCACCCGGCGCTGCTCGACGCGGCCATGCACGCCGCGATCCTGGCCGGCGGCGAGCGGGAGACGATGATCCCGTTCGCGTGGACCGGGGTGACCCTGTCCGCCGTCGGCGCGTCGGCGGTGCGGGTGCGGATCGTCCGGCTCGGCGACGGCGGGCTGCGGCTCGACCTCGCCGACCCGACGGGCGGTCCGGTGCTCGCCGTGGCCTCGATGGTGGGCCGGGCGGTGTCGGCGGAGCAGCTGGGCTCGGTCGACCCGCTCTACGGAATCGAGTGGGCGGAGCTGCCTGACTCGCCTGCCGCAGAAGACGTTCGGGCGCGGTGGGAGGACGTGTCGAACTCCTCGGAGCCGACGCCCGGCGTGGTCGTCCTCGACTGCGGCGCCTTCGCGACCCCCGCGGACGTCCCGAGCGGAGTCCGCGTGAACGTCCACGCCGTGCTGGAGGCCCTCCAGGCGTGGCTGGCGGAGGAGCGGTTCGCGGCGTCGCGGCTGGTGGTCGTGACGCGGGGTGCGGTGGCGGTGCGCGAGGGTGAGCCGGTGGATCT
>NZ_JBSFGU010000115.1:0-4545 GCF_053596725.1 Kitasatospora sp. NPDC001660 | reverse complement strand
CTGGCGCACCAGTTCTGGGCACCGGGCTTCATCCAGGCCGAACGTCTGCTCGCCGCGGGCCGGATCTCCGAGGCCGCCGCCCTGCTCCGGGACGATGCCTCGGCCGAATCCGCGACGGCCCACCTCACCCCGGCCGGCCTGGCACTCGCCGAAGGCCGCTACGAGAAGGCCGAACTGCTCGCTGCCGAGGCCATGGAGCACGGCTGCCCGTCCCACGTGCCGTACCTCATCGTCGGCATGGCGTTCGTCGGCCGCGCCGACCGCGGCGAGGTCTCCCACGAGCGCGCCGGCGCACTGCTGGACCCGTTCCTGGTCCGGCTGGGCATCAATGACCGGACGCTGTACCGCGGCTTCCTCCCGACCGCCGACGTCGCCCGGTTCCAGAACGACCCCGACACCGCCGTGCGCGTGGCCCGCCCCCTCTCGACAGCCGTCGGCTCCGCGTACTGGCGGGCCCAGGCCGGGTGCTCGCTCGCCGCCGCGCTCATCGCGGCGGGGCGCCCGGACGAGGCGCGCAAGGCGCTCGCCCGGGCACGGAAGGAATGCCCCGAGCTGGTCAGGATCTCCGACGTCGAACGGATGCTGGAGAAGGCTGCATGAACAACAGTGTGACTCCCGTTCAAGGGGCCGGCGGCCGGATGGCTTGCCAGATCCGGTGAAGGTGAACGGGCACCACGGTGTCTGCCCGGCAGGAACGCCGGACCGGTGCCCAGAGGGAAGTCGACGATGCTCTGGCCCGTTGGGAGGAGCTGGGCGGGCGACGCCCCTTACGCTTCCCGGTCCGGCCCGGCCTTCCGGAGGAAAGCCGGCACTGTCCCGGGCCGGGCCGGGGTGCGTTCGCGGCACGGACAGTAGGGGTGTGAGAGTGCTGGTCAAGGGGGTGCCGAAACAGGCGACCCGTGAGGCGATGACCTCGCAGGAACGGCGCAACGAAGCCGTCGGACGCGGCTCACGCGGCGGCCCGCGCCAGCCAGGCCCCGGCGACGTCCTCGCCGGCGTACCGGTCCCCAGGACAGGAACCAGGCCAGGAACGCTGACCCGGCTCAGGCACCGCCTGATCCCGGTACCGCCACCCAGTGGTGCCGGGACAGGGGGTCCAACGGTTGTCCCACCCGTGGCACCTGCAGGGGGACCGGGAGTTGCACCGGAGATGGCAGCCCATCACAACGCACGAACGCTAGACCCCAGGTCAGACCAGGCGGGCAAGCCAGCCCGGTCCGGCGACACCTCTTCCTCGCGACAGCCGAGGCAGAGGTGTCAGCCCCAGGGGCCCGGCGCGCGCCCTGCCAGGGTGCCTGTCTGAGGCCCCTGGGAGGCCGCCACTCAGGGCCTCCGACCAAACCGCTCGCTACGCCCACTCCACCCCGTGCTCGGCGAGCTGCGCGAGCTGGCCTGCGGTCAGCTTCGCCCGGCGGGCCTTCTGGTTGTTGAGCCAGGTGCCCAGCGCGAAGTGCGACACCACCACCTGCTCCTCGCCACCGGGGCCGGCCTCCACGGCCTCCACCGGCTCCTTGTGCGGGCGGGGCACCCGGGGATGACGCTCCCGCTCGACGAACTGGGCGAGCGCGGCGACGCCCTGGGCGAACCGGTCCGCCCGGGACACCTTCGGCTTCGCCGCCGCGGCCGCCCGCGCGGCGGCGAGCTCGGGATCTTCCTCGATGCCGATCGCCGACAGCAGGTCCCGCTGCTCCTCCTCCAGGTCCGGCCAGACGGCCCGCTGCGCCTGCACCCAGCGGCCGAGCTGCTCGCCCTCGTAGACGGTGTCCTGGGGCAGGGTGGTCCAGTCGACCCGGCCGTCGGTGTCCAGCCACCACATCCGGGCGGTCGCGTAGGCGCGCTGCCAGGTGACGGGCCAGGCGGGGCACCACCAGGGGTCGATCTCCTCCAGCGCGCGGCGCCGCTCGGGCGACAGCGCGCCCTGCTCCCCGGCCGGGACCTGGGCCGAGGCCCGCAGCTCCGACAGCCACGTCCCGATCGCGTAGCCGCCGACCGACGCCCGCGCCGGCGCCGCCAGGCTCCCGCCGTGGCCCTTCGCCCAGACCCGCGCCCAGTCCAGGCCGGCCTCGAACCGCGCGTCGCTCACGGACCAGATCATGCCGAGCGCGTCCAGCATCTCCACCCGGTATGGCGCCAGCTCACCATTCGCATTCTCCCCTCGCCGGTCCGACAGCCACTTTCCCAGCGGGTAATTCCCGTTCTCCCCAACGAGCGTGGAATAGGGAACGTCGAGGCCGCCGGTCTCCTCGAACCAGCGCCGCGCGTGACCGAGCCCCTCACGCCACAACTGCGTCTCCCCGACCAGCACCCGCGAGGCGATGAACAGCGCGAGCACGTTCTCGTCCACCGGCGTCTGGAACCGCACCGGCAGCGTGAACGCCCCCGACCCGCCACCCGCACCAACCATGCTCTCACCAGGACCAACAGCAGCCTCAGCGCTGCGCCCCTTGGTTCGCTTGCCGGACTTCTGCGGCACCGCGAGGGCCTCCACCACCTTGGCGTCGTGGCTGCGCAGCGCGGTCAGGATCTTGACCAGGGGCCCGTAGGAATCGGACTCCAGAATGTCGCCGGGCTCCTCTCCTGGCTTGAGGAAGACCGGTACGATCAGGCTGGCCGTCTTTTCTTCGCCCGGCTGCATTCGCAAGGCCCGGCCGATGGCCTGGACGATATCCACCATGCTGCCCCGGCCCTGCAGAAGAACCGAATCTGCATTCGGCATGTCGACGCCCTCACCCAGGACTTTGCAGTTGCTGAAAATCCGGTACCTGAGCCCGTCGTCCTCCTCGCTGCGCCCGAAGTCGCCGATCAGCTCTTTCCGGTAGTCGACCTCATGCTCACCGGAGAGCCACTGTGCCCAGACCTCGGGCGGGTATTTCTGCGGGTTCTCGAAGTGCAGCTTCTCGACCGTCTGATTCAGCGTCTCCGAGAAATACCGCACCTCGTTCGTGCGGCTGTGGAACGTGATGCAGCGCCGGAGGTCGCGCTCGACCACGGTCTTGAGCAGCCCGGCCTGGATGGCCGCGATCCGTGCGGCCGGCACCTCGTCCTCGCTCCCGTCCTCGGCCTCACCGACACCCGGTCCCCACGGCACGCCCTGCGCCTCGGCCGCGGCCCGGTCGCCGAGTGGGTCGCGCAGCTCCAGGACCACGATCTCGAACGGCGCCAGGAGCTTCCTGTCGATGGCCTCCGCGAGGCCCAGGGAGTACACGTGCGGGCCGTAGATCCGCTGGTCGTCCATCGAGACGGCCAGCTCCTCCGGCAGCGGCTGGTGGGCACCCTCGCGGCCCTTGACGGGGCGCTTGGGCGGCGCCCAGATCCGAGGGGTCGCCGTCATGTAGAGCCGGCGGTCCGCCGGGATGGCGGCCTGGTCGTGGACCACGGTCCAGGTCTTCTCAACGCTGCCGGAGGAGCGGTGCGCCTCGTCGCAGACCATCAGCCCGAGCGGGGGCAGCAGCTCGCCCTGGCGCTCGGCCCAGTACTCGTAGGCGTCGGCGACCGCGCCGACGGAGGTGTAGGTGGCGAAGAGGGTGGTCGGCCGGCGGTGCTTCGCGGCGTTGGACAGCCACCTGCCGATCATCAGCGGGCTGGTGGTCGCCAGCACGCCGAACGGCAGCTCACGGTCGACCAGCGAGCAGATGGCGTGCATGTGCCCGGAGCGCCCGGCCGCCCGCCACGAGCCGATCATCTGGACGAGCAGGTCCAGCGTCGGCACGACCACCAGGACCACGCCCCGCGGCGCGAGCTTCTGCCCGGCCGCGGCCCCCACGTACGACTTCCCGGACCCGGTGGCCATCTGCACCGTCACCCGCAGACCGCCCGGGAAGGCTGACTGCCCCGGACGGGATGTCAGACCCCGCACGACGGCCTCCAGAGCCTCCTCCTGGTGCCCCCGCAGCGAGACGCCGGCGGCAGACTGAGCGGCCATCAGGCCCGGCTTTACGACGTTCACGAAGACGTGTCTCCCCTCACCCGTTCCCGAGTCCACACCCGGGACCACGCGGGAAATGCTGACAGTGCCCTACTGATACATTCGACGGGCCAGGCGAAGAAACCTAGCCGACCGGAAAACGAGCCCAATTGAAGAAACTATCCGGCAGAATACCAGTCCCTGTCGCAAATTTCGGCCAATATACCCGAAACGCATGGATCCGGACCCAGATTTCGGCGGGATCGTCAGACGCTGTAGGACTGATACAGTAGCGGCCGTTGCTCACCCTGCCAGGGTAGCTCACCCCGCCCCGCCGAGGCAGTGAAACCCTGACCTGTACAACGGTCTAGACCAATCTGGCGGAGTGGAGCCGATCTGTACACGCCCCCCATCGGGCCATCCCCTCCACCCAGTCAGCCAACACCAGATCAGCCAAAGACAAGCTCAACAACTTGAGTAGAGCTCAGCCACCAGCACCATGGAGCGAAGCGGAGTGGTGCCGGCCCGGAAGCGAAGCGCCGGGCCCACCCGGGCGAAGCCCGGGTGCGGACACGCGGAGCGGGTCCCGCCCCACCCCGAGCCGGGGGGGGCCGGGCGGGGGGCGCCCACAACGGGAGAAG
>NZ_JBSFGU010000114.1:0-4604 GCF_053596725.1 Kitasatospora sp. NPDC001660 | reverse complement strand
GCGGCCAGGACGGCGTCCATGCGCTCGGGGGTGAGCGCACCGACCAGACCGTTGTCACCGACACCGGCGGCGTGGATGACGGCGGACAGGCCCGGGAGCGTGTCGATCAGAGCGGCCACGGCCTCGCGGTCCGCCATGTCACAGGCACGGACCTCGACGGTCGCGCCGAGGACGGACAGCTCCGCCACCAGATCCGCCGCCCCCGGCGCCTCCAGGCCGCGACGGCTCGTCAGCACCAGGCTCCGCACGCCACACTCGGCGACCAGGTAGCGGGCGACGACGGCACCCAAGCCACCCGTGCCGCCAGTGATCAGCACGCTGTCGTCCACACCGACCGGCAGCGGACCCTCGGGCTGCGGGAGACGGCTCAGACGCGGGACGTAAACGGCTCCGGCGCGCACGGCCGACTCCGGCTCGGTGGTGACGACGACGTCCCCGTCCGTGTCGAGGAGGCCGAACCGGCCCGGGTTCTCCGCCTGCGCAGCCCGGACCAGACCCCACACCGGAGCCTGCGCCAGATCCACCGGCTCACCCTCGCGCACCGCCACCGCACCCCGCGTCACGACCACCAGCCGCGACGCCGCGAACCGCTCCTCCGCCAGCCACGCCTGCACCGCGCGCAGGACGTGCTGCGTCACCTCGCGCACGGCCACCGGGACGTCGTCGCCCGGGGCGGGCACGGCCGCGCAGTCCAGGACGACGGTCCCGGGGGCCGGGCCCTCGGCGGGCCGAGCATCCCAGGCCGTCCATTCCGCACCCACGTCCGGGGCGGTCGGCAGCTCCGCCCACTCGATTCCGTAGAGCGGGTCGGCCGAGCCCAGCTGTGCTGCCGAGACCGCCCGGCCCTTCACGGAGGCCACCGTCAGCACCGGACCGCCGGCCGGGTCGGCGAGGTCGAGCCGCAGCCCGCCATCGTCGAGCCGGACGATCCGCACCCGCACCGCCGACGCGCCGACGGCGCGAAGCGCCGCACCCGTCCACGCGAACGGGACCACGGTGTCGTCACTTCCCGCGTCCACGATGGCGACGTGCATCGCCGCGTCGAGGAGCGCCGGATGCACGCCGAAGCCGTCGGCCTCGACGTCCTCGGGGAGCTCGACGTCCGCGAACAGCTCGTTCCCGCGCCGCCAGGCCGCCCGTAGCCCCTGGAAGGCGTGGCCGTAGCCGAACCCGGCCTCCGCCATGCGCTCGTAGGCGCCCTCCACCGGCAGCGGCTCGGCGCCGGCCGGCGGCCAGACGTCGAGGGATCCCGGCTCCACGGCTCCGGAAACGGCCAGCGAACCGGCTGCGTGCTGGAGCCACCCGGCATCCGGTTCCCCGTCCGGGCGGGAGTGGCGGGAGTGGATCGTGAGCTCCCGGCGGCCGGTGGCGTCCGGCGTTCCGACGCGGAGCTGGACCTGGAGCGCGCCGTGCTCGGGCAGCACCAGCGGTGCGGCCAGCGTCAGTTCCTCCACCAGCTCGCAGCCCACTTCGGCGGCGGCGCGCAGCGCGAGTTCGAGCAGACCGGCGCCGGGGAGCAGGACCGTGCCCTGGACGACGTGGTCGGCCAGCCACGGGAACGAGGCCGCCGACAGGCGACCGGTGAGCACCAGCCCGTCCTCGTCGGCCAGTTCGACGGCCGCGCCGAGCAGGGGGTGGGTGGTGGCGCCGAGGCCGGCGGAGCGGACGTCGCCGCTGCGGGCGGACAGGGGTGCGGGCCAGAAGCGGCGGCGCTGGAAGGCGTAGGTCGGCAGGTCGACGTGCCGGGCGCCGGTGGCGGCGAACAGGGCGGCCCAGTCCACCGTCGCGCCGTGGACGTGCAGGTGGGCGAGGGCGTCGACCAGCGTGTGTTCCTCGGCCCGGTTCCGGCGGAGCGCCGGGGCGATCACGGTCTCACCGTCGTCCGGCAGCGCGCTCGCGGTGAGGGCGGTGAGGACGGCGTCGGGGCCGAGTTCGAGGTAGCGGCGGACGCCGGCCTCGTGGAGGGTGCGGACACCGTCGGCGAAGCGGACGGCCTCGCGAACGTGGCGCACCCAGTAGTCGGGCGACTGGAGCCCTTCGGCCAGTCCGCCGGTCAGGTTGGAGACGACCGGGATCGAAGGCGCGCTGTAGGTCAGCCCGTCGAGGACCGCGCGGAAGTCCTCCAGCATCGGATCCATCAGCGGCGAGTGGAACGCGTGGGACACCCGCAGCCGGTTCGTCTTCCGGTCGGCGAAGTGCTCGCGGACCGCCTCGACGGCCTCCTCGGCGCCCGAGACGACGACCGAACTCGGGCCGTTCACGGCTGCGATCGACACGAACTCGCCCAGCAACGGGAGGACTTCGTCCTCCGCCGCCTGCACCGCGAGCATCGCGCCGCCCTCCGGCAGCGCCTGCATCAGACGGCCGCGAGCAGCGACCAGCTTGCAGGCGTCCTCCAGCGAGAACACCCCGGCGACGTGCGCCGCCGCGACCTCGCCGATCGAGTGGCCGGCCACGAACTCGGCGCGGACGCCCAGCGATTCGGCGAGACGGAACAGGGCCACCTCGACCGCGAACAGGCCCGCCTGGGCGTAGACGGTCTGGTTCAGCAACGCCTCGTCCTCACCCCACACGACGCTGCGAAGGGGCTGGTCGAGGTGCTCGTCCAGCACAGCGCACACGGCGTCGAAGGTGTCGGCGAACGCCGGGAATCGGGCGTACAACTCCCGCCCCATACCGGGGCGTTGCGATCCCTGGCCGGAGAAGAGGAACGCGCTCTTGGCGTCGGCCGCCACCCCTCGGGCCACCTCGACGCCGTCGGCGACCACCGCGCGGTGCGGGAAGGCCGACCGGCCGGCCAGGGTGAACGCAACGTCGACAGTGGGGAGTTCGTCGGCGTCCGTGAGCCGCGCGAGCTGCGCGTCCAGCGCCGCCTCGGACTTGGCCGATACCACCCAGGGCATCGCCCCCGCCGTGACCGCGGCTTCCTGCACCACCTCGGGCTCGGCCTGCTCCAGGATCACGTGTGCGTTGGTGCCGCTGATCCCGAACGACGACACGCCCGCCCGGCGCGGATGGTCCGTGGCCGGCCACTCGGTGCGCTCGGTGAGCAGCTCCACAGCTCCGGCCGTCCAGTCGACGTGGGAGGAGGGCTGGTCGATGTGCAGAGTGCGCGGCAGCAGGCCGTGCTGCATCGCGAGCACCATCTTGATCACGCCGGCCACCCCGGCCGCCGCCTGCGCGTGCCCGATGTTCGACTTGATCGAGCCCAGCAGCAGCGGCAGTTCGCGGCCCTGACCGTACGTAGCAAGCAGCGCCTGCGCCTCGATCGGGTCACCCAGCGTGGTACCCGTACCGTGCGCCTCGACGGCGTCCACGTCGGCCGTCGAAAGCCCGGCACTCGCCAGGGCCTGCCGGATCACCCGCTGCTGCGACGGACCGTTCGGCGCCGTCAGACCGTTCGACGCACCGTCCTGGTTCACAGCACTGCCCCGCAGGACCGCCAGCACCCGGTGCCCATTGCGCCGAGCGTCCGACAGCCGCTCCAGCACGACCATGCCGACACCCTCACCCCAGCCCACACCGTCCGCCGCATCCGCGAACGACCGGCACCGGCCGTCCGCCGACAGGCCGCCCTGCCGCGAGAACTCCACGAAGGTGTTCGGCGTCGACATCACCGTCACGCCGCCGGCCAGTGCCAGCGAGCACTCACCGCTCCGCAGCGCCTGCGCCGCCAGGTGCATCGCCACCAGCGACGACGAGCACGCCGTGTCCACCGTCACCGCCGGCCCCTCCAGGCCCAGCGTGTACGAGACGCGGCCCGAGGCCACGCTTCCCGCGCTGCCGCTGCCCTGGTACCCCTCGAACTCGCCACCGCCCAGCAGGCTCGCGTAGTCCGCGTACATCACACCCGCGAAGACACCCGTCCGGCTGCCGTGCAGCGACACCGGGTCGATGCCGGCCCGCTCGAACGCCTCCCACGACGTCTCCAGCAGCAGGCGCTGCTGCGCGTCCGTCGCGAGCGCCTCGCGCGGGCTCATCCCGAAGAACTCGGGGTCGAACTCACCTGCGGTGTACAGGAATCCGCCGGAGCGCGTGGAGGACGTGCCGACGTGGTCCGGGTCCGGGTGGTACAGCGCCTGGACGTCCCAGCCGCGGTCGGCCGGGAAGTCCGACACCGCGTCCACGCCGTCGGCCACCAGGCGCCACAGGTCCTCGGGCGACTCGACGCCGCCCGGGTAGCGGCACGCCATGCCCACGATCACGATCGGATCGTCCGACAGCGACGGCAGGACCTCGGGGACGTCGACGACGCCCTCGGCACCGAACAGGCCCTCCAGCACGAAGCCCGCCAGCGCGCTCGCCGTCGGATAGTCGAACACCACCGTGGCCGGCAGCTGGAGACCCGTCACCGACCGCAGCCGGTTACGCAGCTCGACGGCCGTCAGCGAGTCGAAGCCGAGGTCCTGGAACGCCCGCGACGGATCGACCGCCGAGCCACCCTCGTGGCCCAGCACGAGGGCGATCTGGTCGCGCACCAGCTCCAGGACGGCCCCGCGCCGCTCATCCCCGCCCAGCCCCGACAGGCGCTGCGCCAGGCCCGCCGACACGGCCGAGCCCGCCACCACCGCGCGCCGCACCCGGCCCCGCACCAGCCCGCGCAG
>NZ_JBSFGU010000113.1:3225-4622 GCF_053596725.1 Kitasatospora sp. NPDC001660 | reverse complement strand
CTGAGGACAAGCCCTCGGCCTATTAGTACCGGTCAACTCCACCCCTCACAGGGCTTCCATATCCGGCCTATCAACCCAGTCGTCTACTGGGAGCCTTACCCTCTCAAGGAGGTGGGAGTGCTCATCTCGAAGCAGGCTTCCCGCTTAGATGCTTTCAGCGGTTATCCCTCCCGAACGTAGCCAACCAGCCATGCCCTTGGCAGAACAACTGGCACACCAGAGGTTCGTCCGTCCCGGTCCTCTCGTACTAGGGACAGCCCTTCTCAACACTCCTACGCGCACAGCGGATAGGGACCGAACTGTCTCACGACGTTCTAAACCCAGCTCGCGTACCGCTTTAATGGGCGAACAGCCCAACCCTTGGGACCTACTCCAGCCCCAGGATGCGACGAGCCGACATCGAGGTGCCAAACCATCCCGTCGATATGGACTCTTGGGGAAGATCAGCCTGTTATCCCCGGGGTACCTTTTATCCGTTGAGCGACGGCGCTTCCACAAGCCACCGCCGGATCACTAGTCCCTACTTTCGTACCTGCTCGACCCGTCAGTCTCACAGTCAAGCTCCCTTGTGCACTTACACTCAACACCTGATTGCCAACCAGGCTGAGGGAACCTTTGGGCGCCTCCGTTACCCTTTAGGAGGCAACCGCCCCAGTTAAACTACCCACCAGACACTGTCCCTGATCCGGATCACGGACCCAGGTTAGACATCCAGCACGACCAGAGTGGTATTTCAACGGCGACTCCACCATGACTGGCGTCACGGCTTCACAGTCTCCCACCTATCCTACACAAGCCGAACCGAACACCAATATCAAGCTATAGTAAAGGTCCCGGGGTCTTTCCGTCCTGCTGCGCGAAACGAGCATCTTTACTCGTAATGCAATTTCACCGGGCCTATGGTTGAGACAGTCGAGAAGTCGTTACGCCATTCGTGCAGGTCGGAACTTACCCGACAAGGAATTTCGCTACCTTAGGATGGTTATAGTTACCACCGCCGTTTACTGGCGCTTAAGTTCTCAGCTTCGCCCCACCGAAATGGAGCTAACCGGTCCCCTTAACGTTCCAGCACCGGGCAGGCGTCAGTCCGTATACATCGCCTTACGGCTTCGCACGGACCTGTGTTTTTAGTAAACAGTCGCTTCTCGCTGGTCTCTGCGGCCACCCCCAGCTCAGAGTGCAAGACCCATCACCAGGAATGGCCCCCCTTCTCCCGAAGTTACGGGGGCATTTTGCCGAGTTCCTTAACCATAGTTCACCCGAACGCCTCGGTATTCTCTACCTGACCACCTGAGTCGGTTTGGGGTACGGGCCGCCATGAAACTCGCTAGAGGCTTTTCTCGACAGCATAGGATCATCCACTTCACCACAATCGGCTCGGCATCAGGTCTCAGCCG
>NZ_JBSFGU010000113.1:1789-3130 GCF_053596725.1 Kitasatospora sp. NPDC001660 | reverse complement strand
TTGCTGCAATGACACGACTTCGGTGATGTGCTTGAGCCCCGCTACATTGTCGGCGCGGAATCACTTGACCAGTGAGCTATTACGCACTCTTTCAAGGGTGGCTGCTTCTAAGCCAACCTCCTGGTTGTCTCTGCGACTCCACATCCTTTCCCACTTAGCACACGCTTAGGGACCTTAGTCGGTGTTCTGGGCTGTTTCCCTCTCGACCATGGAGCTTATCCCCCACAGTCTCACTGCCACGCTCTCACTTACCGGCATTCGGAGTTTGGCTAAGGTCAGTAACCCGGTGAGGCCCATCGCCTATCCAGTGCTCTACCTCCGGCAAGAAACACGTGACGCTGCACCTAAATGCATTTCGGGGAGAACCAGCTATCACGGAGTTTGATTGGCCTTTCACCCCTAACCACAGGTCATCCCCCAGGTTTTCAACCCTGGTGGGTTCGGTCCTCCACACGGTCTTACCCGCGCTTCAACCTGCCCATGGCTAGATCACTCCGCTTCGGGTCTTGGGCATGCAACTCAAACGCCCTATTCGGACTCGCTTTCGCTACGGCTACCCCACACGGGTTAACCTCGCTACACACCGCAAACTCGCAGGCTCATTCTTCAAAAGGCACGCAGTCACGGCCGTGATCCGAAAACCACGACGACGCTCCCACGGCTTGTAGGCACACGGTTTCAGGTACTATTTCACTCCGCTCCCGCGGTACTTTTCACCATTCCCTCACGGTACTATCCGCTATCGGTCACTAGGGAATATTTAGGCTTAGCGGGTGGTCCCGCCAGATTCACACGGGATTTCTCGGGCCCCGTGCTACTTGGGTATTCTTCAAGCGAGCCGCACAGATTTCGTCTACGGGGGTCTTACCCTCTACGCCGGACCTTTCGCATGTCCTTCGACTACCCATACGGTTTCTGACTCGCCGACCGGCCGGCAGACCGATCAAGAAAAAACCCACGACCCCGAAACGGCAACCCCTGCCGGGTCTCACACCATTCCGGTTTAGCCTCATCCAGTTTCGCTCGCCACTACTCCCGGAATCACGGTTGTTTTCTCTTCCTGCGGGTACTGAGATGTTTCACTTCCCCGCGTTCCCTCCACACTGCCTATGTGTTCAGCAGCGGGTGACAGCCCATGACGACTGCCGGGTTTCCCCATTCGGACACCCCCGGATCAAAGCTCGGTTGACAGCTCCCCGGGGCCTATCGCGGCCTCCCACGTCCTTCATCGGTTCCTAGTGCCAAGGCATCCACCGTGCGCCCTTAAAAACTTGGCCACAGATGCTCGCGTCCACTGTGCAGTTCTCAAACAACGACCAGTCACACACCCTCAACACCCCA
>NZ_JBSFGU010000112.1:0-4952 GCF_053596725.1 Kitasatospora sp. NPDC001660 | reverse complement strand
GCCAACGTCTACCTCGACGCGCTGGCGATCTGGCGTCGCCGACAGGGCCTGCCCGCCCAGTCGTTGGGCTGGGGTGCCTGGGTGCCCACGGCCGGGATGACGGGGACGCTCTCCGAGGCCGACCTGCACCGCATCCGCTCCTCCGGCGTGCCGCCGCTGACCGAGGAACAGGGCCTCGCCCTGCTCGACGCCGCCATGGCCGTCGACGAGCCGTACCTGGTCGCGACCGGCCGCATGGCCGCGGGTGCGCGCCCGCGCGGAGACGTGCCCACCATGTTCCGCGCCCTCCTGCCCGCCGGGCGCCGCACCGCCGTGAGCACCACGGGCACGGGCGCCGCGCTCGCCGCCCGCCTGTACGAGCTGCGCGAGACCGACCGGCTGCGCCACCTCGTGGACCTGGTCCGCACCGAGGCGGCGGCCGTCCTCGGCCACACCTCGGGCCAAGCGGTGGACCCCGGGCGGGAGTTCCGCGACCTCGGCTTCGACTCCCTCACCGCGATCGAGCTGCGCAACCGCCTCGCCGACGTCACCGGCCTCCGGCTCCCGGCCACCATGGTCTTCGACTACCCGACCCCGCACGCCCTGGCCGCGCACTTCCTCGGCGAACTCCTCGACGAGGCCGCCGACATGGCTGCCCCGGCTGCCGCCACCACCGGCACCGGCGAACCGATCGCGATCGTCGGCATGGCCTGCCGCCTGCCCGGCGGCGTGCGGACCCCCGAGGACCTCTGGCGGCTCCTGAGCGAGGGCCGCGACGGCATCACCGACTTCCCGACCGACCGCGGCTGGGACCTCGACGCGCTCTTCGGCAACGGCCACGGTGTGAGCGCCACCCGCCAGGGCGGCTTCCTCGCCGGCCTCGGTGACTTCGACGCGGGCTTCTTCGGCATCTCGCCGCGTGAGGCCCTCGCGATGGACCCGCAGCAACGGCTCCTGCTGGAGACGTCCTGGGAGGCGTTCGAGCGGGCGGGCATCGACCCGACGGCGCTGCGCGGCAGCCGGACGGGCGTCTTCGTCGGCACGACGGGCCAGGACTACGCCTCGCTGGTGATGAACTCGCGGGAGGAGGTGGAGGGCCACGCGAGCACGGGGCTCGCGAACAGCGTGATCTCGGGCCGGGTGTCGTACTGCTTCGGCCTGGAGGGCCCCGCGCTCACGATCGACACCGCGTGCTCCTCCTCGCTCGTGGCGATGCACCTGGCCGCGCAGTCCCTCGACAGCGGCGAGTGCACCCTGGCCCTGGCCGGCGGCGTGACCGTGCTGTCCACGCCGATGAGCTTCCTCGGCTTCACCCGCCAGGGCGGACTGGCCACGGACGGGCGCTGCAAGGCGTTCGCGGACGCGGCCGACGGGACGGGCTGGTCGGAGGGCGCCGGTGTGCTGGTGCTGGAACGGCTGTCGGACGCCCGCCGCAACGGGCACCCGGTCCTGGCCGTCGTGCGCGGTTCGGCCGTCAACCAGGACGGCGCTTCGAACGGCCTGACGGCGCCCAACGGTCCGTCCCAGCAGCGGGTGATCCGGCAGGCCCTCGCCAACGCGGGGCTGTCGGCGGCCGAGGTCGACGCCGTCGAGGCGCACGGCACGGGCACCCGGCTCGGTGACCCGATCGAGGCCCAGGCGCTGCTCGCGACCTACGGTCAGGACCGCGAACTCCCGCTGTTCCTCGGCTCGGTGAAGTCCAACCTCGGCCACACCCAGGCGGCGGCCGGCGTCGCGGGCGTCATCAAGATGGTGCAGGCGATGCGCGCGGGCGTGCTGCCGAAGACGCTGTACGTCGACGCGCCGTCCTCGCACGTCGACTGGTCGGCGGGCGCGGTGGAGATCCTGACCGAGGCCCGTGAGTGGCCGCAGGCCGGGCACCCGCGGCGCGCGGGGGTCTCCTCGTTCGGGATCAGCGGGACGAACGCCCACGTGATCGTCGAGCAGGCGCCCGTGGTGGATCAGGCCGGGGAACCGGGCGTTGCGCCGGGCGCCGTGCCGTGGGTGGTCTCGGGCGCGTCGGAGGCCGCGCTGGACGCGCAACTGGCCGCGCTCGCCGGGCTGGACGGCTCGCCGGTGGACGTCGGGCTGTCGCTGGCCGGGCGGTCGCGGTTCGGGCACCGGGCGGTGCTGCTGGACGGCGCCGAGGTGGCGCGCGGCGCGGCGGGGGAGCGGAGGCTCGCGCTGCTGTTCTCCGGGCAGGGCTCGCAACGGCTCGGGATGGGACGGGAGTTGTACGGGCGCTTCGCCGCCTTCGCGGAGGCGTTCGACGCGGTGTGCGCCGGGCTCGCGCTTCCGCTGCGTGAGGTCGTGTGGGGCGAGGACGAGGAACTGGTCAACCAGACCGCGTACGCCCAGGCGGGCCTGTTCGCGGTCGAGGTGGCGCTGTTCCGGCTGGTCGAATCGCTCGGCGTGGAGCCGGAGTTCGTGGCCGGGCACTCGATCGGTGAGGTGGCGGCGGCGCACGTGGCCGGGGTGTTCTCGCTGGAGGACGCCTGCACGCTGGTGGCGGCCCGAGGCCGCCTGATGCAGGCGCTGCCGGAGGGCGGCGCGATGCTGGCCGTGCAGGCGACGGAGGACGAAGTCCTGCCGCTGCTGGGTGAGTTCCTGTCGATCGCAGCCGTCAACGGCCCGACCTCCGTTGTCGTCTCCGGCACCGAGAAGGCTGTCGAGGCGGTCCGTGCGCACTTCGCCGACCGCAAGTCGACGCGGCTCAAGGTCTCCCACGCCTTCCACTCGCCGCTCATGGACCCGATGCTCGACGACTTCCGGGCCGTCCTCGACGGGCTGACCTACAGCGCGCCATCGATCCCGATCGTCTCCAACCTGACCGGCGCCCTCGCCGATCCCGAGCAGCTGTGCACCCCCGACTACTGGGTCCGCCACGCGCGCGAGGCCGTCCGTTTCGCCGACGGCGTCCGCGCCCTCGACGCCGCCGGTGCGACGGACCACCTGGAGCTCGGCCCCGGTGGCGTGCTCACCGCGCTCACCGAGCAGAACCTCGACGAGGGCGCCGACCGCGTCGCGGCCCCGGCGCTGCGCACCGGGCGGCCGGAGGAGGGCGCCCTGCTGACCGCGCTCGCCCGCCTCCACGTCGTCGGCGTGCCCGTCGACTGGGCCCGGGTCTTCGACGGCACCGGCGCCCGGCGCGTCGACCTGCCGACCTACGCCTTCCAGCACGAGCGCTACTGGCCCGCCCAGGCCGCGCGCACGGGCGACGTGACCGGCGCGGGCCTGCGGCCGGCCGAGCACCCGCTGCTGGGTGCGGTGGTCTCCCCGGCCGACTCGGGCAGCACGCTGCTGACCGGCCGGCTGTCGCTCAAGGCGCAGTCGTGGCTCGGCGACCATCGGGTGGGTGGCATCCCCGTCTTCCCGGCGGCCGGGTTCCTGGAGCTGGCCGTCCGGGCCGCCGACCAGGTGGGCTGCGACCGGGTCGAGCGGCTGACGCTCGCCGAGCCGCTCGCGCTGCCCGAGGACGGTGCCGTCGTCGTCCAACTCGTCGTCGGCGCCCCGGACGAAGCCGGGACGCGCCCGCTGAGCTGCTACGCCCGGCCGGAGGCGGCGGCGGACGGTCCGTGGACCTGCCACGCGTCCGGCACGCTGGCCGTCGGCGAGCGCGAGGGCGGTTTCGACGCCTCCGCGTGGCCCCCGGTGGACGCGGTGGCCGTGGATCCGGAGGACTGCCACGACCCGCTGGACCACGGCCCGGCGTTCCGCACGCTGCAGGCCGTGTGGAAGCGGGGCGACGAGGTGTTCGCCGAGGCCGTCCTGCCGGGCCGGGCCGAGGACGCGGCACCGTACGGGCTGCACCCGGCGTTGCTGGAGGCCGCCGTCCGGATCGCCGCCCTGACGGGGGCGGACGACGGCGGTCGGCTGGTGCCCACGGACTGGCGCGAGGTGGTGCTGTACGCGACCGGCGCGGCCGTCGTGCGGCTGCGGGTCGCCCGGGCCGGTGCGGACGCGGTGTCGGTCGAGGTCGTGGACGCGGCGGGCGGGCCCGTGCTGTCGGCGGGGTCGCTGACGCTGGGCGAACCGGCCGCCGTGACCGAGCAGGCCGGACCGGCCGGGGCGCTGTTGCGGCTGGACTGGGTGGACGCCCCGGCGCGTGCCGGCGGAGCTGTGCGGGCGCTGACGCTGGGCGAGGATGCGGCCTCGCTCGCCGACGTGACCGGCGACGTGCCGGACGTCGTGCTCGTGCCCGTGACCGGCGGCGAATCGCCGGCGGCCGTGCACGCGGCGACGGCGTGGGCGCTGGGTCTGGTGCAGGAGTGGCTGGCCGAGCCGCGTTTCGCGGATGCGCGCCTGGTGTTCCTGACCCGGGGCGCGGTGCCGGGCGGCGAGGTCTCGGATCTCGTCGGCGGCGCGGTCTGGGGTCTCGTCCGGGCGGCGGAGGCGGAGAACCCGGGCCGGTTCGCCCTGCTCGACGTCGAGCGCGAGTCGGACGTGAAGGCGGCGCTGCCCGTCCTCGCCGCCCAACTGGACGGCGGTGACTTCCAGTTCACGGCCCGCGCCGGAGCCGTGCGGGTGGGCCGGCTCGCCCGGGTGGCCGTCGGCGGTCCGTCTGCGGGCTGGGGCTCGGGCACGGTGGTGGTCACGGGTGGTACCGGTGGGCTGGGCCGTCTCGTCGCGCGGCATCTCGTCACCGGACACGGCGTTCGTGACCTGTTGTTGCTGAGCCGTCGTGGGGGCGCGTCCGAGCTGGTGGAGGAGCTCCGGGAGCTGGGTGCCGACGTCGAGGTCGTGGCTTGTGATGCTGCTGATCGGGAGGCGCTGGCGGAGGTTCTGCGGGGCCGGACGGTCACGGGTGTCGTGCACGCGGCTGGTGTGCTGGACGACGGTGTCGTGAGTGCGCTGACGCCCGAGCGTCTGTCGTCCGTCCTGCGTCCGAAGGTGGATGCGGCGTGGAATCTGCACGAGTTGACCATGGGTCAGGATCTGAAGGCCTTCGTTCTGTTCTCGTCCATCTCGGGCGT
>NZ_JBSFGU010000111.1:0-5332 GCF_053596725.1 Kitasatospora sp. NPDC001660 | reverse complement strand
AACTCGGCGAGATCGAAGCCGTCCTCGCCCAGCACCACAGCGTCGCCCGCGTCGCCGTCGTCGTCCGCGAGGACCGCCCCGGCGTCAAGCTCATCGTCGGCTACGTCGTGCCCGCCCCCGGAGCCACCCCCGACCCGGCCGCCCTCCTCGCCCACGTCGCCGCCGACCTGCCCGACTACATGGTCCCGGCCACGATCGTCACGCTGGACGCGCTGCCGCTGAACACCAACGGCAAGCTCGACCGCAAGGCGCTCCCGGCCCCCGACTTCGCCGACCGCACCCCCGGCCGCGCCCCCGCCACCGAACGCGAGAAGCTCCTCGCCACCCTCTTCGCCGAGATCCTCGGACTGCCCGAAGTCGGCGCCGACGACGACTTCTTCGCCCTCGGCGGCCACTCGCTCCTCGCCACCCGCCTGATCAGCCGGATCCGCGCCGAGCTCGACGTCGAACTGCCCGTCCGGGCCCTGTTCGAGGCGCCGACCGTGGCCGCCCTGGCCGAGCGGGTCGGCGGCGCCGACCGCGCCCGGCAGGCGCTCACCGCCCGCCCGCGACCGGCGGCGATCCCGCTCTCCCCCGCGCAGCGCCGGCTCTGGTTCCTCGGCCGGTTCGAGGACGCGGGCGGCAACTACAACCTGCCGATGGCGATCCGGATCTCCGGCGAACTGCACGTCCCGGCGCTGCGCGCGGCGCTCGCCGACGTCGTCGCCCGGCACGAGAGCCTGCGGACCGTCTTCCCGGACACCGACGGCGACCCGCGCCAGCACGTCCTCGCCCCGGCCGAGGCCGAGCCGGCCGTCCCGGTGGTCGGCGTCACCGAGGAGGAACTGCCCCGGGCGCTCGCCGCCACCGCCGCCCGGGACTTCGACCTCACCCGCGAGATCCCGCTCCGCGCCCGCCTGTTCGCCCTCGACGGCACCGAGTACGTGCTGCTGCTGGTGATCCACCACATCGCCGCCGACGGCTGGTCGATGGCCCCCCTCGCACGCGACCTCTCCACCGCCTACCGCGCCCGCCGCGGCGGCACCGCGCCGGACTGGCAGCCGCTGCCCGTCCAGTACGCCGACTACACGCTGTGGCGCCAGGAGGTGCTCGGCGACGAGACTGAGCTGCAAGGCGGCAAGCAGGGTCCCGGCGGCGAACTCGCCCGCCAGATCGAGCACTGGCGCACCACCCTGGCCGGCCTCCCCGAGGAGCTGGCCCTGCCCACCGACCGCCCCCGCCCGGCCGAGATGAGCTACCGCGGCGACACCGTCGAGCTCGCCGTGCCCGCGGACGTCCACCGCGCGCTCGCCGTCCTCGCCCAGGGCCACCGCGCGAGCGTCTTCATGGCCGCCCAGGCCGCGCTCGCCGCCCTGCTCACCCGCCTCGGCGCGGGCGAGGACATCCCCCTCGGCACCCCGGTGGCCGGCCGCACCGACCAGGCGCTGGACGAGCTCGTCGGCTTCTTCGTCAACACCCTGGTGCTGCGCACCGACACCTCCGGCGACCCGACCTTCCGCGACCTGCTCGACCGCGTCCGCGAGGCCGACCTGGCCGCCTACGCGCACCAGGACGTGCCGTTCGAGCAGCTCGTCGAGGTGCTCAACCCGGGCCGCTCGCTGGCCCGCCACCCGCTGTTCCAGGTGATGCTCTCCTTCCAGAACACCACCGAGGCCGCCCTCGACCTGGACGGGCTGCGCGCCACCACCCAGCCGGTCGGCCTGCGGATGTCCAACTTCGACCTGTCCCTCGTCCTCGCCGAGCGCTTCACCGCCGACGGCACGCCGGACGGTCTCGCGGGCGGCGTCGAGTACGCCACCGACCTGTTCGACCGGGAGACCGCCCAGGACCTCGCCGACCGCTTCGTGCGGCTGCTCACCGAACTGGTCGCCGACCCGGACCGCCCGCTGTCCGCCGCCGGCCTGCTCACCGACGAAGAGCGCCACCGCGTCCTCGTCGAATGGAACGACACCGCGCGCGACCACCCCACCGGCACCGTCCCCGGCCTCTTCGAGGCGGCCGCCGCCCGCACCCCCGACGCCACCGCCCTGGTCTTCCGGGACGTCACGCTGAGCTTCGCCGCACTCGACGCCTGGGCCAACCGGCTGGCCCGCCGGCTGCTCGCCGACGGCGTCCGGCCCGAGCAGGTCGTCGCCGTCCGACTGCCGCGCTGCGCCGAGCACATCGTCGCGCTGCTCGCCGTCATGAAGGCCGGCGCGGTCTACCTGCCGATCGACCGCGACTACCCGGCCGACCGCATCGCCTACATGACCGACGACGCCCGCCCGGTCGCCGAACTCGCCGAGCCCGCCGAGGTGCTGGCCGTCCGGGACGACGAGCGCTGGTCCGGCGCGCCGCTCACCGCGGCGGAGCGCTCCGGCGCCCCGCGCCCCGACAACGCCGCGTACGTCATCTACACCTCCGGCTCCACCGGCCGCCCCAAGGGCGTCATGGTGCAGCACCGCAGCGTCGTCAACCTCTTCCACGACCACTTCGACCGCCTCTACGCCCGCGAGATCGCCTCGGCCGGCGACCGCCGGCTCAAGGCCGCGCTGGCCGCGTCGTTCTCCTTCGACGCCGCGATCGACCCGCTGCTGTGGCTGCTCCGCGGCCACGAGCTGCACCTGATCGACGACGAGGCCCGGCACGACCCCGCCGCGCTCGCCGCCTACGCCCGCCGGGTCGGCGGCATCGACCACTTCGACACCACCCCCGGTCACTACCAGCAGCTGCACGAACTCGGCCTCACCACCGACGAGTCCGCCCGCCCGCTGGTCGTCGCCCTCGGCGGCGAGGCGCTCGGCGAGGCGCTGCGCGCCGAACTCGCCGGGATCGACGGCGTGGTGACGTACAACCTGTACGGGCCCACCGAGACCACCGTCGACGCCATCGGCCAGCGGATCACCGACGCCGGCCGGGTGCTGATCGGCCGGCCGCTCGACAACTACCGCGCGTACGTCCTGGACTCCGCCCTGCGCCCGGTCGCTCCGGGCGTGCCCGGCGAGCTGTACCTGGCCGGCGCCGGCCTCGCCCGCGGCTACCTCGGCCGCCCCGGCCTGACCGCCGAGCGCTTCACCGCCGACCCGTACGGCGCCCCCGGCGCCCGCATGTACCGCACCGGCGACCTCGCCCGCTGGACCCGCGACGGCCGCCTCGACTGCCTCGGCCGGGCCGACGACCAGGTCAAGGTGCGCGGCTTCCGCATCGAGCTCGGCGAGGTCACCGCCGCCATCGAGGCCCACCCCGACATCGCCGTCGCGGCCGTGGTCGTCCGCGAGGACCGGCCCGGCATCCGCGAGCTGGTCGGCTACGCCGTCCCCGCCGCCGGGCGGAGCGTGCCAGCCGCCGAGGAACTGCGCCGCGTGCTCGGCGAGCGGCTGCCCGACTACATGGTCCCGGCCGCGATCGTGCCGCTCGACCGCCTCCCGCGCACCGTCAACGGCAAACTGGACCGCGCGGCCCTGCCCGCCCCCGGCCCGCGCGCCGCCGGCCTCGGCCGGGCGCCGCGCACCGCGCAGGAGAAGGCGCTGTGCGAGATCTACGCCGAGGTCCTCGGGCTGGAGAGCGTCTCCGTCGACGACGGCTTCTTCGACCTCGGCGGCCACTCGCTGCTCGCCGTCCGGGTCACCGGCCGGGTCCGCGCCCGGCTCGGCGCCGAACTCGCCGTCCGCACCCTGTTCGAGGCGCCGACCCCGGCCGCGCTCGCCGAGCGCCTCGGCGACACCGCGAGCACCCGGCCCGCGCTGACCGCCCGGACTCGGCCCGAGCCCGTGCCGCTCTCCGCCGCCCAGCGCCGGCTCTGGTTCCTCGACCGCTTCGAGGGCCCCGGCTCGACCTACAACCTGCCGATCGCCGTCCGGCTCGACGGGCCGGTCTCGGCGGCCGCCCTGGCCGACGCGCTCGCCGACGTCACCGCGCGGCACGAGAGCCTGCGGACCGTCTTCCCGGACGCCGACGGACGGCCGCGGCAGCTCATCCTGCCCGCCGACGCGGCGCGGCCCGAGCTGCTGACCGCGCCGTACAGCGCCGAGGCGGTCGCCGCGGAGGCCGCGCGCGGCTTCGACCTGGCGACGGACCTCCCGCTGCGGGCGGCCCTGCTCCGGGTCGCCGACGAGGAGCACGTGCTGCTCGTGGTCGTCCATCACATCGCGGCGGACGGCTGGTCGATGGCCCCGCTGGCCCGCGACCTCTCGGTGGCGTACGCGGCCCGACTGGGCGGCTCGGCCCCGGAGTTCACGCCGCTGCCGGTCCAGTACGCCGACTACACGCTCTGGCAGGCCGAGGTCCTCGGCGACGAGAACGACCCGGCCAGCGAGCTCAACCGGCAGGTGGAGTACTGGCGCACGGCCCTCGCCGGACTGCCCGAGGAACTCCCGCTGCCCACCGACCGGCCCCGCCCGGCCCGGATGAGCTACCGCGGCGACACCGTCGCCTTCACCGTCCCGGCCGCGGCACACCGCCGACTCCTCGCGCTCGCGAAGGAGACGGGCACCAGCCTGTTCATGGTCGCCCAGACCGCGCTCGCGACGATGCTGCACCGCCTCGGCGGCGGCGAGGACATCTCGCTCGGCAGCGTCATCGCCGGACGGACGGACGAGGCCCTGGACGACCTCGTGGGCTTCTTCGTCAACACGCTCGTGCTGCGCAACGATCTGTCGGGGCGGCCGAGCTTCCGCGCACTGCTACGCCGCGTACGGGAGACGGACCTCGCGGCGTACGCCAACCAGGACGTGCCGTTCGAGCGCCTGGTCGAGATCCTCAACCCCGAGCGGTCGACGGCCCGGCACCCGCTGTTCCAGGTCATGCTCGCGTTCCAGAACACCGGGGCGGCGACGCTCGACCTGGCGGGGCTGCGGGCAGCGCCGTACGAAGCGACGTTCGACGCGGCCAAGTTCGACCTGACCTTCCAGCTCGCGGAGTCGGAGGACGGGCTGGCGGGCAGCGTCGAGTACGCCGTCGACCTCTTCGACCGCGCCACGGCGCAGGCACTGGGCGCCCGGCTCGTCACCGTGCTGGAAGCCGTCGCGGCCGACCCGGACCTCAAGGTCGGCGACATCGACGTCCTGACCGACGAGGAGCGCGCACTCGTCCTCGGCGAATGGGCCGACCAGACTGCACAGCTGGCACCGGCCACCTTCCACGGCCTCTTCGAGACCGCCGCCGACACCACACCTACCGCGCCCGCAATCGCAAGTGGCGACCTCGTACTCTCCTACGCCCAGGTGGAGGAACGCGCCAACCGGCTCGCCCACTGGCTACGCGCCCAAGGCGTCGGCACGGAAAGCATCGTCGCCCTCCTGCTCCCACGCTCCGTCGACATCGTCATCGCCCAACTCGCCGTCCTCAAGGCCGG
>NZ_JBSFGU010000110.1:0-5896 GCF_053596725.1 Kitasatospora sp. NPDC001660 | reverse complement strand
AAAGCTACCTCGCCGGCCTTCACCTTCGCGGCGCAATGATCTGGATCAAGGACCTCACCCGAACCCATTGATCACGACCGAATACGCGTCCTAGTCGAGGAGACGACCGTGTGGCCGACCTGCCCGGCTCCCGGCCCGGAAGACCAAGGGGGCGAGGACAATCCCTGGATGACAGGACCATGGGTATTCGAACTCCATCCTCTGGCGCGGGATACTCTGGCGGCAGTGCGCGACTCCGAAGTACCGACCATCGTCGCCAGGTGGGTGCAAGCGGAGGCACTGCACGGAGCGCACGCCGATGACATGCAGCCGGTGGCCGAGGGAATCATCCGACTCGCCAGGCGGGCTCGCGAAGCCAGCGAGCAGCTCTACTGCTGGATATGTCTGTGAGGCTGCCCTGCTGCCTGGAGGTTTGATGGACGGTCGGCGAACCAGGTCACCTGAGACCGCAGGCGAATAGGACCGGATCACTTGAGACGGGAACCAGACCATTCGAGACGGGAAACGCCGGGTCTCACCGAAGTTTGACTGGTAGCAGTTTGTCTCAGTGAAGTTCGACCGTCGGGTTCAGATGGTGTGTTCGGCACACGGGTGAACCTGCCCAGTGCATAGGGCATCCCTGCGGCTCTGCCTGTGGGGAGAGGGGGCAGCAATGCGGCCAGTGCGACCTGCACCGGTCGACTGGCGACCGGCTTTGCCTCCCGCCTGATGGCGGGAGGCGGGGTGGCCCGGCTGGGTGGCCGTTCGCGTCGTCGGTCCTGTCAGGGGGTTACTGTTGCGATCTGGCTCTGGGTGTTCTCGGTGAACCAGAGGTTGCCGTCGGATCCGGTGGTGATGTCCAGCGGGGACGAGTCGGAGGTCGGGATCGACACCTCGGAGATCGTCCCCGATGTCGTGATCTGGCCGATGTCGTTGCTGGCGTTCTCGGTGAACCACAGGTTGCCGTCCGGTCCGGGGGTGATGCCCCACGGGAACGGGAAGAAGACGGTGTCCGTGAGGTCGTAGGCGGTGAACACACCGGCCGGGGTGCCGCGGCCCGCGCGGCCGCCGTTCGGGCCGCAAACGCCCAGACCACTTGACGCAGACAGGCTGGCAGTTGGCCCCGGATACGACCGGCAGTTGGGGCGGCCGCCGCGCCGAAGGCCGGCTGCTTGACCGGCAGCAGGTGTGCGTCGGCGTCCAGGATGATCAGGGTGTTCGTGCTCGTGGAGACCACCGATTCCTGGTAGACGCCGTCGGGTGTCTATGTGGCGTTCGCCTCTGGGCCTGCGATCTGGGCTTCGAGGTCGGCGACGCGGCGGTCCTGGAAGCGGAGGTTGGATCGGGCAGCCTTGAGGCGCTCGTCGAGGGTGCGGTTGTCGGTCGTGAGCTGGCGGAGGCGGTGCTTGAGGGTGGTGTTCTCGGTGGTGATCAGCTGGATGGCTTCCTCGGTCCACTCCGCCTGCAAATCCCGGATCCGGCCGATGAGAGCACCGGCGCGGGTTCGCTGGGCGAGGATCTCGCCGTGGGCTGCCTTGAGGGCGTTCTCGGCGCAGCCGACGGATGGCTTCGTGGACCCGCCGGAGGGCGGTCTCGGTCTTGCGGCGGCGGGCCGCGCGGTCGGCCCCGGTGGTTCGTCGGTTGTCTTCGTCAGGCGCTGGCCCCGTCGGGTGTGTGGTGGGCATGGAGAAGAGGCCGAAGCGGTTGCCGCGGGGGTCGATCGGGCGGCTGTAGAGGAGCCCGTCGGGGTTGGCGTCCGGTCCGAACTCGACGGTGGCGCCGAGCTCGGCCGCCTTCGCGGTGACCGTGGGCACGTCGAGGACGAGGAAGTCGGGCATCAGGTAGTCGACGCCGCCCGTGCCGAGGTCGTACACGCTGCCCGAGGGCCACTGGTTGCCGGTGAACACGTTGCTGTACGGCTTGCCGCCGGCGCTCTCGTCAAACTCGATCCGCCACCCGAAGGCGGCCGTCCAGAACGCCCGCGTGGCCTCCGCGTCCGCCGTGCCGATCTCGAACCAGGCGTAGGCACTCCGGCAGCGGCCCGAGAGTCGGTTCGAGGGCGGTGAAGCGGTCGAGGGTGGCGGGGAGCAGAGTATGGTCGCGGGTGTTGCCTGGCGCTGGCTGGGTGGCCAGGGGTATGCCGCTCCCGTCGGTCAACTGCGTGCGCTTCAGCCCGAGTTCGGCCCGGTCGACCAGGCTTCTGCCAGCGCATTCACCACTGGGGGGCGCCTTGGTGATGCAGCCGTCGGCGCTCAGGCGGTCGAGTTCGAGGCCGCGGCTCCTCCCGGCCCGACTCCTGGCCCGGAAAAGTTCCTCGGAGCCACCTGCAACCCCGGGGCGTTCCACACGTCTTCAAGGGTGAGAGGCAGGGGAGGCGAGGGCGTTCCGGAGCGCGGTGCTGTCGGTGCCCGGCTCGCCGACCCGGTCGATCATCGAGTCACGCTCTGAGCCGTCCTTCGGCTTCCCGCAGTCACGTTCCAGGGGGGAACCATGTCCATCGCCCGTATCCGTCGTGCTCGCCGTACCGCAGTGGCCACTGCAGCCGTCGGGACCGCCGTACTCTGCGGGGCACTCGCCCTGCCCGCACCCGCCGCCTTCGCGGACGAGCCTCCGCACGCCACGCTCTCCGTCGAGGCTCCGGACTCGATCGGATTCGCCGGCCAGCCGGTCGAGTTCACCGAGACCATCACCAACACGGGCACCCAGACCACCACGTACGGCCTGACGCTCGACACCGTCAGCGACCTCGGCACGCCCGAGCACGCGATCACCATCGACTACAAGGATCCGGCCGACGGCACCTGGAAGGCGATTCCGCTGGAGTTCCACCGGGGGGACGACAACGTCACCTACAGCGGGTTGCTGGCCGGGCCCGACAGTGTGACCGTCCCGGCCGGCGGCGAGGTCGATCTGGCTCTGCGCATCGCCGCCCCGATGGGCCTGCCTCACGACGGGGCGTCCAACGGCGGCTTCCGGTCCATCAGGCTGCACTCCGCGGTGGTCGCGCTCGACGGCTCCTGGGCGGGACTGGCCCAGGAGACCAGGACGATCAAGGCCGAGCCGCTGATCACGTCGCTGTCCGAGGTGCCGGACGCGGCGGTCGCCGGCGGTGACCCGATCGAGTTCGATGCTGTCCTGGACGACTCGACGCCGTCCGACTACGTCAACCTCGGCAACGTCCTGTTCACCGACCCGCACGCGACGGTACAGGTCCGCGACGCGGACGGTTCGTGGCGCGTGTTGGAGAAGGTGTCGAACGGGATCCAGGGCGACCCGGTCGGCGTCTACCTCCAGGGCCGCGACTCGGGCATTCGCGCGGGCGACACGACCGTCACCCGAGTCCGCGTCTCCTACGACGCCACCACGCCGACCGGTGCCACGCAACTGAGCCCGTGCGTGTTCGTCAACGAGGGCGCCATTCCGTTCCGAGGGACGACGAGCTGCGGCGCCCAGTCCACCGTGCAGATCCTCCCGCCGACGGCCACGTCCTGATCACAACATCCACCACCAGTGCCGACTTACCCGCCACCGGGCGGGTCGGCGCCCCCGGCGGGCGCTGGCTCACCCGCGCCCCCGCCGACAACCACCCCGCCCTCGCCCTCGCCGACCTCGACCTCCACTCGACCGAGCCGGACGTCGACATCGCGGTGCGCTACGCCCGGCCCTGGAGGCGGCCGGCCCGTACAGGCGCCGTCGGGCCGCACGCGTCCGTGCTACGCGGCCGAGGCGGCCGGCTCGTCGTCGATGTGCTGGAGCCGGCTGCGGGCGATAACCCGGTCCTCGCCGGACAGCTTGGCCCAGTACTCGTCAGCCCACGCCGCATGGGAGGCCCGCCGCTCGGCTTCCTCCAGCCGGGCGGACTCCGCCAGCTGCTCCTCGCTCAGCCCCTGCCGGGCGGCCTCCAGATCGCCGCCCCACAACGCCAGCGTGGCCAGGAAGGCACGGCGCTCGGCCTGCACGGCCATCAGTGCCCGCTGCGCGTTCTTCAGCTCGTCGGTGTACTCGAAGGTCTTCTGCCCTTTGCCCACGGCAGGGGAATCGTACGTGCGACCGGATCCGCACCCGGCCACGCCCCGCCGATACCTTGATGCCCGCCCCGCACTCTGCGGTTGTCCTGTCGCACCGAAGTTTGATCAGTCTCACCGAAGTTTGACCGTCGGCCGGATTCCGTCGGTAGGCGGTGCCTGTGCTCGAATGCAGCCACGCAGGATCTCCGCGGTGAGGGGATCGAGGGCGTGAGCTGGACGGAGGGAGTCCGGGTGACTGGCCAGACGGTGAAGATCGCGGCGCTCTGCGAGTGCGGCGACATGGCGGTGCGGCAGGTGAATCAGTACATCAACTTCGGCGAGTTGTGCTGGGATGCCGAGTTCTACTGCGACAGCTGCGGCGCCTATCGGTGCGAGCATGCCGGGTCGGGGCCGGCACCGGACGATGAGTGGCGACAGGCGCTGCTAGCAGCGAATGGAGCCGTCAGACTGCGGCTGGCCGGGCCGGTGCCCAGTCTGGTCCAGGCCATGAAGGTCTTCCGCGAAGTCTCGGGCGCGTCGTTGCCGCAGGCACGGGGGCTCGTCGAGCAGCTGAGCAGCGACGGTGTGGTGGGCACCCTGGCGGAGATGGAGTTCCTGAAGACACGGCTGAAGCTCCGCGGGATCCCAGTAGCCGTCGAAAGGTAGCGGGGCCCGGGAGCCGCCCGGTCAAACTTCGCTGAGACTGGTCAAACTTCGGTGCGACAGGACATCGACCTCTGACAGGAGACGTTGACCGTTTGCCATTCGATCTTGACCACCAGCAGGTTCCTGCCACCTGATCTTGATCGGCAGGGAAGCAGTGGGGGTTGCCGCGCGGGCACACGGCGATGCGGTGCTGGCGGGCGGTTCTGCGGGGTCCGGGTCCGCGGGCGAAAACCCTGCAGGTCGGAGCGGGTGGATGTGTCAGGATCGCCTGCCATGGAGAACTGGGACGAACTGACCGTCACCGAGCAGGTGCTGGTCCGCCGTGCTGTCACCGGCACCAGCCCGCGCGGCAGCGCGCAGCACATCATGGCCGTGCTGCGCTGGGCGGGCTCGCCCGAGGTGCCCAGGCGGCGCAACGCGTCGCCCGTGGAAGAGCTGGAGCGCGTGCCGGAGCTGGCGGCGGCGACGCGTCGGCTGGTCGCAAACGGGTGGTTGACGGTGTGTCGGGCCCTGAGCACCAGCCTTGTCCAGGAGGACGGCCCGGCGGTCACCGGCCTGGAGCTGGAGCGGGTGGTCGCCGCCCCGGCGACGTGGCTGATGCCGTCGGGCGATGGGGCCGATCTGCCCGTCCTCTCGCTGCGGGCCACCGTCGAGGGGCGCCGCCGCTGGGAGGCCCGGGCGTACGCGCCGGATGCCCGGGCCACCATCCACCAGCTGGACCTGACGGAGGACGAGGACCGGGTCCGCGTGTGTGCCATGGAGGCGAGCGGCTGGCTGACCGGACCGTTCGGGATCCTCGCCGATCTGCCGTCCGGACTGGAGGGCGAGGAGTTGCGGGCGTACGTGGCTGCGGACCTCGCCTCGCTGGTCCGGTTCGTCCGCGAGGGCATGATCGAGGTGCTGCACGTCGCGGAGCCGGGCGCCGAGGGCACCATCATCCCGCTGGAGGACCTGTTGGACGCCTTCAGCGACCGGAAGTTGCGCTGCGACGACGGCGACGACTGGGGCGTCGGGTTCACCTGCATCCTGACCCAGTCGCTGGCGAACGCGCTCCGCTAGCGTCCCGAGCCAGAGACTCGGCAGAAGTCCAGGAAGAACACCGAAGCCGAGCGGTCAACGTCGCTTGACAGTTGGTCAAGATCGGCTGTCAGTGGGCGTTTAGGGATGGTTTGCGACGAGAGTTTTGATCGGTTTTGTCGCATTCGTCACCAAGGTGCATGACGTGAAATGCCCGGAAGCTCCGC
>NZ_JBSFGU010000109.1:0-5923 GCF_053596725.1 Kitasatospora sp. NPDC001660 | reverse complement strand
GCGGAGCTTCCGGGCATTTCACGTCATGCACCTTGGTGACGAATGCGACAAAACCGATCAAAACTCTCGTCGCAAACCATCCCTAAACGCCCACTTAGACCTGCTCGCGCTCCGCCTGGCTGCCTGTGGCACGGCCGTATCCGAATGCGCCACCGCGTCACGTATGTTCCGGATCTGTTCCCGGCGCTCCGCCAGCGTCATGGGCGCCTGCCGTAGCTCCGGTTTCGGGCCCGAGGCGGACGCCGAGCCAGACGGCGCCGCCGCCGTCTTCGCCGCAGCGGTTCCGGCAGACACGCCCGCTCCGAACAGCATGGCAAGCACCAGCACAGAACTGAGCAGCCCTGGCATATGCATGCCAGAGCGTCGTAGAGGTTTCATCACGCCCCCCAAGTGGCCAATGGGTCGGCCACAACCTATGGGTTCGTCATCGCGGGCATCCCGCTGTTGATCACGCAGTGATGAAGATCACCTGGCATCGGTGGAACCAACTTGGCATTGCTTCGCTGCTTTCGTCCGCACGCCCGGCCCTCGGGCGTGGTCGCGAGCAAGCGGTCGATCACGCGTCGAGACAGCTCATCGCCCTGTTTGAGGAGCTGTCGGGCCGGTGAACTTGCCGTGCTTCCCCCGAACACGCCCTGCTGTCGGGGTACGACCTCATGTGCAGAGGTGCGTACGGGTTCAAATGCAGAGGTTCCCCGGCGTGTCGTGATGTCGGGTTCATGAAGTGGGTCACCCTTCGCTCGGGTGTGTGATGAAAGGAGCGAAAGGTGACCCGTCTCTATGATCCTGCAGACGGAGCGTTGGATGGACCTACGTCGTTTCCGGGCCCTGCGTGAGGCCGGGATGAGCATCTCCGAGATCGCCCGGGAGACCGGGACGAACTGGCGGACCGTCAAGAAGTACCTGGACCAGCCCGGGACCGTGGTGCCCGAACGCGGGACGCCGCGCAAGGGCTGCATCCCGCAGGTGATCGTGCCGTACGCGCCGGTGGTCGACGCCTGGCTGCGGGCGGACATCACACTCAAGGGCACGGTGATCCACGAGCGTCTGGTCGACACCTACGGCTTCACCGGCCACTACCAGCGCGTCAAGATGTACCTGCAGGAGGCCCGGCCACGCATCGCCGCCGAGCTCGGGCTGGGGCTGGCGGACATGGACGGCCTGCACCGCCGCTTCGAGGTCTTCCCTGGGGCCCAGGCCCAGGTGGACTGGGGCGACGAAGGCGGGATCCTCACCCGGGCCGGCATCCGGAAGGTCTACTCCTTCCACATGGTGCTGTCCTACTCGCGGGACCCGTTCTGCTGCTTCACCACGAGCATGGACCTGGCGACGTTCTGGGACTGCCACCGGCGGGCGTTCGCGCACTTCGGCGGTGTCCCGAAGACGATCGTCTACGACCGCACGAAGACCGTGGTGCGGCGGCACGTGGCCCCGGGCCAGGCGGTCCCGCTGCATCCGGAAGCGGTCGCGTTCGCCGGGCACTACGACTTCGACATCGATGTCCTGGCGGCCTACCGTCCGACCGGCAAGGGTCGGGTCGAGCGGCAGGTGACGATCGTGCGCGACCACGTGCTGGCCGGACGCGGCTTCGCCTCGCTGATGGAACTGGACGCCGCGTTCGCGGCGTGGGTGCCGTTGCGGCGATCGCGCACCCACCGCACCCACGGGGAGGTGATCGGGGTCCGCGCGGCCCGCGACCACGCGGCCCTGCGGCCACTTCCGGCCTGTCCCTACATCGTCGCCGACCGGCACCTGCGCTACGTCGGCAAGAACTGCCTGGTCGCCTTCGAGGCCAGCCTCTACTCGGTGCCGGCCCGCCGGATCCGCCGCCGCCAGCTGGTCGAGGTCCGTTCCGGCCACGACACCGTCTCCCTGCACCTGCTGACCGCCGATGCGACCGGCTCCACCCTGCTCGCCGTCCACCCCCGGGCCGCCGTCCGCGGCCAGTGGGTCATCGACATGTCCCACTGGGACGGCCTGCCCGACGGCCACACCCGGGCCGTCACCGCCGGCGACACCGCCGAACGGCACGTCGGCCGGGCCCCGGAGTCCTCCACGAGCCCGCTTCAGGACCTGCTGCACCGCACCGGAGCCGACCAAATCCCGGTCGGCAGACGCCCGTTGCAGTTCTACGACGAGATCGCGGGCGTCCGCCCGATCCGCCTGGCCCCGGTGCCGGGTACCACCAGCGCCACGACCGAGAAGGAAACCGCGTGACCGACCACCACGACCAGGCCGCCGCCCTGCCCGGCACCCCGGAGTACTGGCGGGAGTGGGCCCTGAACGCCGCCCATCTCCTGGAACTCACCGAGGAGTTCTTCAGCCGGGCCGGCGAGGACGTCCACAGGACCCTGGCGGGCTTCCTCACCGCCCGTGGGGAGCGTCCCGCCACCGCTCCAGGCGGCTTCACCGACGCGCTCGGCATCACCGCGCTGGCCATCCGTGACGATCTGACGGCTGGTGGGGCACGGTGAGCGAGCTGGTCACCCACCGCATCCGGGCCACCGCCGCCAAGCTCGGCCTGCCCCACCTGGCCTGCAGTCTGGACCACCTCACCAGCCGCGCGGACGCCGGGAAGATGGGCTACCTCGACTTCCTCGACCTCGCCCTGTCCGAAGAACTCGCCGTCCGCGACGACCGCCGCTTCCGCCAGAACCTGCGGCTGTCGAAGCTGCCACATCACAAGACACTGGACGACTACGATTTCGCCTTCCAACCCGACCTCGACGCCCGCAAGGTCAAGGACCTGGCCACCCTCGCGTTCATCGAGACCCGCTCCAACGCCGCTTTTCTGGGCCCACCCGGGGTGGGCAAGACACACCTGGCCGTCGCCCTCGCGGTCGCGGCCTGCCGGGCAGGCTACTCGGTCTACTTCACCACCCCCGACGACATGGTCCGCAACCTCCGCGCCGCCGACGCCGTCGGCCGGCTCACCACCAAGATGCGAACCTACCTGCGCTCCAGCGTCCTCGTGATCAACGAAGTGGGCTACCAGACCCTGACCCGGGACGACGCCAACCTGCTGTTCCAAGTCGTCTCGAAAAGGTATGAAAAGGCCCCGATCCTGCTGACCTCGAACAAGACCTACAGCGAGTGGGGCCAGGTCTTCGGCGACGAAGTCATCGCCACCGCCATCCTCGACCGCCTCCTGCACCACTGCACCACACTGCCCATCAACGGCCAGAGCTACCGTCTGCGCAGCCAGCTCTCCACCCTCGAAGGCGCCCTGGTCGGCATCTAACCATCGGTGATCGCACCTCGGCCGAGGCGGACCACCCGTTCAGAGTCACCCTCCACATCGGCGGACTCGGCAGGATAATCGCCTCGGCCGGCGGGTGAGAAGGTCAAGGGCGGCAAGTGGTTCATCGTCGCCGCGTGACTACGAGAGGAGCCCGGCCCCGGCCCGCGTCATCAAGAAATCAGAGCCAGGAACCTCGCAGCCTCCTGCTTCAAGGAGGGCGGCAGATCGGCCGACTCCGAGACGATCACGCCGAGCTTCCGGGCGAGCTCGGGCCGCTGGCTCCAGACCGCTGGACTCCTGGCGAGCACGGCGGACAGCAGGTCACCCTCGTACATGTCGCCCTCTGCCATCGGGTCGTCCCGCAGTACCTCCACAGCCAGCGGCAGGAGATGAGCAAGGCCCACGTCCTGTCGGATCAACAGACGCATGTCCTCGACGGTCAGCTCGCCGATTGGCCGACGCCGAAGCGCATGCACCGTCGCGACGAGACGGCTCGCGCCAGCCGCCGGGGTCGGCCAGCGGTCGCGCTCAAGCTCCTCCAGGGAGCAGGCAGAATCTACGAGTCGAGTCACCGACCGATCGTCCCACGCCGCATATCCCAAACGCGGTCCGACAGCGGGGCTCCCAGAACGACACCCCCGGACTGGCTGCTTATAACTCGCCATCTGTCAGGGATCAAGCACCTCCGACCGAGACTATGCACATGAGCTCGTACCTCGCTCTGCGGATGAACTCGTACCCCGACAGGCGCACGCAACTGGCATCTCGTCGGAGCGCGTCTCGATGTGTGGCGACGTCAGTAGTCGTTGCCCGCAGTGGCCATGCGAGGTCGAACCGTGTGGCCGAGAGGATGAGGAGCGGTCCCATGTCGGATGAGATCACCGTGCACCCCGTCGCCTGGCCACCTGCCCCGATCAAGACGGAGCGGCTCGTGGTCCGCGAGTCCGAGGCCCGGGACCGTGCGGCGCTGATCGACCTGGTCGCCTCACCTGAGGTGGGCACCTACGTCGGCGGCGCTCGGCCGCGTGACGAGCTCGAGCGTGCGATGCCCGAGGTGCCCGGGCAGCGCTTCGGTTTCTTCGTGGTGGAGCTGGACGGAACAACGATCGGCATGATCACGCTCGATCGGCGCGACCCGGAGCGCAAGGGTCACATCCGTCCGGAAGGTGGGGAGCCCGAGCTCGGCTACATGTTCCTGCCGCAGGCGTGGGGACGCGGGTACGCCACCGAGGCGTGCGCAGCGGCGCTCGACTGGTTCGCCGACGCGCATCCCGGCGAGCCGGTGGTGCTCTCCAGCCAGACCGCCAACGAGGCGTCGATGCGGGTCGCGGCGAAGCTGGGGTTCACCGAGGTGGAGCGGTTCGAGGACTACGGCGCCGAGCAGTGGCTCGGCGTGTGGTCCCCGGGCACGACGTCCGATTGAAGGCCTGGGCGCACCGCTTGCGCGAGTGCTTCCCAACTTCGTTGTCACAAACCGGCGCTGTTCCCAACTTCGGTGACAACCGTCCCGACTTCGCTGTCACAGGTCAGAAGAGCCGAAGGCCCGGAGGGACCCGCTCCGCGGGCAACGCGGGGGTGCAACGCGGTCGCCGGGCCCGCCATGCGGGGTATTTGCGCAGGTCAGGGGTGCAACACTGACGTTGTGTTGCACCCCGCGTTGCACGTGCGTTGCACCCCGTGTTGCAGTGCTGGCGGGTGGTCGGCCGTCAGTCTCCGAGGTGGCGGCGAAGGGCCGCTTGGCGGGCCTCGTTGCTGGCCCGGGTGTTGAGTGTGGCTGCGGCGCGCTGACGGCGGCCAAGGCGTCGAGGCGGGCCTCTCTGGCCTCTCGCTCGACGATCCGGTCCAGGCAGAACTCAGCCCGGACCCAGCGGTCGACCACGGCCCGCCCGTGCGCTCCGGCGGGCCAGCGGGTGCCCCTGGCGTGGCGGCGCAGCGTCCGGGGGCGCAGGTCCATCCGGCCGGCGAGGGAGCGGATGGCGCGGCGGGTTGCTCGGTCGTGGGGCCAGTGGCGGGTGGGGTCGAGTGGTTGGCCGGCCTCGCGGTCGAGGAGTGCGCGCAGGTGGTCCTGGATTGTGCTGTGTTGGGTGATGGGGCAGGCTCCGGGATTGCGTGCCGTGTATTTGGTGTGGAGCGGGCAGGTTTCCTGTTGGGTGGTCTTTCTGGTCATGCTGGGATCGCCCCTGGTGTTGCCTGTGGAAAAGGGGCGGGTGCAAATGCGGCGGCGTCCGTCTGCCGGTGAGAATGCACTGACAGACGGACGCCGGTTTTCTGGGTTTAATCAGGCGCGGGCGTTGGGTCAGAGTTCGGGGACGTCTCCGGCGTCCCGCTTCTCTTTGGGCCAGCGTTGGGCGTGCTCTCCTTCCTGACCGCCGAGAGCGGCGGCCACCGCTGGTGGACGTTGGTGGCGGCCCGCTTGGTCGGTGCCGGCGGGCCGCGTGAGGTGACTGCTCGTCGGCGGAGACGACTCCGCCGACCTTCATGTGGCGGCCGGGGTCAGCGGCCGACCAGCAGGATCGCTAGATCGTCTTCTGCGGGGCGATCACGACCTCGTCCGACTCTGCGGACGCGGACGGGGCCGTCAAGCGCCCTAGGGCACGTATTCGGTCGTGATCAATCTGTGTGATTCACCTTCGCGGCGGGTCCTGATCCGGTAGACCGTGGTGTGTGACGCGAGCGCAACTG
>NZ_JBSFGU010000108.1:0-6847 GCF_053596725.1 Kitasatospora sp. NPDC001660 | reverse complement strand
CCGGAGAACGCCCCGATCACGAAGCCGAGCGTGGTCCAGGCCGGAAAGCCGTGGTCGAGCGTCGTGAAGACGGCGGCGATACCGGCGAGGAGGACGACCTGGGTCAGGGCGATGCGAAGGCGTTGGAGCACGAAGCGTAAGAGTGTCGGAATCCGGCCGCCGCGTGAAGAGCGCGTGACCCACCTGTGATCTTGGTCCCGCGCGGGCGGCCGGGCCGTCGCCATGGCCGGGTCCGGAGCGGGCCGCGCGATCGGGACGGCGGGGCGCAGCCGGGCTCCGGGCGACGCGGTGATGCACACCGCCGCGTGGGCGCTGCGGCACATCCCGCTGCTCCTGGACCGCCTCACCGCCCGGGCCGGCCAGGAGGCGAGTACCGCGCCGACGCCCTCGCCGCTCGCACCGCCTCCACCGAGGCCGCCCGCGGCAAACTCGACGCCCTGCTGCTCGACGGTTCCGCGAACACCGCGGTCACCCGGCTACGGGCCGGCACCGGCGTCCGGTACCGCTTGTCGGCGCATCGGTGGGCGCAGCCCTGCTCGGGGAACCGTTCGGCAGCGGCGGCGCGTCCGCTGTTCGTGTCCCAAGCGCTCTCTCTGCTCCAGACGGCCTCCGGTGCCGATGATGCCTACGCGGTCGTTGCCTGCCTCGTGTTCTTCGGCCCGGTGATCGCACCTGTCCTCTTCCTGATCGGTGCCCTCGTGGTCGCGCACCGGGTACTGCGCGCCCGTCGCGAACGACGGCCGGGCCTCGACACCGGCACACTCGTCCGGCTGTCCCTCCTGGGTCTCTGCGCGGCTTACGAGGCCGTCAGCACCGGTCTGATGTCCGGTCCGGTGTGGATGTCCGCCCGCAAGTACTGCGGCGTCCGAGGCTTTCCGGAGGACCGGATCACCACCCGGACGTTCCCACTGAGCATGCGCTGCGGTCCCGACGGCGAACTGGTCCCGTCCTGGGTCAACCCTGTCCTGGTAGCCGGTCTGACTCTCGCCCTGGCCGCCCTCACAGCCGCCGCACTGACGACCTATCGCACACGCCGCCGCACCCGGGCGTCCTGAGTCACGCCAACCCTCACCGCGACCGGCCGATGTCACCCCCCGGACACCGAAAGCCCCCGGACCGGCCACGGTCCGAGGGCTTCTCGCATTCCCCGGCCGCTGACCAGCCCAAGGTGCCGGGTCAGGACTGCCTCGATCACCTGCACCAGGAAGGCGACCTCCGGTCGGCGGCGTCTGCGTGTCGTCGGGCGTCAGTCGATGTCGAGATCGGCCCACTCAATGTCGGTGAACTCGGCACCCAGGCCGGCGGCGAGGATGGCGGCCTGGTCGGCGTCGCGGGCGGCGAACAGGTCGCGGGCCACGTCGCCGGGCCGGTCGACGATGAGAACGGGAGCTTCTGACGCTGTGCCTGGTTACTCCACTTGGCCACCGCACGGCCTCACGATGAGAGCCGTCGGCGCCAGCGTTTCACGGTGCTCGCCCCACCACCGATCCGCGCTCCTCCGGCACGGCTCGACAGGTAGCGGGTGGCGTCGATCGCCGCCGACATCGACGCGAAGCCCGCCGCTGCCACTGCCAACGCCGGCTGCACATGATCGAGGGGCGGCCTCCTGAAGATGGCCCCTGATGGCCATCAGCCCACTACACTCACCACGCAGCCTCTGAGCAGGCAAAACGTCGAAGTCCTGCTGGAGTACTAGCTGACCAAATCCACGGACGCTAAGGGTTAGCGGGGCCATCGAATCGTGTTCGTCGACCTTGCATACCCTCACCCAATCGAGTGAACACGTCCAGCGCACGCAAATCGCAGTGACGGCGTCCGGATCACCGACGACTTCGGGCAGCAGGTCCAGCTTGGTGTCGACCAGGTTCTCTTGACCAGGTGATGACCATGGTGAGCTGGCGGACCGGGCCGCGCGCTCAGGTGGCCTTCGCGGACCGGGGCGAGAGGTCCATCGCGGCCCCGGCCTGGTCGGCGAGGGTCACCGCGACGAGCAGGGCTTGCCGGTCGGGCATGCTGCCGGGCACCGGGTCGAGCATGAACCGGCCGATGTACTTGCCGTTGCCGAACACCCGAAGCTCCACCTCTTCGGCCGGCATCCCGACCTGGTCGGTGGGCCAGGTCTTGCGACCGGCGGTGATGGAGCCGTCGTGCTCCAGGCGCGGTGGGTGGTGAACCGATCAATCCGCCAGGGCACGTCACACAGCTGGAGGTCCTCCGACGAGACCGACTCGGCGGCACACTCCACGAGTACCAACATGCCGCATGACCCGCGGATGACCATTCGGCACCCGCAGTGCTCTGCGGCCGCTGTCGGCCCACACCGGGGGGCTGTCCCCGGGCGGGCCCTGGGTCGGGGCTGATCGGGGCCTGCTGGACCATTGCGGCCGTCCCGCCGGACCGATGTAATGTCTGTCCGGTGACGTTTCGTCAGCTCTTTCCTAGGGGGATCGGTGACGGGGATTGTCGAGGTGGCGGTGGGGTGGCTGGCCGCTTGGGCCACGCGCAAAGTCCGGCGAGTGGCGGGGCGGGCCGATGCCGAGTTCGACTACGCGACAGACACGGCCATGGATCATCTGCACGAGGTGATCAGCCGCAGACTCGGTCAGGACCGGGCGCTGGCCAAGGTCGATGAGGAGGTCGAGACCGGCGCGGAGGAACTCAGCCCGGGCACCCGGCAGTGGCTCCAGTTCACCTTGCAGGACGCCGTCGACAACGATCCCGAGTTTGCGAAGGTGCTGCGGGAAGCGGTGGGCCGCCTGCAAGCGGAGGAAACACCGGGCAATGCCGGCGGTACCACGCTGAGCGGGAACACCTTCTCGGGCCCGACCGCGATCCAGACCGGCGCGCACAGCACGCAGACCAACAACTTCAAGTAGCGGTATGGGCGGCTCGCACCCACAGCCACCACCGGATCGCGGCGCGGTGGCCGGGAACACCTTCGAGGGCCCGGCCGCCGCGCACACCGGTCAGGGCGGCACCCAGATCAACCACTTTCACGCCCCGCCCCGGGTCAAGGGGCGGCGCGCCGTCGTGGCCTTGTCCATCGCCGGGGCCGTGGCAGTGCTCGTCGGCACCGTGCTGGCGGTCAGGTTCGCCGGCTCGGCCTCCGACCCGCAGGACGGGAACCCGAACGCGGCCATCCCGGGGCGCGCACCGGGCACCTCGGCCACCCAAGTCGCCTCAGCGCCCAGCTTCTCAAGTCCCGTCGCCACGCCCGCTCAGTCCGACCTCTCGGCAAGCCCGTCCGAACCGCAGGCCTCCACGACGACGGTGACCCAGCCGCTGCCGCCCACCGCGGCCGCGAACCCCGCCCCCGGACACCTGTACGCCGTCGCCGCCGACCGGCAGCGCGTCCGCGCCTGGAGCGGCACGGGCAACACCTGGACCGACATCGGCCCCGCCGCCCACGACCTCATCGCCGGACCCGCCGGCCTGTTCCTCACCGACCCCGCCACCGGCGACATCTACCACTACGACGGCACACCCGGGCAGTGGACGAAGATCGGCTCCAAGGGTCGCCAGTTCGCCGTCGCCGGCAACCGGTTGTATGCCATCAAGGAAGACGGCACTGCCGTCATGCGCTGGGACGGTTCCCCCGGTCAGTGGACCCGCATCGGCAGCTCCGCCACCAAGCTCTACGCCGGCGGCGCCGGCCTGTTCGCCACCGACCCCGCCACCGGCGTCATCACCCACTACAACGGCACCGGCACCACCCCCGCCGACTGGACCCCCGTCGGCGGCCCGGGCGCCGACTTCGCCGTCGACAACACCCACCTCTACGGCCTCAGCACCGACCACACCCAGATCCACCAGTGGACCGGCACCGCTGACCAGTGGCAGCCCATCGGCGGTTCCGCCACCAAGCTCTACGCCGGGGGCGCCGGCCTGTTCATCACCGACCTCGCCACCGGGCAGATCCTCAAGTACAACGGCACCCCCATGAACTGGACACCCATTGGCGAGACCGGCTCCGACCTCGCCGTCGACGACCAGACCATCTACCGGCTCTCCACCGATCACCAAACCATCACCCGATGGACCGGCCACGGCACCGAATGGACCACCATCGACACCCCCGCCACCGCCCTCACAGCAACCGGATGACCCCCACAAGGCTGAAATACCGCACGTCGCGAATACGTCCTGCTATCAGCCCGCCGAGCCGACCTCAACGGCCCGCCACTGGCGCGCAAGACCTCCCGCAGGTCGCACTAGCCCGCATCGCCGATCGCCGACCGCGCCACTCACTCCTGCTTCCACGACGTGATCACGGGCTCGCCAAGGCCCACTGATCATCCGTCAGATCACTCGGATACGCATGTCGCCCCATGGCAACTACGGCACGACCTGGGATCCAGCAGGTTCCCCGGAACCACAGTTGACCCCATGATCGAGCGATACCGAACCGTCAAAAACGGGACTCAACGTCCTCCGAGACCCGGCCCCGGCGTGGTGGTACTGGATTCACCATGGATGCGGATACAAGATCCATGGCAGGCCCGTGTTGAGGTGCTCTAACGTCGAGCCATGACGATTCAACCCCGGTTGGGGCGCCTGGCGCGGCGGGCGCGGCGGGACACCGGCTTCCTGGCCACGGGTGTCCCACTGCACCTGGCGCTGGTCCCCGTGTGGTCCTGGGGCACGGCGACCACTGCCAGGACAGGGAACTGGGCGCTCGTGCTCCCGGTGCCTGTCGCCCTGGTCCTGAGCGGCGTCCCGGTGCTGACGGTGGTTCAGCGATACCGGCACCGGGCGCTGCTCGGGGTGGACATCCGTCGCTCGGCGCCCGTGCCGCAGCGGTGGTCGCCGACCACGGCCCTGCGGTGGCTCTCCTCGCCGCGCGCCTGGCGCCAGGTCGGGTACCACCTGCTGCTGGGCCCGCTGGTGGCCTTGTCGGAGCTATTGGTGCTGGTGGCGGCGGTGGTGGGTCTGGCGGGCGCCACCGGGTACGGCTGGGTGTGGGCGCTGCCGGTCGGGGTGCGGCGCGACTGGTTCGGCTGGGCGACGCTGATGCCGTGCTACACCGTGCTCGGCCTCTTTCTGCTGTCCCTCCTGCCCTGGCTCGCCGGGGTGGTGGCCCGGGCGGAGTCGCGCTCCGCCGCGGCGCTGCTCGGACCCAGCCGGGCCGATCGGCTCCAGGAGCGGGTCGCGTACCTGGCGGGCAGCCGCACCGACCTGATCGAGGCGGTCGATGCCGAGCGCCGCCGGATCGAGCGCGACCTGCACGACGGCACCCAGCAGCGGCTGGTCTCGCTGGCGGTCAACCTGGGACTGGCCATGGCCACCCGCCCCGATCTGCCGGGCGAGGCCCGTGAGGTGCTGGCAGAAGCGCACCTGGAGGCGAAAGCGGCGATCACCGAACTCGGCGATCTGGTACGCGGGTTGCACCCGGCTGTGCTCGAAGACCGGGGCCTGGACGCGGCGTTGTCCGGACTGGCCGCCCGAGTTCCGCTGCCGGTGCGCCTGCGGGTCGAGCTGCCGGAACGGGCGGCGCCCGCCGTGGAGTCGGTTGCGTACTTCGTGATCTCCGAGGCGCTGGCGAACGTGACCAAGCACGCCGGCGCCTCGCGGGTCGAGGTGACGGTCCGACGGGTCGGGACGGTCCTGCGGGTGAACGTCACCGACGACGGGCTGGGCGGCGCCGACCCCTCCGGTGGTACGGGGTTGAGCGGGCTGGCCAAACGGGTGGGCTCCGTCGACGGCATCTTCCGGCTCAGCAGCCCCGTCGGGGGACCGACGACCGTGACGGTGGAGCTGCCGTGCGCGCGGTGATCGCCGAGGACTCGGTGCTGTTGCGGGTCGGCCTGGTCAAGGTGCTGGAGATGGGCGGCTTCCAGGTCGTCGCGGAAGTCGGCGATGCGGAAGCGCTGTTGGCCGCCGTCGAGGAGCACCAGCCCGAACTCGCTCTGGTGGACGTCCGGATGCCGCCCACCTTCACCGACGAGGGCGTGCGGGCGGCCGCGGTGATCCGCCGCCGCCGGCCGCGCACGGCGGTGGTCCTGCTCTCGCAGTACGTGGAGGAGCGGTACGCCGCTGACCTGTTGGCGACCAACACGAGCGGAGTGGGCTACCTGCTCAAGCAACGCGTGGCCGATGTCCAGGACTTCGCAGCAGCGGTACGGCGGGTGGCCGAGGGGGGAACGGCGCTGGACCCCCAGGTCGTCGCCCAACTTCTGCTCCGCCGCGGCGACCCCCTGGCCGCCCTGACCCCGCGCGAGCGGGAGGTGCTGGCCCTGATGGCGGAGGGCCGGTCCAACGCCGGCATCGCCGAGGCGCTGACGGTCAGTGAGAGCGCGGTGGCCAAGCACATCAACAACATCTTCGCCAAACTCGACCTGCCGGTGGCCGATGCGGACCACCGCCGGGTGCTCGCCGTGCTGCGTTTCCTGGGCGCCTCCAGGGGCTGAACGCCGGGGGCACGCCTGCCGTCATCACGGCGACGGGCTCGGCGCCGGCCCACGCGGCGCCGAGCCCGGGGGCACGGGGACGCTGACCGCGGTGGCGTTGGCGTCCCGGCTGCCGTTGGAGGCGTTGCGGCGGTTGTCCACTCCGATGCGGACTTCGACGTCGGGCCCGCTCGGGTAGGCGAACCGCACGTCCGTGACCGTGCGCGCGTTGCTGACACACCGCATCGCGCCCTTCGGCGCGGCGTCGAGCGAGGCGACCAGGGCACACACCTGCGCGCTCGACAGGCGGCCAGAGCGGGTGAGTACCAGGGCGTCCGCTCTCCCCGAGGCCGGGGACGACGGCCGCTAGGGCACGTATTCGGTCGTGATCAATCTGTGTGATTCACCTTCGCGGCGGGTCCTGATCCGGTAGACCGTGGTGTGTGACGCGAGCGCAACTG
>NZ_JBSFGU010000107.1:0-7194 GCF_053596725.1 Kitasatospora sp. NPDC001660 | reverse complement strand
GGAGATGTCCGACTGCTCGGGCTTCCACAGCAGCTCGCGGACGGCGAAGGTCCGGTCGGCGGCGGCCAGGGTGATCCGGCTGCCGGCGCGCGACGCGCGCCCAGTTACCTGAGAGGCGGAAATGGACCCTCGGCGCCGCGACCAGGCGCTTACGCGTCCGGCGGGACGTTCGATCCGAAACGCCAGGCCGTTACGGCCGCTCGCGCCCTTTGGTCCTGAGAGGGCGTTCGATACCGATTTAGGCTGCCGCAGACGGTTTTGGGCGGAGGTATTGCCCGGTTCTGTCCGGGCTGGCGGTCAGCCGGGTGGTCATGGAGTTGACCATGGCCCAGTGGATCATTGAGCGTGACCGGTTCGGCAGTTCCTCGTAGTCGCGGTGGAGCCGTCGGTACCGGGACATGATCCCGAAGGTCTGCTCCACGCGCCAGCGGATCGGCTGTACGACCAAGCCCTTCTGTTCCTTGTCGCGGGTGACGACCTCGACGTCGATGTTGAGGTCGTCGCCGTGCCTGACGACGGCGTTGTTGTAGCCGGCGTCCACCCATGCCTTGGTCACGGTGGGCCACTGGGCGGCGAGGGCGTCCAGGACCTGCTTGCCGCCGGCGGAATCCTGGACGCCGGCGGCGGTGACGATCAGGACCAGGAGCAGGCCGAGGGTGTCGGTGGCGATGTGGCGCTTGCGGCCCTTGACCCGCTTCCCGCCGTCCCAGCCCTGGCTGTCGGCCGGAGCGTTGGGTGAGGCCTTCACGGACTGGGAGTCGATGATCGCCGCTGTCGGCAGGATCCGGCGGCCCTTCTTCGCCCGAAGCTGGTCACGGAGCGTGTCGTGGATCTGCTCGGTGGTGCCGTCGCGTTCCCACTCCTTGAAGTACCCGTAGACCGTGGTGTGGGGCGGGAAGTCGTGCGGCAGGTAGCGCCAGGCGATCCCGGTACGCGTGACGTAGAGGATCGCGTTGACCACCTCGCGCAGCTCCGTCGTGGGCTCACGCCCCTCGGCGCGGATGCGTCGCCACTCCAGCAGCATGGGCTCGATGAGCTCCCACTGATCGTCCTTCAGGTCCGAGGGATACCGGCGTCGTTCCGTCACGGTTGATCAATATCGCGGACACGGACCCGGCCGCTACGAGATCGTGGAACTGAGTCCGTGCCGCATCAACGAGAACCGGACAGTTGGGGGGAATCCCCTATCGAACACCCTCGAGAGCAGTATGTAGTCGGAGATCGTGGCAGGCCAGCGGGTCAGACACCCACGTGGCGGGGACCAGGCCGCGGCTCTTCGGTCATCCTGCCGTCCAAGCAGCCGGACCCAACTGGACGATGCCCCGCCCTAGTGCCCGGCCGCCTTCCTAGCGGCCGGGCAATACGTCAGTAGGGAGTCACCGTACTGACCGACGATTCCTGTTCCCGAACCCGTGCCAGGACTGGGTGGCGAGGTAGAACCATCGGATCGGGTTGAGCACACTCAGCCAGGATGACTGCCGAATCCCTTCGGTGAACTCCTGCCAGAAACGCTCCTGTTCTTGAACAGTGGCGACCTTACTGGCGGGTGCCGGCCCGAAGATGTAGACCAGGTCTCGGACGGTGGCGGGGCGCCAGTGGCGGTTCAGGTACACCAGTCCCCCGCCCTGCCGTCTGGTTGCGCCGGATGGGTGGGCGTTGGGGCGGCACCCGTTGCAACATAGCTTGATCATCTGGTCGTCGAGTGGCCTCCGCGCAGCCTGCAGTGCCTCGAAGAGATCGCTGCCCTGCCCTGTGTAGGTGGCGCCGGATTCCGCGGTGATCGTGACCGTCGATGGTGGCTCGGTTGAGGCATCGAGCGTCCATGTCTCGATTGCTCCGTCTTTCAGGACTACCTCGATGCGCTCTCTCATTCGCCACCTCCATACAGCGGGTTCTCCCACACCTCGCCTTGGAAGTCTCCTGGCCTCCACAGCCGAGCGCGTACGACCATACTCGGATCTATCTCCGGGAAGATCACCTCGCGTTCGTTTCCGAAGCCGACAAGCAGCCGCACCCGCAGGGGTATGACCCGGTTCATGCTGATGCCCACTCCCGGGTTGCGGATCTCATACACCCACCGTTGCCCATTGCGGAGCCACTGGGGGAACATGCTCGCCTGATACTCGCTCGTGGACGTTCCGACCCAGGGTGACGGTGTGTTGTTGAGCTGGTAGTCAGTCAGGTCCGTGTTCGTCGCGTCCGGACGGGGCCTGAAGCCAGCCTGTGAGATTTCAGCAGGACCACGCGAGTCGGAGCGGAAGACCACCTTCGGTGAGACGAGAGCACGATTCGGCACGTCCACCCCAGGAAAGGGGTTGGTCAGACTGCCACCCTTGATCCAGCGGACAGCCGGGCCCAGGAGGGTTCCTCCGGCGCCTCCGGCGGCGCCGAGGAGGAGGTCCTGGGGGGTGGTGGGTTGGCATTGGATGGTGTTGACGAGCCAGGTGTAGCCGGCGCTGACTCCGGCGTTGACGGTGGCTGAGGTGATGGTGGCGGCGGTGCCTTCGAGGCCGAGGGCGGTGGCGGCGGTGCCGCCGATGGGGGCGAGGAGGCCTGCGCCGATGCCGATCAGGGTGCCCTTGCCGGTGGCGGCTGCGAAGCCGGTCCAGCTGAAGTCCTTGCCTTGGTGTTGCCAGGCGTAGACGCCGGCGCCGATGATGCCGCCGCCGATGCCACCGATGAGGGCGCTGATGCACATGGGGCAGGCGCCGGAGGGATCGGTCTGGTTGGTGGGGTCGCCGTTGGCGTAGGTGTAGGAGGAGGTGAGGGGCGAGCCGATGCCTGTGGTCAGCGGGTCGCGGGTGGTGAAGGTGCCGGTGGTGCTGTCGTACTGGCGGGCCCTCAGGTGGGTCTGGCCAGGCAGGTAGGGGTCGGTGTACTGCCCGGTGAAGCCGAACGGAGCGGGCGCGGTGCTCGTGCCCGTGGTCGTGCGGTTGCCGCGGTTGTCGTAGTTGTAGGTGGCCTGGTTGGTGCCGGTGGCGTCGGTCGTGGTGGTGACGGAGCCGAGGCGGTCGTGCTGGAAGTAGAGGCTGCCGGCGGGGGTGTCCATGGACTGGGGCAGTCCGTCGGGGCCGGGGTGGTAGGTGCCGATCGGGGCGCCGGTGGCGTTGGTCTCGGTGGCGATCTGGGGAAAGGCGCCGTTGATGTCCCAGCGGGTGGTGCGGTCGAGTACGCCGTTCTTGCTGGTGGTGGACCGGTTGCCGTCGGCGTCGTAGGTGAAGGCGACGGTGCCGGTGGGGAGGTTCGCGCCGGTCAGGCGGCCGGCCGGGTCATAGGTGTAGGTGCCGGAGGGGTCGGTGGTGCGGTTGCCGTCGGCGTCGTACTGGTAGCTCGCGCTGGTCGTGCCGGTGGTGCTGGCGGTGAGCTGGTCGGCGGCGTCGAAGGTGTTGGTGGTGCTGGTGCCGTCCGGGGCAGTCATGGTGCGCTGGTTGCCGGCCTTGTCCCAGGTGTAGCTGGTGGTGCTGTTCGGCGTGCAGTTGGTCGGGCTGGTGCCTGTGCAGGTGGTGGCTAGGCGGCCGGCCGGGTCGTAGGTGTAGCTGGTTGCCGGGCGAGGGCTGGGGCCGCTGTCCTGGTACTGCCGGGTGCTGATGCGGCCGTTGGCGTCCAGCGCGTACGCGGCGAGGCCGCTTGCGTCGCTGGCGGAGACCAGCCGTCCTGCGCGGTCGTAGGTCCGGGTTTCAGTGACCGGGGTCGTGGTGGGGGCGGCGGCGGTGAGGAGGTTGCCGGCCTGGTCGTAGGCGTAGGCGACGGTCTTCCCCGCGACGGTCTGACCGCTGGTACGGCGGTCCTTGTCGTAGGTATAGGTAGTGGCCGTGTTGTCAGGGAAGGTGCGGCCCGTGAGGTTGCCGTCAGTGTCGTAGGTGTAGGTGAAGCCCTGGCTCTGGCCGGGGGCGGTGACGCTGGTCAGACGGTCGGCCTGGTCGTAGCCGAGGGTGCGGGATCCGGTGGCGTCGGTGACGCCGGTGATGTGCCCGGCACTGTCATAGGCGTACGTGGCACCAGGGGTGCCGTCGGAGTAGGCGACCGCAGTGATCTGGTCAGCCGGGTTGACGGTGGAGGCGATCGTCTGGCCGCGGGCGTTGGTGACCTTGGTACGGTTGCCGTCGGCATCGTAGCCGAAGGATATGGTCCGGCCGAGCGGGTCGGTGACCGAGGTGATACGCCCGGCGGTGTCGTAGCCGTAGCCGGTGGTGTGGGTGTTGCCGTCGGTGCGGGCGGTGAGCAGGCCGGTGGTGTTGTCGTACGCGTTGGTGGTCACCCCGCCGTCGGGGGCGGTGACGGTGACAACGCGGTTAAGGGTGTCGTAGGTGTAGTTGGTGGTCTTGCCTGCCGCGTCGGTCGAGGTCAGCGGGTTGCCCGCGGCGTCGTAGGTCGCGCTCTGCTTGTTGCCGAGCGGGTCGGTGACGCTGAGCGGGTGGCCGGCCTCGTCGTAGGCGGTGGTCCAGGTGTAGTCGGCGGGGTTGGCGCCGGTGACATTGCCGCGCGGGTCCACGACCGTGGTCCTGCGGCCGTCGGTGTCGTAGCCGTAGGTGGTGCGCTCGCCCAGCGGCGAGGTGCGGGCGGTGAGGTTGCCGTCGGTGTCGAAGGCGAAGTTGGTGGTCTCGCTCAGCGGCGTGGTGACCGAGGTGAGACGGTTCGCCGGGTCGTAGCCGAACGTCGTCCTCTGCCACAGATCGTTCCGGACCGAGGTGACGTTTCCGGCGCTGTCGTAGTCCACGGACCGGCTGTGGGAGAGCGGGTCAGTGACCGTGGTGGGCCGGTTGAGGGCGTCGTAGTCGGTCTTGGTGGTGTTGCCGAGCGGGTCGGTGACGGTGGTACGGCGACCAGCCTTGTCGTAGCCGTAGGTCCAGGTGAACGACGATGCCGTGGCGCCGGGCGCGTTTCCCCGAGGGGGCGTCACCGTTTGCAGGTGCCTGGCCTTGTCGTAGCTGTAGCTGGTCTTGCCGGCCGGGTCGGTCCGCGAGTCCACGTCACCCACAGGGTTGTAGGTCTGGATGGTCTGGCGGCCGGCCGGGTCGGTGACCGTGGTGGGCCGGTTGGCGTTGTCGTAGTCGTACTTGGTGACGGCCTTGACGGCGTCTGTGACGGTGGCCAGGTTGCCGGCCGGGTCGTACGTCATGGACGTGAGGTCGCCCCGTGGGCCCTTGACGGAGGTGACGCGGTCCGCGGTGTCGTAGGTGAAGGTGGTGGTGAACGCGGCCGGATCGGCGCCGGTGGCGTTGCCCCGGGGGTCGGTGACGGTCAGCAGCCGCCCGGAGGAGTCGAACGTCCTGGTCGTCTTCTTGCCCGAGGGGGAGGTGACGGAGGTCAGGTTGCCCTGCGCGTCGTAGCCGTAGGCGGTGGTGTTCCCGCTGGGGGTCGTGACGCTCGCCAGTTGCCCGGTCTGCGAGTAAGCCAGGGCGGTGGTGTTTCCGTTGGGGTCCTTGACCGAGGTGAGCAGGTTACGGGCGTCGTAGCCGTAGTTCGTGGTGTGCTGGTTGCCGTCGGTGGCGCTGGTGACGTTGCCATTGCTGTCGTATGACCAGCTTTGGGCGCCGCCGACCGGCGGGCTGAGCGACCTCAAGCGCTCTGCGGAGTCGTACCACAGGTTCGTGGATTTGCCGAGTGGATCGGTGATCCGGATGCGGTTGCCGGACGAGTCGTAGCCGTAGCTCGTGGTGTTCCCGAACGGGTCGTACTGGTCGACCAGCCAGTTCCCCACGTACAGGTCGCTCCACACACCGCCATCGGGCGCGGTGATGTCGGTCTCGCCGTTCTTGTAGGCGAACGTGGTGGTCGCGTTGGCCGCGTCCTGCTGGGAGGTGACGCGGCCCTGCTGGTCGTAGGTGTTGCGGGTGGTGTAGTTGCCGCGGGGGTCGCGTACGGAGGCGAGCCGTCCGGCCGCGTCGTAGGCGTAGGTGGTCGTGGTTCCGTCCAGGGACGAGACGCTGGTCAGTTGGCTGCCGGTGTAGCCGTAGTCCACGTGGCGACCGTCGGCGAGCATGACCTGGGTCAGCAGACCGACGTTATAGGAGAGAGTCGCGGTCCGGCCTGCGGAGTCGGTGACACCGGTCAGTTGTCCGGCCGTGTAGGCGAGGGTGAGGCCCTGCCCTGCCCTGTCGCGCACGCTCGTCAGCCGCCCGGTCGCGTCGAAGGCGAGGGTACGCAGGTCCGGCGTGTTGAGCAGATATCCGCCGGCGCCGTCTGTGCGCAGAGTCGAACGGGCGGTCACCGGGGCTGTGTAGCTGCCGTCGGGGTTCTTGGTGAAACGGTATTGGGAGCCATCTTCCGCTGTGAACGTCACATCCCCGTTGGCTGCAGTGGACAGGGCCGCGGACCATGGCAGGGACCAGCCGGGTCCGAGAGGACCGGAGGCCGGGTTGTTCGAGGCGTAGCTGCGGGTGAGGGTGAACGGGACGCCGGGGGACGGGAGCCTTGCGTCGGTGTAGGAGTCGGAGAACGCTCCGGTAGCCGTGTTCACCGGGTCGCCGCGCATCGCCTGGGGATGCGGGAGACCTGACGACGCACCGTCGCAGGCACAGCCGTATGTCTGCTCGACGGAGATGCTGGGGAAGATGTAGCCCGTGAGCGCCTTCGCGCTGGCCGTGCCGCCAGGGTCGGTCACGGTTCCGGTCACGGTGACGATGAAGTCGGGGAGGCCCGCGGCGGGAGGGGTCGCCGGGCACTTGCTCGGGTCCACCGTGAACGGCAGTGACACCTTGGCAGCAGTGTCGGTTGCGGTGCTGTTGTTGGCCCACCAGATCGAGTGCGTGTTGACGACCTGGCCCGTGTCGAACTTGGCCATCGTCTGCCCGTGGCAGTCGACCTCCCACGTGACCTGCACGGGATGCTGCACGTCGTCATACACGGTGTTGCCGTTGTTGGAGTCTACGTGCGTCTTGATGTCACTGTTGTAGAACGAGGCCGTCGCGGTGAGTGTCTCTGCTGGGACAACAACACCTGACGGCTCAATCCACGTACCGCCGGTGACGTACGGGCCGCCCAGTCGAAGGGTCCCCTCGGAACCGACGAGGGAGGCGTCGAACGCCACCGCGCCTGGCGATGGGGTGCTGTCCGAACTATCGGACTGCAGCAAGGGAGAGTCGAGGCTGGCCGTCTTAGAGGGTGTTCTGTGAGCCTTCGCCGAGGTTCAGCTTGAATTGGCCTCGGGGGCGGCCGGTGCCGAGTTGGTGAGGGTGAACAGGCCGGGCTCGG
>NZ_JBSFGU010000106.1:0-7254 GCF_053596725.1 Kitasatospora sp. NPDC001660 | reverse complement strand
TCAGTTGCGCTCGCGTCACACACCACGGTCTACCGGATCAGGACCCGCCGCGAAGGTGAATCACACAGATTGATCACGACCGAATACGTGCCCTAAGGGGCACTCAGGGCCTTTCTCGGGGCTGCTCGACGATCATGTAGGATCTCGCGGCTCGTGGCATAGAGCACAGCCCTGACCAGCGGGTTTCTGGGCTGTCTCAGCCCATGTCCGGGTGCTCGTGTCTCAGTTCCGTGGCACTTCTTCAGGGTCTGCATCAGCAGCCATCCGTTCCGCCCACTCGCGCTGGGTAACGGCTCGCTCGATGCGGCTGACGATGTCCTTCTTGGACGCCGTGTCCAGGGTCTCCGGAAGTTTGTCGAAGGTGTTGGGAAGGACGTCGAGCAGACCCCAGATCTGTTCGCCGGTCCTGACGGTCAGCAGCTGCTGGCACCTCCACTGCACCGGCACCTCGGGACGGTGCCTCAGCCGCTGTATGAGCGTGGGAAACAGGTAGTGCGTGGCCTCTGCTGCGAGGTGCTCTTGGAGCCAGTCGACCGGGAGCCGCTGGCTGAAGCCGTGTATGGCGGCCTCCTGGGCCAGGTCCAGGAGCTGAGCGGTGTCGACGGCTCGGACGGTGCGGGGAAGATCTGGTGCCATGCCCAGATGATGTCAAGGTTGCCGGCCGCCAGATGAGCTCTTCGAACGTTCGAGATGATGGGGCGGTGTCTCTTCGTTACTTCAATCAAACCGGCTGGACTGCCATTTTCAACGGCACTGAGACCGAGAGCGGCCGCATGGTGCGTGTAGAAGGCTGGGATCAGGCGACCGGAACGGCCTTGGTGGTTGACCCCAAGCGAGGGGCCTTGCGCCTGGTCACGGATTACGAGGACTTCTCCCACCTGGAGCGGGCCGACCAGGTCGTTGCTGCGGTGCCCGGCGGAGGGTGGCGGGCCCATTGGACGGATCAGGGGCCAGGTGGAACTCCTCTCACTGAGCAGGTGCTGGCCTGGCTGGTCTCCTCTCAGGGGCGGGCAACGGCAATCACGGTTGATGCATCCGGATATGTCGAGGACGCTGACAGCGCCGACACCTTCATTCCGCCAGGTGAGGAACTGAAGTGACAGCCTTGGAGCCGGATCGGGTAGTGCCAGCGCCGAGAGAACTTCAGTACGGCGCCGGATGGGAGGGCCCGTACTACCGCGTTCGAGCTGATGGCTTCCAGGCGCTCTTTCTCCCGGCCCCTGACGAGGCTCTCGACGAGGTCTGCAACATCGATGCCGAGGTTCACCTCCCCGACGGCTCTCGCTGGAGTGCAACGATCTTCACCCTCGCCGAGGCGGCCCGGCTGATGAAGCGGTGGGAAGAAACCGGAGAAGCCGCAGATGGCCGGTGCTTCTGGTGCTCGGACGGGTTGATCGTTCGAGATCCCGGCGTCCAAGGCATGGTGAGCGTGATCACCAAGTTGCTTGCGTCGGGGGAGTTCGACGGAGCCTTTCACCGGCTTGACGACCCGGCGTGAACTTCGGATTCACGACCGCGCGCCACATTGAGACGCGCGAACAGCCCTGAGCACCCTCCTCCCCAAGGGGGTCAGCGCCATAGGCCGGCCGCGTTCGGCTCTCACCAGCAGCGGTCCGCCGAGCTCTCGTTCGATCCGGTTGATCTGCGCGACGAGGGTGAACGTGTTGAGACCGAGGCCACTCGCCGGCGCCTTCCCCGAACTGGCGGACATCCCCGCTCCGAGGACGCCCGGCGACAAGAGCGCCTTCAAGTACACGCTGTGGCACCAGCTCGCCGTCGTGCGCACCCACCTGGTGTTCCTCGCCGATGCCCGCCGCCGGGGCGACGCCTACGGGCCGTTCGACTTCATCCCGGAGATCACCCATCGCTTCGCCGAGGGCCGCGAGGGCACGGTGCGCCCGGACGGCCTGCTCTACTACAGCCGCACCGGCGCGGACGGCGCCCGAGTCACCAACGTGGCGTTCGTCGAGGTCGACCGCGGCACCATGGGCGGCCCCCGGCTCGCCGCCAAGCTGAACGCCTACGCCCGCTACTGGGCCACCGCTCCCCTGCCAGCCGGGATCACCGCGCCAAGCCGGTCCAGCATCTCCTTGATGTTCACGTCCACTCCCATCAGCCGCCGCGGAAAGGGGTGTCGGCCGCGCCCGCCCTGGCGACTGCTTACTTCAGTGCCCCGGCCTCCTCACCCACCGCCCTGATCGCGGCCCAGTCCCACGGATCCTCGAAGCGAAGTTCCTCACCACCGCCAGGCTACGAGAGCAGCGACGTACGTTGGCAGGGTCGGCGGCCGGGCCAGGATGTCAGGCCGCCGACACCCGTGTGGGTCACAGCGGTTGCCGCCAGTTGCGGTAGGCGTGCGGGAGCCGGGCGAAGCCTCTGTCACTGAACGGGTTCGGCAGTGTGCCACGGAGGGTGCCGAGGAGGAAGTCTCCGAAGCCTGCCTCGAAGCGGATCCAGCGGTCCTCCCCGTAGACGGGCTGGCGCTTGAAGACGACGACGTCCCAGCTGTCCGGGTCCTGAGCGTCGCAGAGCCAGAAGACCACGTCCCCATTGACGCTCCTCGCGCAGGGGAGAAGCCTCCCTGCCTCCAGGTCCTCCGGGGCAGTGCCAGTAGGGGATGTCGGCTCCTCCCTCGGGTCGAAGTCCAGCCCGTCGATGAGGTCACCGTACGGGGAGCCGGCCACCGGCGGCGTGCTGACGCCGAGGTACTCATCCAGCTCGCCGCCACCGTAGAGCGTGACGAAGTCACAGTAGTCGGCTGGCAGACGCAGCCCCGTGGTCTGTGCCAGCTCGTCCCAGTCAACGGCGTCGCCCGAGGTGCTCGGCTCCCCGAGCAGGGCCGAGAGGCGGGTAATGGCTGGGTGGATCATGGCGTTGTCTCCTCCGTAAAGTGGCGCGGTTCGATCAGTCACCGTACTTTCCAGCCGCTCCCGCCAGCCGGCCTCCCGCCGTACCCCGCCGCCACCCGAACGCACCAGACCCACCACATCTCACCGGCCGCCGACCTGCACCGACACCCAAAACTCACCAGTCGGGAGCCGAAACTCACCAGCGGCGGCCGCCCCGGGACCGCCAATGAAACTCCCCACCACTGGTCAGAACGCGGTGCGGCTCTGGCTCCTGGGGTCACCGTCGGCGAGATGGTCGGTGTAGAGGCTGGCGCGGGCCAGCCGCCTCCAGGGGCGGGCGCAGCGGACCGTGATGTCGATGTCCGGTTCGGTCAAGTCGGGGTCGAGGTCGGCGAGTGCGAGGGCGGGGTGGTTGTCGGCGGGGGCTCGGGTGAGCCAGCGGCCGCCGGGGGCGACGATGCCGGAGGGGGCGTTGGCGGCGTACTGGGCGGGGACGGCGTAGCCGAGCCAGTAGTTGTAGAGGGTGCCGTAGGCCTGGGCGACGGTGGCGCGGGCGGGGTCGTCGACCATGACGGACAGCAGGGCGCAGTCGACGTCCAGGCGTTCGTACTCGGCGAACAGGGTGGGGAAGTTCGCTTCGATGCAGATGGCCAGGCCGAAGCGGACGCCGTCCACGTCGAACACCGTCGGCTCGGGCCAGCCGGGGGTGTAGAGGTAGGACAGTTCGGTGTTCGACAGGAACCGCTTGTCGTACCGGGCGACCAGGTCCCCGTGGTCGGAGATGACGTAGAGGCTGTTGTGCGGACGCCGGGGTGGTGTAAGCGGGTGGAGTAATCCGAAGACCGTCCACAGGCCCAGTGCCCCGGCCTCCAGGGGCGCGATCGAACCCGTGGTCATCAGGATCAGCACCCCGCCCTGGATCCCGCCAGCAGCGCTGCGGCCTCCCGCCCGGCGTCCAGCGCGATACCTTCCACTGCGTCGCCTGTGGCCACAAGGCCCATGCCGACACTGCCGGGGCCATCAACGTTCTACGGGCCGGGCTGGCCCGTCGCGACGCCGACCCGGCCTAGCGAGAAGCCCCCGACCTCAGTCGGGGAAGAGTCACGTAGTTGACGCCGGCCACTCACCGCCTCCGCAAGACTTCTGTACTTGTAGTACATTTCGGCCGCCTGCCATGACGCTCGTTCACTCCCGAACGAGCCCGCGCAGCCGACGGCGATGAACCGGACTCCGCGCGGCCTCCGTAGACAGCCATGTAGGGAGCCGGACCGACCGAGACCGCGGAGCAGCCCATGACCGTCAACCCGAACCGCCGCGACATCCTGAGGTTGGGCGGCGCAGTCGGTGGCGGGGCACTGACCGCCGCCCTCGGCCTCACCATCGCGGCCACGCCGGCCGCGGCCGCCTCGTGGAACAGCGGCGCCTGGATGGCCGGGCTGCCCGACAGCCTCTCGCTGACCCAGCTGACCATCCCGGGCACCCACGACTCCTGCTGCGTCGACCCGACGAACGGCACCGAGTGGTCGCACACCCAGAACTGGGGCGTTACGCAGCAGCTCCAGCGGGGCATCCGCTTCCTCGACATCCGCTTGCAGCGGTTCCCGCTGAACGACCGCGAGACCAAGAACTGGCTCGGCGTCTTCCACGACCGGTTCCCCCAGGGCAGCACGCTGCGTTCCGTGCTGGACGAGTGCCGGGCGTTCTTCAAGCAGTCGCCGCGCGAGGCGCTGGTCATGCGGATCAAGAACGAGAACGCGGGCAGCAACCCGATCAACGGGGTGGAGTTCCTGCGCCGCATGCAGTACCACCTGGACGGCTTCGGCTACCGCAACCTGTTCTGGACCGCGCCCCGGTGGCCCAGGCTCGGGGAGGCCCGCGGCAAGATCGTGCTGCTCGCCGACTTCGACACCAGCTCCGACTCCTCGTGGGACGTGATGCACTGGGGCAACTCCGACCTGATGAACATCCAGGACCAGTACCAGGACGTCGGCACCGACGGCAAGGCCCAGGCCATCGTCAACCAGTTCGACCAGGCGTGGCGGAACCAGAACTCGCCGAAGATGTACATCAACTTCACCAGCTACGCGGGCGGGAAGTGGCCCAAGCTGAACGCGGACTCGATCATGCCGCCGGTGCTCGACTACCTGTACGCCCGCAGGAACGAGGCCGTCCACTTCGGGATCGTCCCGATGGACTTCCCCGACTTCCACACCAACGTGTTGGACCTCCTGGTGGCCAAGAACTTCATCGGGCGCTGAATCCCGGTCGGCGTGGCCTTCGGCCGCGACACGGAGCGAACGGCGGCAGCCTCCGAGGGACCGCCGCCGCAGCGTCACCGGCCGACGGCACTCCGGCCGACCCCGGGGCCACCTCCCCCCGCATCATGGTGCCTGGGTCCGGCGGCGGGCCCGCACCCCCTGGTGCGGGCCCGCGCCGTTCAACTGGCCTTCGGGCTCTTCTTCTGGCGGGATTGCTGGTTGGCGTACTGCTGGCGGGAGGCATCGGCGGCTCGCTGGGCACGATCCGCCTCAACGCGCACACGCTCGTTGCCGAGCGGGTGCCGCTCCCACTCGCGCAGGGCGTCGGCCTTGCGCTGGTGCCGGTCGATCACCTCCGGCAGGTCGCCCGGGCCCGTGGTGACGACCCGCCGGAACTCGTCGCCGAGCGCGAGAAGTCGCTCGCGCAGCTCGGCCGGGAGCTCTGCCGGAATCCTGAGCGTGCCGATGGTGCCGACGATCCGCAGCGTGCCCCGCCCGGTCGAGACGATCTCCACCCGTTTCTCGACCACCTTCGTCTCCGGGCGCCGGTAGCCGGCGGTGTAGACGGGCAGCGGCTGGTCGAGTCCCGCACCCCTCAGCCCGGGCACGACGACCAGTCCCGCGTCAATCAGATCGCCCGCGATCTGGACCGCTTCCTTCACGCCGATCGGTCGGCCCGCAGGGCCCTGGAGTTCGGCTAGGTGCCGTACGGTCACCTGCCGCGCGGCAGCGGCCTGGCAGGCCAGCCAGGCGAGCATGCGCGCCTCGACCAACGGCAGGCGGCCAACGGCGGCCGGCTCCGGTGCCTCACTTCGCGGCGCTCGCCGCCGGGGCGGAACGACAGTGGTCGTCAACAGGGCTCCCTCAGGTCCGGGGTTCACGTCGGTCGTCTACGTGATCGGCTCCTGCGCCCTGTGGGATGAGCAGCCGGACTCGGCAGATGGCTGGCACCGCCCGTCCGAGGGCGGTCGGGCGGGCCGGTGCCGGCACCGTGGCGGGCATCAAGGCTTCCGCCGCAGCGCTCGAGAGGCCGCCAAGGTATCCGTCGGAGACCTTGACGGCCAGCTCGGAAGGCGGGTCCGCAACCTGCGCAACAAGGCCCTAGCGAGTAGCCGGGGGGAGTCTCACCCCCGGCTCTCTCAGAACCGTGCGTGAACCTCTCGATTCACACGGCTCCCATCATCCAGTCGTCTGCAGTCACGGTCTGGCGAACTTCCAGTGCGCGAACATGCCGGGGTACAGCCCTGCGGCCTTGACCAGCGCTTCTCTCGCCCGATTCCACTTGCCCCGGAACCGCTTGTACTTCTGCACGACCCACCGCACCAAGTAGTCGTTGATGCGGTTGAGGATGCCGAACAACTCGGACGCATAGAACCGTCCGTAGTAGTTGATCCACCCTCGCACGACGGGGTTGATCTCCCGTGCGGGTTCCACCAGGGTCTCCACTGCGCAGGTGCAGCCGCCAGGAACGGATCTGCGCCCTCATGCGCTTGGCGGCCTCGTCACTGATGGCTGGGTTGAACGTGTTCCCCGCCCTCGCGCTGACATTCCGCACGCGAAACCCGTACCCGAGGAACGTGAGTGATGTGTGCTCGTACGAGCCCGGCCTCACCCCGTCCTTGCAGTACACGATGCGGGTCTTGTCGGGATGCAGCTCGACCTCGGTGCGGCAGTGGACCACCACGTCGTCGCAATACCGCTCGAACCGGACGGCCGGATACTCCCGAGCCATCCAGGCGTCGAACGCATAGTGCATGAACAGGTTCGCCAACAGCAGCGAGATCACCGGGGCCTGCGGGCTTCCGGCCCTCGCCGTCTGCGAAGCAGTTGGAGCGATGCGTGGTGCCCGCGTCCGCTGCGTGGAGTGCGGCAGCGGGCGCGGGCACCACGGGCTTACCCAGGGGCGGGATACCCGGCCGGGTGGGTCACAGGGTGCTGCACTGCCCCCCGCGGGCGCCGGCGACGGTGTTGGGGTGGCCGTCGTTGGTGGGCGGCGGGGTGTTGCCCGAGCAGGACAGGGAACCTCCGATGGTGTTGCCCTCGATCTCGGGACGGTTGTCCTCGGGGAAGGGCCCGGTGCCACTGTTGCCGGAGACCAGCATGGATACACCGATGTGGTTGCCGACGACCTCCAGACCGCCGGTGTT
>NZ_JBSFGU010000105.1:0-7267 GCF_053596725.1 Kitasatospora sp. NPDC001660 | reverse complement strand
CCTCGTCGGCTTCCAGGGCTGGGACGCCTGCAAGCAGGCCTGGACCGGACTCGCCAAGCTGGCGACGGGCCTCGCCATCACGTCGATCCCGGGCGTGGGGGCGACGTTCTGGTCGATGCCGGACAAGGACCTGCCGTCGTGGCTGCGCGACTCGCGCACCGCGGTGAAGGAGACGGGCAAGGCGCTGGTGGCCTGGGACCAGTGGAGCTCGAACCCGTCGCGGGCGGCGGGCTCGGTCACGTTCAACGTGCTGACCACGGTGTTCACCGGCGGCGAGGGCGCGGCGGCGGAGGGCGCGGGCAAGGCGGGCGCGATCTCCAAGGCGCTGTCGATCGCGGGCAAGGCCGGCAAGGTCATCGACCCGATGACGTACGTCTTCAAGGGCGCCGGCTTCGGCATCTCCAAGGTCGGCGACGTGATGGCCGGCCTCAAGGGCATCACCGACATCAAGATCCCGAAGATCGCCGACGGCGCGTTCGCCCTGCCCGAGGGCGCGGTGAAGATGCCGGACGGAACGATTCACCTCCCGAAGGGCGCCGCCATCCCCGAGGGCGCGATCAAGACCGCCGACGGTGGGATCAAGCTGCCGGAGAAGACCGTCGAACTCCCGCCCGGAACCGTTAAGTTGGAGCACGGCGGCACCGTCGAGTTCATGGACCCCCACGGCAACGTGTACGACGAGGCCGGCAACCTCCGCCAGCACGGCGACGAAGCCCCGAAGGACGGCGGCGACCACGCCGGCGCGGACCACAACCCGGTCAAGCCCAACAGCCCTGTCCCGGCGAAGGTCAAGGTCCCCGAGCTGGTGGGGGTCGGCGGCAGGGACGGCGTCGTCAAGCTGAGCTCGGACGTGTCCGGGCCGCTGCACGTGCCGGACCACGTCCCCGATCACCTGACACCCGGCGGTCACGCCCCGGACCACGTTCCTGACCACCTCACCGGTGGCCACGACCTCTCGCCTGGTGGGCACGCCCCCGAGGGCCCCCGCAACGACCTCAACCCGTCCGGCAACGGCCACGACACCCCGGGCACGCCCGGCCACGACACCCCGACCACCGGCGGGCACGACGGCACGGGCGGGCACGACGGCGGCTCGACGGGTGGCCACGACGGTTCGGGGACCGGCGGGCACGACGGTACGGGCGGGCACGACGGCGGCTCGACGGGTGGCCACGACGGCTCCGGCACGGGTGGGCACGACGGCAACCACCCGGGCACCACCGACGCGGAGCGCGCCGCACAGCGCGCCGAGTACGAGGCCGCTCGCGAGAAGCCGTACGACGACCGGACCCCGGAGGAGAAGGCCGCCATCACCCGCGAGCACGTCCGGCTGGCCAACGAGGACCCGGCCTGGCGCGCGGAGCACTACGACAAGTACTTCCCCGGCAAGCGCAACAGCGCGACCGAACTGGTCGACGGCCAGATGCTGCCGATTCTCAAGCACACCGACAGCGGCTGGATCGCCGCCGACGACATGTTGCACGCGAACCCGAGGGAGTTCCACCTCGACACGCCCCACGAACCCGTGGCGGGCGAGCGCGGAACGGTTCCGGCGGGCAACCTCGACGGTCTCGACAAGGTCGCGCGCGGCCGTGAGGCGTGGATGGACCTGGAGAAGGCCGAGGACGCCTTCAAGCACGACGAGTCCCCGGAGAATGCGGCAGCCGTGGCCAAGGCCGAGGAGCACTTCTACGCCACGGTCGATGACGGCATCGCCCCCAACAGCGGGGTCTCCGAGACCCTCGGCGAGGAAGCCGCACGTCAGCACATGCTCCAACTCCCGGAATTCAAGGGATACAAGGAGATCCACCTTCCCGACACCCCGAACGGTGCGAAGCGGTTCGACCAGCTCTGGATGAACGAGGACGGAAAGCTGATCATCGTCGAGGCGAAGGCCCCCAACGGTCAATTGCTCTGGCGTCACAGCAACGGCGACTACTTCCAGGTCCCCACGAAGGTTCAGCAGGGGACGATCGAGTACGTCCACACGATCGTGGCGGACATGGAAGAGCGTGCCGCCATGGGTTCCGTGGAGGACGGCAAGTACGCCCAGCTGATCAAGGACGCCATCGACGACAGGAGCTTGCAGTACGTCCAGGTCAAGGCCCGCGAAACTGCCGGTGAGTATGCTGGGGCCGACCTCAAGTACTTCAAGTTGTTCAAGTGAACTCGAAGGAGAAGGAGATCGCGTTGGCCTCGATCATCAGCCGCCACCCCTTTCCCGTCATGGGGAACGCGGAAGCGGGCCTCGCCATGCTCCAGGAGGACGTCGAGCGGCGGCTGGAGAAGGCCGAGACGAACGGTGCCCTTCTGGGCGACGTCCTGGGCACCACGCTCCGCATCGCCGGCGGCCGCAGTCTGCTGGACCCCCAGGCGTCGATCTTTCCCACCTGGGACGCCTGGGTGACCGCCATGCAGGTCGGCTCCGCCGTGTTCGCCACCGCGACCACGACCGAGGACCACGTGGTGTGCCGCATCGCGCACAAGGACCGCACGTTCCCGGCCACCGGTGGCCACCGGCACGTGAATCCCGGCACCTGGCTCACCGCTTTCTACCTGGCAGCGGCGTGCCGTGAGCGGGAGAGGCTCACCGCCCTGAGCAAAGTGCCGATCCCCCTGCTGCGGGAGAACGGTTCGGCCTTCCCGGAGTACTACTACATCTGGATCGACACGCTCCAGACCTACTGGCAGGGCGGCAGCGGTCTCGGCGACAAGCTGGTCGCGGCGATCAACGCGACGGACCCGGAGACCGTCGCCGACCCCGTGCCCGTCCAGCACCTGATCTACCCGCCGATGGAAATGCTCCACCGCATCCTCCGGGACGACCGCGAAGGCTTCGGCCGGGCCCTCACCAACGCCGTCGAATGGCACAAGCGGTACTGGAGCGAGGAGAGCCGGGAGACCCAACTCGCGGGCGCCGTCGCCATCGCCCCGCTCGCGATGGCCTGTTTCGCCCACGACGCGGGGTTCCCCATCGAGGTCGAGTCCGAGTACCTGCCCAAGGCCCTCATCGGCCGCAACTGGTGCGGCGAATTTCCGACGTAGGCCGCCTGCGCCGCCGCCTGCATGTTCGTGACCAGGTCGTTCAGGGCCGTCGACAGATCGCCGGCGTGCCCGCCGACGATCTTCAACTGGCCCTGGACGCCCTGCGGCTGGATATCCCAGTCACCCGCCATGTCGAGCTCCCCCGTTGTCCGGGCCTATCCGTACCTGGTGGATCGACCCGTGTCAGCCGATGCTGTCGACCGCGGACTTGGCGCGCGAGCGTCCGCTGCGCGGTGCCGTCGTTCCGACGGCCTCCCGGAGGGCCTCGGCGACCGGCACCGTGATGGCGGCGGAGTCGTCGGGGCGACGGGTGTCATGGCGTGGAACGCGCGTTGTCATGTGCTACCGGCTCTTCCTAGGTGGGGAACTCGCCGCACCAGTCGCGCTCCAGGAGTGCGATGGGCAGGTACTCGGACTGGACCTCGATGGGCGTGCCGGTGTCATAAGCGAGGCAGGCCATGGCGAGCGGGGCGAGGGCGACGAGGCCCGAGGACCGAAGGGCCCGGTCCTCCTTGCTCCAGTACTGCTTGTGCCATTCGAGGGCGTCGTTGAGGGCCCGGTTGAAGCCGGCGTGGTCCCTGCGGATGAAGCGGTGGAACAGTTCCATCGGCGGGTAGACCAGCAGGCCGACCGCCTCGGGGTCGGCAACGGTCTCGGGGTCGGTGGCGTCGATCGCGACCGTCAGCTTGGGGACGAGGTCGGGGCCGCCGTTCCAGTAGGTCTGGAGCGCGTCGATCCAGGCGTAGTCGAACTCGGCGAAGCCGGAGCCGGATTCCCGCAGAAGGGAGAGCGGCACCTGGCACAGGGCCGCGATCCTCTTCTTCTCCCGGCACACCACGGCCAGGTACAGGGCGGTGAGCCACGCCTCCGGGTTCACGTAAGGAAGCACGCCGGTGGCCCGGAGCACGCGGTCCTTGTCCGCGATGCGGCACTGCACGTGCTCCTCGGTCGTGGTCGCGGCGGCGAACACGGCGGAGCCGACCTGCATCGCGTTCACCCAGGACTCCCACGTGGGCAGGTGCGACCCCTCCGTGTCCGGCAGGCAGTGGGACTTGGCCAACGTGACGGTGAGGCGCAGCGCATCACCGAGATCGGTGGAGTCGTCCTCCAGCCCGTCGATCAACGCCTGTGCATTCTTCTGGAGGAGGGCGAGGCCCTGTTCCGCGTTCCCCGTGGGGAAGTCATGGCGCGGAATGTGAGTCGTCATGTGTCGTCGGCCGGCTTACGTCGGGAACTCGCCGACCCAGGTGCGGTGGACCAGGTAGTGCGGGAGGTACTCGGACTCGACCTCGATGGGCATGTCGGCGTCGTAGGCCAGGCAGGCCATGGCGAGCGGGGCCAGGGCGACCAGGCCGGCGGCGCTGAGGGAGCGGGCCTCGTTCGCGGTCCAGTACTCCTTGTGCCAGGTCAGGGCGTTGACCAGGGTCTGGTTGAACGACTCGGTCTCCCTGCGCAGGTAGAGCTGGAACAGTTCCAGCGGCGGGTAGAGGATCTTCAGCATCAGTTCGGTGCTGGCGATCCGCGCGTTCTCCGGGGCGGTGCCTCGGACGGCGGCGACCAGGGGGTCCCAAAGCTGGGGGTCGCCGGACCAGGCGAGCTGGAGGGCCCGGATCCAGTCGTAGACGTAGTCGTCGAACTCCATGCCGGACGCCCGGATGAACTCCACGGGGATCTGGGCGAGTTGGTTGATCCGCTCGTCCTCGCGGCAGATCACCGCGAGGTAGAAGGCGTTCAGCCAGGCACCCGCGTGCAGGTAGTCCTGTGGCCCGGTCGCGGGCAGCCTGCGCACCTCGCCCTCGGTGCCGACCATGCATTCCACCGGGCCCTCCTGCGCCGTGCCGGCGGCGAACAGCGCGGATCCGGTCTGCATGGCCACGACCCACGCCTCCCAGGTTCCCAGCGCGCCGCACTTGGGGTCCTCGACGCAGTGCCAGTCGGCCGCGGCGAGTGCGAGGTCCAGCGCGTCAGCGCGGTCGTACTCGGAGGTCTCCATGCCCTCGACGGCTTCCTCGGCGGACGCGACGACCGGTGCCATGGCCTGGGCTGCGTTGTCCGTGCGGAAGTCGTGGCGTGGAACGTGCGTTGTCATCAGCTCTCCTCCGGCTAGATGTGGAAGTGTTCGAGCGTGGCGCCGGCATACGTGCCCTTGACGTCCTCGTTCGCCTTGACCAGGACATACTTTAGCTTTCCGGCCTTCAGCGCAGCCCGGAGCTTGGTGGCGATCTCGGCGTCCGTGCCACCTCGGGCCGTCATCTCGGCCAGGATCGTCCGGACGTACGGCCGGGTGCCCTGCTGGACGCGCATGCCCTGGGCCCCGCCGTTCTCCAGCGTTCCGTCCGCCAGCTCATCCAGCGGGTCGGGGTCGGCCTTGCCGTGGCGCCAGTCGGGATCGTTCTTCGGGGCCTTCTCCTCCACCAGGAGGTACTCGCCGTTGGGGAGCTCATACGCCCCGTCGAACATGTTGGCGCCGTTGCCCGTCTTGGGCAGCTCGATCGGTTCCGCGCCGCGGAACTCGTGCGGGATCACGTGCTTGACCGCGGCCTGGCTGCCGAACTTCTCCGAATGCTCGCTGTTGTTGGCGACGCCGGGGAGTCTCTTGTCGTACGCCTTCTGGGCCCTGTCGAGCTCCGCGTGGTTTGCTGCGGTGTCGCCCCCCGGCTTTTCCAGCGCCCTTTCTGCGTTGGTCAGGTCCACCGACACGCGACGGTCTCCCGCGGCCTTGTTGAGATCTTCGAGGGCCCCGTCGGGGACCGTGTCGAGGCCGAGCGTCTTCTTGCCGAAGGTGGTCGCCTTCGGGGCGTTCGGGAGGTCGTGGACGGCGACCAACTTGCCGGTGGGGTCCTTGGCCAGCTGCGGGAGCTCGACACCGTCGACCTTGGCGTCGACGCGCAGGCGCTTGATGACACCGGCCTTCGTCTCCAGGTAGTGCTGCTTGAACCACTCCGGGTTGTTCGCCAGTTGGACGTGCTTGTCCATCAACTCCTTGGCCCGCTCCGCGGTGATCTCCTGCTCACCTTGGTGCGTGCCGTTACCCGAGTTGTCGTGGCCGCCCGCGGAACCGCCGTCGTGTCCGCCCGTGGGCGCTCCGTCGTGACCACCGGTGGAGCCACTGTCGTGCCCGCCATGGCCGCCCGTCGAACCGCCGTCGTGGCCGCCGTGCCCGCCCGTCGAACCGCCGTCGTGACCGCCCGTGGTCGGGTGGTCGGGAGTGCCGTTGGTGGCCGGCGTTCCGTCGTGGCCGTTGTGCGGGGCGTTGAGGTCGTTGCGCGGGCCCTCGGGGGCGTGGCCGCCGGGGGTGAGGTCGTGGCCCTTGCCGAGGAGGTCGTCGGGGACGTGGTTCGGGACGTGGATCGGCTCGGAGATGTCGGAGCCGAGTCTGATGACCTTGTCGCCGTCGCGGGCGCCGACACCGACGAGTTCGGGGGTCCTGACCTTGGCCGGTGCTGGGGCCGCGGTGTCAGGCTTGACGGGGTGGTCGTTCGCGCCCGGGACGTTCTCGGCCTTCGCGCCGGATCCGCTGTGGACCTTGTTGCCGTTGTGGTCGTAGATGTTCCCGTCATGGTCCAGGTACTCGACCCTGCCGTTGTGCTCCATCTTGACGGTTCCGGGCGGCAGTTCGACGGTCTTCTCGGGCAGCTTGATCCCGCCGTCGGCGGTCTTGATCGCGCCCTCGGGGACGGCGACGTCCTTCGGCAGGTGAATCGTTCCGTCAGGCAGCTTCACCGCGCCCTCGGGCAGGGAGAGCGCCTTGTCGAGGTTGATGCTGGGCATCTTGAAGTCGGTGATGCCCTTGAGGCCCTTCATGACATCGCTGACCTTGGAGATGCCGAAGCCGGCGCCCTTGAAGACGTACGTCATCGGGTCGATGGCCTTGCCGACCTTGCCCGCGACGGACAGCGTCTTGGAGATCGCGCCGGCCTTGCCCGCGCCCTCCGCGGCCGCGCCCTCGCCGCCGGTGAAGACGGTGGTGAGCACGTTGAAGGTGACGGCGCCGGCGGCGCGGGAGGGGTTGGATCCCCACTGGTCCCACGCCAACAGCGCCTTGCCGGCCTCCTTCGCCGTGGTGCGGGACTCCCGCAGCCAGGACGGCAGATCCTTGTCCGGCATCGACCAGAACGCCGGGCCCACGCCGGGCATGGAGGTGATGGCCAGGGCGGTGCCCAGCTTCGCCAGCCCGACCCAGGCCTGCTTGCACGCGTCCCAGCCGTCGGTGCCCACCAGC
>NZ_JBSFGU010000104.1:0-8243 GCF_053596725.1 Kitasatospora sp. NPDC001660 | reverse complement strand
AGCGCGACCCGTTCCCCGTCGGTCAACTCGGGCCGGTGTTCGCTCTGGACGCTGCCCAGCAGCACGTAGGCGTCCAGGGTGTAGCGCAGCTCCTCCACCAGCTCGTCGTCGCCGCCGGGGATGATCTCGTGGCGCAGCACCTGCTCGACGGCGTCGGCGTACCGCTCCAGGATCTGCCGGGTGTTCTCGTCGTCCTGGCGGGCGGCGAGAAAGCGCATTCTCTGGGGCTGATGACGCGTGGTGGGTAGTGCAGTGCAGGTCAGCAGCGGTGAAGGTGAGCCTAGCGAATGCAACAGCTGTGGTGCCATCGCCCGGGAGGGTGAGCGTCGGCCGTCCTGCGCGCGAGCCGCCCCGGGCTGATCCCCCGCCAGGTGGTGTCGGTGGCCCGCGCTACCATGCGGCGATTTGGAGGCCTCATGAGTTTCACCGTTCCGCCGCCGCCCCTCGCCATAGCGGATCACTTTCCGGATCTGGTGCCGCATGCCCGATCCACCACTCTGCTGTACCCGCGTGCAGGTGCCCCCGGTCGGTGTGAGAGCTCGCTTGGTGGACCGCTGTTGTGGCCGGCTGACGAGCCGTGGCCGACATGTGCCGCGCCGGACCACTACAACCCCGCGCGCGGACGCGCGGTGGTCGGGCCGCCGGGCTGGACCCAGGCGCCGCGTTGGCCCGAGTGCGTATGCGGCGAACGGATGGAGCACCTCCTGACGATCTCGGCGAGCGAGTCGTGCGGCCGATGGCTGCCGGTCGAGGAGCGAACGCGTCCCGGCTCCGGCTGGGAGGTGTCCGACGCCCGGCAGGACGACAGCCACGGGATGGTCATGGGAGACGCCGGCGGTGTATACGTCTTCGTCTGCCGTGCCTGCCCCAACTGGCCCACGATTCACCGCTATGACTGCTGAGCCCTGTGTGCCGGCCGAAGGCCGAGGAGGGGAGCGAGACACATGAACGGGTTGCGCGAGATCGTTGGACGCGACGAGTCCGCTGCTCTGATCATCAGAACTGACTTCGAGGATGAGGCGGCGTGGCAGGCGGTGGTGGAGGAGGTTTCCCGGCCGTGGGGGGACTGCGGAGAGTATGAGGCCGAGATCCACCTGGTCGATGACTCGGCTTGGGCCGGGGCGCCGCTTGAGGCAGTCGTCACTGAGGTGAAGCGGGACGAGGATCTCAGCGTGGTCTTCGTTGCCGACGACACCACGATGAAGTCTGCCCATCACGCGCTTCTCGCCCTCGACCTCTTCTACGAGGATGAGGACCTCGACCCCATGTACTACCAGGAGCTGATCGACTCCCCGCCGGCCCGCGAGTTCCGAACAGCCCCGGCCGCCGTGCATGACGTGCACGCGAATCTGTCGATCGGGAACATGGACTTCCATGAGTTCGCCGCGAGCGCGCTTGCCGACCCTGAGGGCGTCCTTCGCCCCGTGAGATGAAGCCGCCGGCCTGCCGACGTAGGCCACTGGGTCCTCAGCTGCGCTGGTTGAGGGCCCGGGTCAGATCTCGGTTCGCTGCTCGTGCGGCATCGAGGTCTGCCCGGGCCTCCTCCAAGACGGCCGTGAGCTCGACGTTGTTCTGCTTCAGGCGGGTGATCTGCCGCTGGAGCTCGTCGATGTCGGCGCCTGCTCACGTCATGGTGACCACCGAGTACCTGTCGCTCGCGGAGCTGTCCCACTCGACGTGGACCTGGCAGCGCACCGGCTGGCCGGTGGCGGTGAGTCCGTTGGCCGCGATGGCCCCCGACGGGTCGGACAGGGTGCTGTACAGTCCCCCGGCGGGCGCGGCCCCGCCCCTGGTGAATCCCAGGGCGGCCGGGTCCGCGGCGGTGGGGTAGAACACCGCGTTCCCCGTGATCGTGTAGGTCCCCCGCGTGGTGTTGACGCGTTTCCTCCCCGGGATGATGGAGGGCAGGCCGAAGGTGTCCTCCGCGCCGTCGGAGACGTTGCCCTGCCCGTCGACCTGCCACAGCTCCCAGTAGCGGCCGACGGTGGCGTGCACGGTCGAGTTCCTCGCCGTGACGTGGGAGTCGATGGCCGTGTTCGGCAGGGGGGCCCACGCCTGGCCGTCCCACTGTTCCACGGCGAAGACGCGGGTGATCTCCTGGATGATCACCCCTTGCTGGGGCGGGTTGACGCTCAGGGCCCTCCGGCGTTCGAAGTAGCCGCACTCGCCTTCCAGATCGTCCCCCGCCAGGTGCGTGAAGGCGGCCTGCGTCGCGACCGGTGCAGCACCGGCGGTCCCCGAGGGAGCGCGCTGGATCGGCGCCCGCGAGTGGTCCTCCGTCCGCGAGACCCCGAGCGGCACCGGGCCGGACCCCGGGAGGGGCCGGGCCACCGGCGCGGGCAGCGGGCGGCGCAGGGCCTCGGTGGCGTTCGCCTCGGCCGCGCGCTCGAAGCGATCGGAGGGACTCGACACCCGCAGTCCCGATCCGATCTCGGTGCCAGCCACCGGGCCCCGCCGCTGCTGGATCACATGGGTCAGTTCGTGAGCGAGGGTGTGATCGTCCGAACCGCCGCGGCCGAGCACGACGTGCTCGCCCGAGGTGTAGGCACGGGCGCCGATCTCGGCCGCAGACCGGGCGGCCAGGGCGTCGTCGTGGACGCGCACGGCACGGAAGTCCTCCCCCAGGCGCGCTTCCATCTCGGCGCGCACCGGTTCGGCCAGCGGCCGGCCCGGGGAACGCAGGACGTCGTGCACGACGGATCGCTGCACCGGTGCGGTCTCGGCCTCGGTGCCGGTCGCGGCATCCCGTCCGCCGCCAGGGGGGCGGTGGGCGTGCCGCTGTTGCTGGATCATCCGGGCGACCGCCGCGTTGCCGACGGTGGTCTGGAGGAAGCGAGCCATCTGCGCAGTCATCGGCGCGTCCGCCCGGACGTTCTGATCCGTGGCGGACGGCCGGGCGGCGCTCCGGCGTCCGGGCGCCGTGCGCGACGTCGTGTCGTTGCGCGGGTTCTTCGTGCGCTCGTGCACGATCCCCTCCCTTCGCCACGGGCACCCGTGTCACGCGGATGCCCGTGGCCATGCTTACCAGGCACCGTCGCGGCGGAGCAGGGCCGCGAGTGCACACCGCGGGACACTCGCCCTGCCCCGGGAGGCCATGCCGAAGCTCCGCGGAGGCGCGATCGCCCTCCTGCTCCTGGTGGAGCCCGGCGCCGTGCGAAACGGCCTGGGACGGCGGCCCGGCCGACGGCGCCGCCGTGCTGCGCTCGTTCGTCGGACATCGAGAAGGGCCCCGAGGGCGGTCACCGGGTCCGGGCCGGGCAGGTTCCGGCCCGCGCACTCCTGCCGGGTGGTGCCGATGCGGGCAGCAGGCCGGGGACGAAGGCCGGGGATCCCGTGCCGGCCCAGGTGGGTCGGGGGTGACACCAGCGCGTCCTGGCCCGGAGGGGGGCGCAATGCCCTCGGAGGAGTCCGGCGGCGATGAGAATCATCGCCGCCGGCACAGCTCCCTGATGGGCTGTCAGTCGGTGCTGAGCGCGTAGCAGGTGAGCCGGCCGCCGCCGGTGTGCGAGGTCGCGGCGTCGTCCTGTTCGTAGTCGCCCGCCATGAAGTGCACGCTGTGCCCGGTCCAGGCGGGCGGGACGGGGGCGGTGACCGGTGGGGCGGCCTGGCAGCCAGGAGTGCCGGCGCAGTCGCCGGCGAAGGTCAGCGAGCCGTTGCCGTTGTCGGCGATGGTGTAGCCGAACGTCGCCCCCAGCCGTACCCCGCTGAGCAGGTGGTACTTGAGGTTCTTCTCGCCCGCCGGGGTCGACCCGACCGAGCCCTGCGGCTTGGGCACGGTCTCGAGAGTCGCCTCGACGCTGTCGCCCTGGACAGCCAGCATGACGAAGGGCGCGGCCTCGTCGGCTCCTGCTCCGTGCAGCTGGCCGACGGTGATCTTGTGCGAGACGTCCGGCAGTTGGGTGATCGCCAGGCTCTCGGTCAGGTGGTGGCAGGCGGTGCCCGGGGCGAACCTCTGGGGCGCGGACAGCTCCGTGCGGGAGTGCAGCGAGTGGGCGGTGGTGGCGCCGCCCGCGGGGGCCCAGAAGTCCAGTCCGCCGCCCGGCCCCCGGGTGAGGTACGGGTCGGTGAGCCGGGCCGGGGTGAGCTGCTCAGCCACGGACGGGTCGCCGGGCTTGGCGGTGGGCAGCACCAGCGTCCAGGCGCTCAGGTCCACCGGCGTGACCGCCGCCGTGGGCACCGCCGTCACGCAGACGCCTGGCGCGGCGGGCGCGGAGGCGGCGGAGGCTTTGTGCTGGTGACCGCCGGAGGAGACGCAGCCGCTCAGCAGCAGGGCGCCGGCCATCGCCAGCGCGCGGGTCGCGGTGCTTCGGCTCTCCGCCATGGGGATCCTTGTTCTGAGCGCTCGTTGAGACCTGGCCAGCCGGAACCATAACCCAAGGAGAGGCGCCATCCGACCACGGATCTTCCCCAACGGCGGAGGGCCAGCGGTTCGCCGAGCGGGTCCACGAGATCCGGACCGCCCCGGGCGGTGCCGAGCCCGGCGGCGATGTTGTCGCAGCCGGTGAGGCGTAGGGCGCCTATGGCGAGGTTGCGCAGTGCGGCCATGGCCCGGGGTGCGGTCCCGGTCCGCACACGCGAGGCGTCCTCGGCGAAGGTGGTGTCGCGGACGTGGTGGATCTTGTTCTCGATGCCCCAGTGTTCGCGGACGTGGTGCGCGATCTCGGGGGCGTCGGCCTGCTCCGCCGTCAGGTCGGTCACTGCGTAGACGCGTTCCAGGCTGACCTTGCCGGTAGTGACGATCCGGCGGCGGCGCACGATCTGCACGGCCTGGGCGGCGTGGGGGAAGTCGAGGCCACAGGTGACGGTGGCGGTCTTGACGCGGCGGATCTCGTCGCGGCCGTGTGCGGTGGCGCGGGTCTTGTCCAGCAGCGGCACGCCAGGGCAGCTGCTTCAGGTGCTGGTGCAGCAGCGGCTGATTTCCCTTGATCAAGGCGATGTAGTGGGCCTTCTTGTCCTCCACCAGGAAGGCGGCGTGGGCGGTCTGCGAGTGCAGGGCGTCAAAGGTGACCACGGTGTCGGCCAGGTCGAGTGGGGCGAGCATCGGCCGGAAGACGGTGAAATGACCTGGGTTCGTGCGCGGCAGCTCCCGACGGAGCCGGGACCGAGTAGGTGGGGTCAGGTCGCTGCGGGACGCGGGGCGAGGGGCACATCGTGGCCGAGCGCTTGCAGTTGGCGGACGAGTCTGCGCGTGCTGACTGCCTTGTCGAGGTTGCGCTGGTGGTGGTCTGCGCCGAGGTCGTGGAACCGGGCGTCCGGGTCGCTCAGGAGATGCCAGACGATGACGAGCATCGAGCGGGCGACCGCGACGAGGGCCTTGCCGTGGCCGCGCCGCTTGACCAGCCGCTTGTATCTGGCCCCGAGGAAGGTGTCGGTCCGTGAAGCGGACATCGCGGCTTCGCCGAGGGCCGCCTTGAGCCAGGGATTGCCCTTCCCCGTCCCGCCCGGCTCGAGTTGTCCGCGGCGTCGGTGCCGGCGACGTCATCGCCCGCACCGCCCGACTCACCCGAGCCCTCACCGACTTCTTCACCACCCACGGCCACCTCCCACCCACCCCCGAAACCGACACCGAGGACCTGCGCGCCGCCGCCCGCCGCCAGCACCGCCTCGACGCCACCCCCGCCCCGCTGCGCCCCGCCGCCCAGGCCTTCGCCGACCACCTCCTGGCCCAGCGCGCCCACGCCATCAAGCACGGCCTGCGCCCCAAGCAACTACGGACCGTCGAGGTGCGCCTGACCGCGTTCTCCACCGAGGTCGAGCACGCGCTGCCCGGGCGCCGTTCGCTGTTCACCGATCTCGTGCTGCGCGACCCCGGCGCCGACGTGCCGGTGCTCCTGGTCGAAGTCGACCACGAGAACGAGGGCGTCGGCACGCTCGTGGAGAAGCTGGCCACCTACCGCGCGGAGCTGCCTGCCAAGGGCGCCGCGAAGGCCGCGTTCGAAGCGAGCATGCGCCGCCCCGGCGCCCGCACCCACGCCCTGCGGCTGTGGCCGACCGTCTACCCGCCGACCGGCCGGGAGGGACTGCCGCCCCTCGCCCTGGTCTTCGAGGCCGGCCGCAAGCGCACCCGCCCCGGCACCAAACCGCTCACCCCCGAGCAGAAGAAGGAGAAGACGAAGGCCGACCACCTGCGGCTGCTGCGCCGCATCCAGGCGGTGGAGGCAGCCTCCGAGGACGCCTGGTACGCGCCGCCGTACCGCGGCGACAACCTCACCGCCCGGGACCACCACCGCGCCCTGCCCATCGTCGCGACCACGCTGCCGCTGCTGCGCCGCTTCGGCGCTGGCCCCCGTGGCACCGGTTCGGCCGGGACGGCTGGCATACCCTCACCAATGCGCTTGACAACCCGGACGGCGACAAGCTGCTCGCCGTCGAGCAGGCTGCCGCCGACCGGGCCCGCCAGGAACGGGAGCAGGAGCGGCGGAAGGTGGAGCGCGAGCGGCGCCGCCCGGCGTGCACCTGCTGCCGGGCGCCGTTCTCGAATGAGCGGTGGGCCGAGCGCGAGCGGGCCGCCTGGGGCGACGACGGGCTGTGCGCTGGTTGCCGCCAGGCCGCCGCCGACCAGCAGGCCCGGGTGGAGGCCGAGCGCGAGCGAGCCGCCACCGAAGCCTCGGCCGAGGCGAAGCGGCGCGGCTCCTGGTGGCGCCGCTCCTGATCCCGCCTCACCCGGCGCACCCCTGCTGACCTGCCGCGCCGGGGAGTTTCGTCACCCAAGCTGACCTGCACTGGGGAGTTTCGCTCCGGGGCGTTGGTGACGGCACCGGCCGGTGAGTTTCGGGTGTCGGTGCAGGTCAGGGGTGGGTGAGAACGGCCGGGTCTGGGCCGTCGGGGTGGTGGCCAGGTTCGGCGGGACGGTGGGGCGGGCAGATCCTGCGGCATGACGACACCCTCCACAGGCGCCCCCGCCAGCCGCGCCGTTCGGCCGCGCCCACCCTCCCCGTACCCGCTGTTCCGGTTCGTGCCGCCAGGCCGCCGGCCCCCGCGCGGCCTGGCGGTGGGTGCTGCTGGACCTGGTCGAGTGAGCACCTCACTCCGGGCGGGATCGTCGTCCGTACGACCTGGCACGAGCCCGCCTGTCCGGCCTGGACCCGGCGGTGAGCACCAGCGCCGCGCACATCGGGCCGGTTCGGGTGGGGAGGGCGCGGCGGCTTTGACGGAGCACGTCATTCTGGCGTGGCGTTTTTGGCGGCGCGGCGTTCCTGCTGCCGGTGCGCGCGGACTTTCGCCAGGGACTCGGGTCCGGTGACGTCGGCGACGGACAGGAAGGCGCCGTCCTCGCCGTAGGGGCTGGCTGCCTCGCGCCAGTCGTCGGGGCGGATGCCGTACTGCTTGCCGAGGAGGGTCGCGAAGATCTGGGACTTCTGCCGGCCGAAGCCTGGCAGCTCGTTGATCCGCCGGTACAGGTCCCGGCCGGTGGTGGCGCCTTCCCAGACGGCGGCGGCCTGGCCGTCGTGGCGGGCGGCGAGGTGGCGGCACAGTTCCTGGACCCGCCGGGCCATCAGGCCGGGGGAGTCGTGGACGGCGGGCCGGGCCGCGAACAGTGCGGTGAGGTCCTCGGGATCGTGCCAGGCGATCCGGTCGGTGTCCAGGTCGCCGCAGCCCAGGCGCCGGGCGATGACTGCCGGCTGGGCGGAGGCCCATTCCGAGGGCATCTGCCGGTCCAAAAGGGCTCCCATGAGCAGGGCGAGCGCGCTGCGGGAGAGCAGGGCGTCGGCCTCAGCCTGCTGCGTGATGCGCACCGTGACGTCCACCGGCCCGGGGTTCCTTGCGCGCTGATGATCGGGTTTTCGGTCCAGCGTGTCCGCGCCGGTGCCGGACTTCCAGGCGACACGCGCCAGGGCGTTACATCGGGTCGTCCCGCCGGGGCCGGACGGCGGCGGTGCGCCAGCTCCTCCCCTGGCGCGACGCGGCCGCCCAGGGCAGGGAGGACTAGAGTTGAAATGACCGCGCGGCGCGGTGGCGGCACGGCCGTCGGACGCCGTGGTGGTTTCAGGACCGCTCGGGCTCCCTGCCCGGTCGCCGGAAGGATCCGCCGTCCCCATCGTGGGACGGATCCGCTGGCCTTGCACCCTCCTGAGCGCGGTAAGGAGTGTTGCTATGACCGGCTATCTCGCCCTCGCGTGCTCCCGCAGCCCGGATGCCGCCGTCCTGAGAGGGAGTTCTGTGAGGGTGTGAGCGGTTCGTCCCGTTGTGTCGAAGTCTGCTGCCAGCCACGGGGGTTGACGTCCGGCGAGGATGCGGTCTCC
>NZ_JBSFGU010000103.1:0-8871 GCF_053596725.1 Kitasatospora sp. NPDC001660 | reverse complement strand
CCCACCGCCAATGCGGAACCGGTCGGCATCACCGCGGGGCCGGATGACGCCCTGTGGTTCACCGAGAACGGGGCGAACGCGATCGGGCGCGTCACCACAGGCGGCACGTTCACCGAGTACTCGGTGCCCACCACCAACGCCGGGCCGGCCGAGATCGTCACCGGGCCGGACGGCGCCCTGTGGTTCACCGAGTCGAACGTCGACAAGATCGGCCGCATCACCACCGGCGGCACGGTCACCGAGTACGCGCTCCCCACCTCCGGCGCCTTCCCGTGGGGCATCACCGTCGGGCCGGACGGCAACCTCTGGTTCGCGGAGCCCGGTGCCGGCAACATCGGCCGGGTCACCCCGGGCGGCACGGTCACCGAGTACGCGGTTCCGACCTCCGGCGCCTTCCCGCTGGGGATCACCGCCGGGTCGGACGGCAACCTGTGGTTCACCGAAGTGCTCTCCGGAAGCATCGGCCAGATCACCACCGGCGGCACGATCACCGAATACGCGGTGCCCTCGCTGTTCTCCCTGCCCATCGGCATCACCTCCGGGCCGGACGGCAACCTGTGGTTCACCGACGCCGGAGCAACACAGATCGGACAGGTCACCACGGACGGCGTGTTCACCGGCTACGACCTCACGGACACCGTCTCCTTCCCGTTCCCGTGGGGCATCACCACCGGACCGGACGGCAACCTGTGGTTCACCGAGACCGCCGGCAACGACATCGGCCAGATCACCACCGGCGGTTCGATCACCGAGTACGCGATTCCGACCACCGATTCGAGCCCGCTGGACATCACCACCGGATCCGACGGCAACCTCTGGTTCACCGAAAACGCCCCGAGCCAGATCGGAACCGTAACCCCCTGACGGGCGCAGCATGGCGGGGTCGAGGTGCCGGGTGAGCTGGCTGGAGCGCACCCGCACCGCCGCCCTCGCACCGCACGACCCGGGCGGGTTACGCGTGAGCGAGGGCGAAGTGACGACGGTGGCGACGGCCGTGGTGGAGGGCCGTCCGGTCGCCGTCAGCGGCAGTGAGGGCAGGGCGGTGCAGGTGTGGGACCTGACCGCTGCCCACTCGGTCGGCACCCGCTTGCGGGGCCACACCGACGAGGTGCCGGCGGTGGCCACGGGGGTGGTGGCGGGCCGGCCGGTCGTCGTGACCGGCAGTTGCGGTCTTCAGGGTGGGGCGCTGTTGGTGCGGGACCTGGCCACCGGCGAGCCGCTCGGCGCCCCCATGCGCGGCACCAGCCGTTTCCTCTCGGCAGCGGTGACCGAGCTGGATGGCCGCCCGGTCACCGTCACCACCAGCTTCGACCCGACGGTGCAGGTGTGGGACCTGGTCGACCGCCGGCACGTCCGTGACATCCCACGGCCCCCCGGCGAGGAGGCGCGGGCGGTTGGGGTGCTGGATGACCGGACGGTCGTCGTCACCGGTAGTAGTCTCCCGCCGCTGCACATCTGGGACCTGGCCACACACGTCCGGGACCTGGCCACCGGCGAGCAGCTTGGCGAGCCCCTGCGAGGCACCAGCGGCGATGGGACGGCGCTGGCGGTCGGCACGGTCGAGGGCCGCAGGGTCCTCGTCACCGGCGACCGTCATGAACGGTGCTGACCTGGGACCTGGCAGCCGGCGAGGAACTCGGCGCGCTCCAACGAGGTCCCAGCAGCGGGATCCCGGTGGCGCACGACGCGGTGGCGGTGAAGGCGGTGGCCGTGGGAACGGTGGCGGGCCGACCGGTCGCCGTCGTCGGCAGCGCGGACGGCACAGTGCGGATGTGGGACCTCGCCACCGGTGAGCAGTTGGGGCCGGACCTGGTGTTCCCGGTGGCAGTGACCGGACTGGCGGTGGCAGCGGACGCGCGGCTCGTGGTCGTCTTCGGCAGCGACGTCGCGGTGCTGTCCCCTCGCTGACCGGCCGCGGTGTGCGGGCGGGACCGGACGCGGTGTGCGGTCGGGACCGGACGCGGTGCCCGGGCACGGCTGCGCGCACCTCGGGCCGCCGGGTGCGCGCAGCCGTGCCCCGGGCCGCCGGGCGGATCGGCTCACGCCACCGGACATACCGAGTGAGGCGGCTTCGGAGTCCTGCGGGTGGCTCGGCGGCCACGTGATGAGGTCACCCTTCGCGGCGCCGACCGCGGTGCTGGCCGGCGGTGCGCCCGGTGCGCTCGCGCAGCAGCAGACGCAGTGTGCCGGCGTTCTCGTAGCCGACCCGCCGGGCGATGACCTCGATGGGGTCGTCGGTGCTGCGCAGCAGGTGGGTGGCCTGTTCGACCCGCAGGTCCTGGACGAGGCGCACGGGTGAGACGCCCAGCACGGCCTGGGTGGTGCGCTGCAGGGTCCGTTTGCTGACACCGAGGGCGGAGGCCGCGTCGTCGAGGGTCAGGGGCTCCTGGAGATTGCCGCGTACCCAGCGTTCGAAGGCGGCGATGGTGGGGTTGCTGTCGGCGAGCGTGGTGGTCATGGTGTGGGTGGCCTGGGTGGGGCGCTCGTCGATGATGAGGTTGTCCGCGACGAGGTCACTCAGGGTCGGGCTGCTGCGTCGCACCAGGGACAGCGCGAGGTCGAGGTGGCCGAAGGCCGCGCCGGCCGTCGTGATGCCGTCGCAGTTGGTGACCATGCGCTGCTCGTCGAGCGTCACCTTCGGGTAGCGCTCGCGGAACAGCGGAGCCAGTTGCCAGGCGGTGGTCACCCGCAGGCCGTCCAGCATGCCCGTCTCGGCCAGCAGGAACGCGCCGGTGCAGGCGGTGGCCAGCCGGGTGCCCCGGGCTCGGGCCTGGAGCAGCAGTTCGCGCACCGCGGCCGTGGCCTCGCCCTCCAGCCACGGCACCAGTCCGTTCGGGTACTCGGTGGCCACCGCGGGGATGAGCAGCAGGTCGTACTCGGCCTGGTCGACCGGGTCCGTGCTGACCGTGAGCCCGCAGGCGGTGCGCGCCGTGGGGGCGAAGCCCACCGTGCTGAGCTGCCAGGCGGGCGGCGGCTGCGGCAGGTGCCCGCGCAGGTCGTTCGCGGCCTTGAACACATCCAGGACGGCGGTCAGCCCGGAGTCGAACACATCGTCAAGAACGAGCACCGCTATCTGCATGGCGCGAACGATACCGAACGTGTCGCTTGCGGCACTGCCGGGCGGCCGCTGCCGTTCCGTAGGTTGCCGGTGGGCCGCCTAACCGTCCGGTTCCCGTCAGGTGGCCGTCGGATGAAACTCCGTTATTCAGCAAGGACCTTCATGACGAACCAGGACCTTTCCGGGCCGGAGCACGGTGTGGCGCCGGAGCCGGGACCAGCCTTCGACCCGGCGAGCGTCGACCGGACGGACTGGGCGATCCTCGCCGCCGGTCTGCTCGCGTTCCTCTTCTCCTTCATGGAGTACTACACGTTCTCCTACTCCGGCCCCGGCTACTCGGCATCGGTGACCGCGGACGCCTGGCACGGCTTCTTCGGCTGGTTCGCCGCGCTCAGCGCGCTCGCTGCCGCCGGTGCGCTCGGCGCTCACCTGCTGCGGGTCCTCCCGGCACGCCTTCCCGGCCGCCTGGTCACCCTGGCCGGCTTCGCGCTGGCCACCCTCTGTGTGCTGATCGCCTTCCTGGTCCACCCCGGCAGCGACTACACCGGTCCGGGCTACCTCCCGCCGGGCTTCGAGGCCGGCCACGGCGTCGGCTACTGGCTGAGCCTGCTCGTGGACGCGGCCGGCCTGGCGCTCGCCTACCGGCGCTTCACCGCGGAGAACGGCGTGCTGCCCTGGCAGGCCAAGGCCTGAACGGCCGCGAAGTGCACGAAACACCTTCTAGGAAATGTGGTTTGCTCATGAATCGGCTGACTCGTCTCTGCGCCGTGGCCGCCACCGGCCTCACCGTCGCTCTCGCCGCGGGTTGCGGGGACGGCGGCTCGTCCGTCGCCGCCCAGCCCGCGACTCCGGTCGGGGCCGCCGCGAAGCCGTCCGTCCAGCCTGGCCCCCCCAGCGGCACCATCACGCTGAGCGAGAACCACGGCGCCTACACCTTCGGCCCGGCGACCTGCACGGGGGACAGGTCGTCGTCCGGGAAGCTGAGTGTGACCGCGAACGCCCGGGACACCAGCGCCAACACCTACGTCAGCCTTGACATCGTCAACGGCTGGGCCACCCTTGAGCTCACCGTCGGCGGCGCCGGCGGCCCCGTCCTGTGGCGCTCGCAGACCGCGATCAGTGCCATGGTGAGCCGCACCCCCGACACCGTGACCTTCAACGGCATGCCAATGAAGAGCAACGGCACGGCCGGTGTCACTGCCAGCGGCTCCCTGACCTGCACGTGGTAGCGGTGACGTCCGTTCACTGACGGTACGTCGCCCGGGGACGTGTCGCCTGCGACACTGTCCGGCTGCCGCGGCCCGCTCGTAGATTGCTGACGGGCCGGCGACGTGATCCGACAGACCGTCAGCACCGGTGATCAGGGCCGCTGCTCGCCCCCTGCGGAGATGACCTTCCAGATCACGCACGCGTCCGCTGTCCCCTATCCCACTCGACGACGGGTTCCAGCACCCAAGACGGAGGAGGAGAGCTCATGAGAGCCATCGTCCACGACACTTACGGACCGCCCTCGGTCCTTCGTGTCGAAGAGATCCCACAGCCCGTCCCCCGCCGTGACGAGGTGCTGATACGCGTCCACGCCGCCGGAGTCGACCCGGGCGTCTGGCACGCCACGGCCGGCGTGCCATACCTGATCCGAGCCACGCCGTTCGGCCTCCGTGGCAGCCGGCCCCGCGTCCGCGGCATGGACGTCGCGGGACAGGTGGAAGCGGTCGGCGCCGAGGTCACCCGGTTCCGGCCGGGCGACGAGGTGTACGGCAGCTGCCACGGTTCGTTCGCCGAATACGCCTGTGCCAGACAGGACCGGATCGCGCTCAAGCCCGGCAACCTGGACTTCGAAGAAGCGGCCGCCGTCCCGGTCTCCTGCTGCACCGCACTCCAGGCCCTGCGCGACGTCGGACGGCTGCGGAGCGGGCAGACCGTCCTCCTCATCGGCGCCGGCGGCGGCGTGGGCACCTTCGCCGTTCAGGTGGCCAGGAGCTTCGGTGCCCACGTCACCGCGGTCTGCGGCAGCGACACGACGGATCTGGTGCGCTCCCTCGGGGCCGATCAGGTCATCGACTACACCCAACAGGACCCGACGAGCGGCGAGAACCGCTACGACCTCATCCTCGACATCGCGGGCAACCGTCCCCTGCCCCACCTCCGCCGTGCCCTCACTCCCCACGGCACACTTGTCATCGTGGGAGGAGAGGACGGCGGCAGGTGGTTCGGCGGCCTCGGCCGCCAGCTGCGGGCCCTGCTGCTCTCTCCCTTCATCGGCCAGCGACTCCGCACGCTCTTCTCGACCCAGCGACACGAGGACCTGCGGCTGCTCGCCGAACTGATCGAGACCGGCGCGGTGAAACCGCTGGTCGACCGCAGCTACCCACTGGCCGAAGCGCCGCAGGCGATCAGTCATCTGATGGCAGGCCATGCACGTGGCAAGCTCGTCATCGACGTACGGCGGTAGTGTCCTGGGTCCAGGCCAACCGCGTACTGGCCGCCGGACACGCCCGCGCCGAACACCGCCTCGCGAACCTGAAGGCTTGGCGGATCCTCACCAAGCTCCGCACCGACCCTGGCGGCTGGTCATGGTGATCTGACGGACGAGGAGTGGGCTCGCTTGGAGCCGCTTCTGCCGATAAGCAACGGGCGTTGTGGCAGGTGGCGGGATCACCGGCAGGTGATCAACGGGGTTCTGCACCGGGTGCGGACCGGGGTGCAGTGGCGCGACCTGCCCGAGAGGTTCGGGCCGTGGAAGACCGTGCACAAGAGGCATCTGCAGTGGTCGGCAGACGGCACGTGGGAGCGGCTCCTGCAGCAGGTCCAGGCCGTCGCGGACGCCGAGGGATCCATCGACTGGGACGTCTCGGTCGACTCCACGGTGATGCGCGCCCATCAGCACGCCGCCGGCGCCCGCAACGCTCCGCCGCCGGCCATCTCAAAAGGGGCGCCGACGACGGAACATCAGATCGATCCGGTGTGGACGGGCCTGCTCGGCCACCTGGAGGAGGTGGTCCTGCACATGAGGGCCTGGGCCGCTCGCGCGGTGGGTTCACCACCAAGGTCCATCTGAGCGCCGACGGCCAATGCCGCCCGCTGTCCCTGGTGGTCACGCCCGGACAGCGGGCGGACTGCACCCAGTTCGAGCCGGTCATGGAGAAGATCCATGTCCCGCGCATCGGCACCGGCAGGCCCCGTACGCGCCCGGACAGCGTCAGCGCCGATAAGGCCTACAGCAACCGCCGCACGCGGGCCTACCTGCGCAAGCGAGGCATCCGGCACGTCATTCCGGAGAAGGCTGACCAGGCGGCCAACCGCGTCAGGCGCGGCTCGCGTGGTGGCCGGCCTCCCGGCAACGTCGTCGAGCGGGCGATCAACAAGCTCAAGGGCTTCCGAGCCGTGGCGACCCGCTATGACAAGCGAGGGCACGTGTTCCTGGGCACCGTGACCTTCGCGGCCGTCATCATCTGGCTCCGCTCATGATCGGAGAGACATGGCCTAGGTCGGGGTGGACGACGAGCCGGCCACCGCCACCGAGTGGCTGCCTGCGCTGGCCGCCGCCCTGGGCTGCCCAGCGCCCCCGCGGTGACAACCGGCGGCAGCCCTCGGAGCGCGGAGCGGACAACTCCCGGGCCCGGAAGGAACTCAACCGGCTGCCGCTACACGCCTCCTGGCGCTCCGGGTTTGCCTCGCTCGGCACCTGAGGTCTCGTTCTCCCCTGGGCCGACCGGGGGTTCTCCCCACCCCCAGTACGCCCGGCAGCTCCATCGTTCCCGGGCCGCCGCGCTGGAAGTGTTGGGGGCACCGGGAAGCTCCCGGGAGCGCAACCGAACGAGGGAAGACGTCGATGACCAATCCGATGCCGAAGCAGCTGTCGCAGCGCCGCACCGCCCTACGGCTGTCCGCAGCCGCCGCCGTCCTCTGCCTGACCGCGTTGGCTGGCAGCACCACCGCGACGGCGGCCGACCTGGGCGCCGGCCGGGCGCACCGCGGCGCAGTGGTCTCGGTCACCCCGCTTGCCTTACTGGACGCCCAGCAGGCCACCACCAGTGTCCAGGACGCTGGCTTCGTCACTCCGGCCGAACGGGGCGGGGTCCAGCTGGAGCGGGTGGTCTACCGGACCGTCACCTCCGAGGGGCGGCCCACCACCGCGAGCGGGCTGGTGGCGCTTCCGCGCGAGCCGGGGTCGCGCGCACTGACCACCGTCGAGTACGCGCACGGCACCATGGCCTACCGAGGTGAGGCCCCCTCAGTGGCAGACGGGCCCAACCGCGCGGCGGCGGTGATGTTCGCCGGGGACGGCTTCGCCGCGGTGGCGCCGGACTACCTGGGGCTGGGCCTCGGGCCTGGCACCCACCCGTACCTGGACGCACCTTCGGAGACCACGGCCTCGACCGACCTGCTGGTCGCCGCCCGGGAGGTCGAGGCCCGGCACGGCATGCGCGCCGACGGCCGGGTGCTGGTGACCGGCTTCTCCGAGGGCGGGGCGGCCGCGATGAGCATCGGGCGGGCGTTGCAGCACGGGCAGGTCCCCGGGTACCGGCTGACCGCACTGGCCCCGGTGAGCGGACCGTACGACCTGACGGGCAGCGAGCTACCGGCCGCCCTCGGCGGCCAACTGCTCGGCAGGGACGCCACGTTCTACGCCGCCGACCTGGTGGTCGCGTGGAACCGGCTGCACCCGCTCTACGGCTCGCCGGCCGAGGCCTTCCAGGCGCCCTACGACCGCACCGTGACTGACCTGTTCGACGGCGAGCACCCCGACGAGCAGGTGGCCGCCGCCCTGCCGGACAGCCTGCAGCAGCTCTTCACTCCCGCCTTCCTGCAGCAACTCCAACACCCGACCGGCAAGTTCGCGCAGATGTTCCGGGTGGCGGACAGCGTCTGCCAGTGGGCCCCGCAGGTGCCGGTCCAGCTCTACGACGCGGACGGCGACCGGGACGTGGCACCCACCAACACCCTCAGCTGCGAGGCGCAGCTGGCGGGTGCCGGGGTCGACGCGCCGGTGGTGGACGCGGGTGCCGCCGACCACAACGGCTCGGCGCTGGCCTCCTACCCCCTCATCCGCACCTGGTTCGACACCCTCGCCGGACACTGAAGTCCGGCTGTCACCAGCGCCACCTGATGCGGCGCAGCACGACCTGCTCCGGGCAGACGACGCTGACAAACCGGCCGACGCAGATCGCCAGGCGGTCCTCCATCAGGCCGTGGAGGAACCGGTCGGCGCCACGCCACACGGACGCCCAAGCACCGGACGGCGAGCAGCTCGCCGTCCGGCACGGGCGCGAGCACCTCAACGTCGGCCGGATCCACACCGCCTTCGTCGCCGACGCCCAAGCCCGCGGCGAGGCCTGCGGCCCGCTCGACCTCGTCCCCGCCCCGGAACTGCCCGCTGGCGAGGGCGGCGGGGTGTACCGGCCCGCCGCCGAGCTCGCCTACACCTCCGGCACCGGCAACGACCGCGGCTGGCTGCTGCGCCCGCTGCTGCCCGTGATCGACAGCGCGGTGGGGCGGTTGCACCGGCATGACGACCTCTCCGCTGTCCCGGCTGCCGATCCCCTTCCCGGCCGGGAACGAGCACCCGGATGCCGAGCACGACGACCAGGTGCTCGACCCGAAAGTGCTGGCCGCGCTCCACCGGGCCCGCGACGCCGGGGAAGCAGCGACTGCGTGGGTGCGCTCAATCGCCGGCCGCCAGGTCGACGAGCACCACGCCCGGGTCCTTGGAGCGCGCGGCTGGGGCGATCGAGCGGGTTCGGGCCGGCACCAGCGGCGCGGCGGCGGTCGGGCAAGTCCGCCATCGCCAAGCGCATTTCGACCGTTTACAC
>NZ_JBSFGU010000102.1:0-9099 GCF_053596725.1 Kitasatospora sp. NPDC001660 | reverse complement strand
CCGAGCCCGGCCTGTTCACCCTCACCAACTCGGCACCGGCCGCCCCCGAGGCCAATTCAAGCTGAACCTCGGCGAAGGCTCACAGAACACCCTCTCAGGCCGCTCGCGACGCCGTTACGGGCGACCTGCACCTCCTGTTCCCGTTTCTCGCTGACCCCTATCCCGAAGTCCGCTCTGCGACCGCCTTCGTCCTGGCAGCGGCGACCAGCGAGATGCCACGCGTCTCCTCAGCCCTGCACCACAGGCTGGCCGTTGAAGACGATGCGGTGGTCCGGGTGAGCTTGATCCTGGCGATCGCCCAGCTCGCCCGCGAACACCAGGATGAGGACGCCCCCGCGTGGGCCCGGGACCTGTGGTCGGATCCCGGCCGGCCGCCCGAGATCCGGATCGGCGCCGGCCTCGCCTGGCTGTGCCTGGTCACCGACCCTGTCCCCGACGAGCTCCGCACCCTCCTGACCGACCCCGGCACCGACCAGCTCGGCGAGCTGTTCCAGCAGGTGCCATGGCTCCTCCCGGTCGACTACAGCAGCGGACTGCGCCGCTGCATCCACGAAATGCTCACGCTGGATGTCCCCTGGGAGCGTGAAAGCGACCCCTGGAACAGCGCTTGATGGTCCTCCGTCAGGAGGGCGGAGGACCATCACGTTGGGGCCTTCAGCGGTCAGCCGGCTTTGGCGGGCGTTTCGGCTCGGGCGCGGGTCGAGGCGAGCCGGCAGGAGTCGGTGCCGGTTTCGATGATGGTGCCGTTGAAGGTGAGTCGGTCGACGATGGCCGCGCAGAGGCGGGGGTCGGTGAAGGTTTTGGTCCAGCCTCCGAAGGACTCGTTGGAGGCGATGGCGACGCTGTTCTTCTCCTCGCGCTCGGTGAGGACCTGGAAGAGCAGTTCGGCACCGTGGCGGTCGAGTTCCATGTGCCGAGCTCGTCGATGCAGAGCAGGTCGACGCGGCCGTAGCGGGCGATCGTCTTGTTCAGTTGCTTCTCGTCGGCGGCCTCCACGAGCTCGTTCACGAGCTTGGTGGCGAGGGTGTAGCGGACCCGGTAGCCCTGCATGGCGGCCTCGGTGCCCAGGGCGATGAGCATGTGGGACTTGCCGGTGCCGGAGTCGCCGATCAGGCAGAGCGGCTGGCTCTTCTTGATCCACTCGCAGCTGGCGAGACGCTCAGGTTGGCGTGCCCGGAGTGCGACATCACCCCCGCCACGAAGAGCTGCCTGGCAGCCTCGACGAGCTGGTGAGCCCGGTTCTTCACTTCAGGAGTGTCTGTCATCTCATCATCTCCGAGTTCTTCGACCAGCGGTCGGCCCTTCCGCCTCCGCTGTGCGCACGAGCCACTCTGCGACTTGAACTAAGGTTCAAGTCAAGCGTCGGGCAGACACGACGAGGGGAGGGCGAAGCGTGCGCATGACGATCGGTCAGCTCGCCGAGGTCACCAGGGTGCCCGCGTCAGCCATCCGGTTCTGGGAACGCCACGGCCTGCTGCCCGCGCCCGAACGGCAGAACGGGCAGCGGCGCTATCCGCCGGAGGCCGCGGAACGGATCGTGCTGCTGCGCAAGTTCCAGCAGGCCGGACTGAGTCTGGCCGAGATCAACGAGTTCCAACAGGACCAGCCGCGCAGGCAGGCGATGATCCGCGCCAAGGTCGACGAGGTCGAGCAGCGCATGGTCGATCTCGACCACGCCCACCAGCTCCTGCTCCACGCCCTCCAGTGCGGCAAGGAGGACATCGTCAGCTGGCCGACCTTCCGGGAGCAGATGGCGACGTGGCGCCCGTCCACCTGACGGCGTTCGGCACGATCGCCACCGGGCTGTGCGCGTGGTCGATCACCGCGTGGGCGTCAACTCCTGTTCATCGCAGGACCCCAGGCGCCCGCGGACCGACCGGTTCAGGGCTCCGGCACGACGGCGACGGCGCACTCGGCGTGGTGCAGCACGGCGTGGGCCACGGGCCCGAGTCGGCCGACCGGTGTGCACCGCTGGCGGCCCAGCACCAGGAAGCGGGCCTTCGCCGATGCCTCGACGAGTACCTGTCCGGCGCCGCCCGGTTCGCCGTCCTCGATCAGCGGCACCTCGGGGTGCGCGGCCCGCCAGGGCGCGAGGGCGGCGGCCAGCCGTGAGCGCTCCGCCTGCCGCAGGTGCTCCGGCCGGCCCGCTTCCGCCGGGGGCCAGGCGTGCAGCGCGCGGAGCGCCAGGCCGTGCCGGCGGGCCAGGTCGAAGGCGAAGTCGAGGGCGGCCTCGGCGGGGCGGCGGGCGTCCACCGCGACCACGACGAGGTCGCGCGGGGCCGGATCCTCCGAGACGGGGGTGATGACGACCGGGCAGCCGGCGCGGGCGGCGACGTGCAGCGCGGTCGCGCCCACGCGCAACCCGGGGAAGCCGCCGTCCCCGCGTGCGGCCAGGACCAGCAGTTCCGCCTCCTCCCCCGCGGCCACCAGCGCCGCCGTGGCGACGTCGTGCACCTCCTCCGCCCGCACGGGCAGCTCGGGGTGGCGCACGGCCAGCGTGTGCCGAACCTCCGCCAGTGCTCCCCGTTCGCCGCAGCGGGGGCGGGTGTCGCGTCCCGCAAGCAGGTGCGGCATGAGCGGCAGGGCGTGCACGACGCGCAGCTCACGGCCTCGCAGCAGGGCTTCCTCCGCAGCGAGGTCGGCCGCCCGCAAGCTCGCGGAGGAGCCGTCGACCCCGACCGTGACGGGGAGTTCCATGACCACCATCTCCTCATCCGCTACTCGGCTCGGCGAACGGACGCACTCATCGTCACTCCCACGGCCGTCCGGCGACAGGACCGAGCGGGCCCGACCGGGCCGGGACCACCGGCCCTCGACCGGGGGCCACCCGTCCCGGCCCGGCCCGCGCTCACACCTCCGCAGGGGCGAGGAGGCCGTAGTGACCGTCGTAGCTGGGAACTCGACCTCGCCCACGCCCTCGAGCTGGTGCGACAGCGGCGGGAGCAGGCTCAGCTCGGAGGCCAGGGCTCGGGTCGACTTCGTGGTCCACCGCAGCGGCGACACCGGGTCGCCGCGCACGTCGGGCTCGACCAGAGCCAGCAGCGTCAGCCAGGCCCTCGTCGTGCAGCCGGTGCAGGCGGGCCCGCATCTTCTCGATCCCGGCGCCCGGGGCGGTCAGCCGACGCAACTCCGCGTACGGCGGTGCCAGCCCCACGAGAATCGATGGGGCCGGCACCGGAGTGTTCAGCGGAGTCGCGGAGTGTCAGGCGCCGGTGGCGACCCGACCGTACTCGATCCACCCGCCGTGGTCGTCGCCGCCGTTCCAGAGAGCGGCGAAGACGTTGTTGCCGGCGGCGATCCGGCGGTGACCCCAGTGCAGACGCGGAAGGTGCCGGCGGCGTCAGCGAAAACCGGCTGGCCGTCTCGGGTGGTTTCGCCGGTGGCGTGGACGATGATGACTTCCGGCGGGGCCTGCCCGCCGGGGACGCCGGGCAGGGTGACCGCGTAGCGTGACGCCGTGTTCATGGTCGTCTCGGCTGGCGCCGGTGGCCGTCGTGGAGGGCCGCGTGGACGCTGTCACGGATGGTGAACACGTCGTCGGTGCCGGTGATCTCCAGGAGGCGACGGATCTGCGGTGAGAGAGCCGCCAGGACGAGGCTGGTGCCGGCCAGAGCTGCGTCCTGGCGAGTCTGGAGGAGGATGTTCAGGCCGGTGGAGTCGCAGAAGTCGACACCGGCCAGGTCGACGACCAGCCGGGGCGGGCGGTCCCTGATGATCCGGGCGAGAGCGTTCTCGAGCCTCGGCCGCTGGTCCTGGTCGATCTCGCCTTCGAGGCGGCAGACGACCGCCTCCGGGGTTGCGAGCCCGGTGATCCGCAGGATCGGCCCGATGGTGTTCCCGGCGTTCGTCGGGATGACGCGTCTGGACACGAGCGGGCCCCCCTCCTGTGAGGAAAGCTGTCCGGCTCCAGCCTGCTCCCTTGCGCGCACCAAGACCACCCCCGGCAGCAGGACCCCCGAGAGGTAAATGTCAACGGGATACGCGCCCAAATCCCGCTCAGCGGACATTTCAGTCCTTTCTGGCGGACATCTCATCTCCCTGCGCGGCGTGTTTACTGGTCGCCCATCCAGCTGATCGTGGAGCGGGTCGGGTGGGGTTTGTCGGGGTCCGGCGCGGTGACACGCGAGGTGTCGCCGGGGTCGGGTTGAGCGGTCGGCTCCGGCAGCGCGTGAAAGTGGTCGGGTGGCGGCCGGAGAGAGATGATCGGAAGCGGACAGCTTCCCTGCGGAGGGAGCCCGCTCATGTCCGGCCGACAGCATGCTCACCACGAGGCCGTCTCTGTCCTGCAGGTCGCGTCCCGGGATCTGACCGTCCCGGTGAGGGTCTGCCGCGTGGAGGGCGAGGTGGACCGTGACACGCGACCGGCGCTGGACGACGCCCTGGGTAAGGCGGTGGCGGGCGGACCGGCCCTGCTGGTCGTCGATCTCGGCCCGATCACGTTCTGCGACTCGGCCTGCCTGAACTCGCTCCTCGTGGCCCGCAAGGATGCCGAGGAGGCGGGCGTGTGGCTTGTCCTGACCGGCCTTGGGCCGCAGGTGAGGCTTCTGCAGCCGGCCGACGGGGGACCGCGAGCATGACCCGGCGCCCCGCTCAGGAGGGGCTGCCCAGGACCGGCAGCGCAGAAGAGAGGGGGCGCACGTGGAGCCTGTGAGCGGTCCGGCATTGCCGTAGGCCGGCATTTCGCTGTTCACGTGCCTTTGGTCGCCCAGAACCGGTGGATCTCGTCCAGTTGGTCGAGGAGCTCGCTCTCGCGCCGGTCGAACTCTTCTTCCGTGATGCGTCCGGCGAGCAGTTCCTGTTCGAGGGCCTTGAGGGCGTCCTCGACCGGAGCGGGATCGTAGAACTGGCGCTCGGCGGTATTCGCCACCTGCTCCGCCACCCAGATCACGCCCCGTACCGGCGCGAGGGGCAGAGTCAGCAGCCCTGTGATCAGACCCATAACGCCTTCTAGACGAAGCTGTAGGGCGGCAGTGGGCCGTGCAGACGGAACTGGTAGGCCTCACCCCACTTGCTGGCCAGCCGGGTTTGGGCGGCGGTGAATTCCTCCCCCCGGGCGTCCTCGACCAGGAAGGAAGCGCTGACGAAATCGTTGCCGGCCGCCTCGTTCTCGTGGACCTCCCGTGCCAGCGGGCGCAACGAATCGACCGCATGCGTCGCAGCGGAAGTCTCGCGTGCCCGGATTTCACCGGCCACGAGCTCACCCAGCCGGATCTTCACATTGGGATCACCGCTGCGTCGGCTTTCGTCGTTCAGCTGCCGCGCTTCCTCCGAGTCCGAAAGGATCTGCCACAAGAGGGCGTCCTCCTCGCATGATGCCTTCAGTAGATATTCCGAGCAGCCCTCCAGGGAGTGGAGCCGTTCCCGGTAGGAGTCGGCGCGCTCCTTGAGCACATCTCGCACCTCCTGGACATCGGAGGCGAGCGTGCCGAACCGGAGTGGAAGGACGGTGCCGTCCGCCCTGAGCCGCTGGAGCAAATCCTGATGGGCCAGGACGTCGCGGCGGCGGGCCCGCAGGCCTTCGGGTACGGCGCTGACGACTGCCGCCAGATCCGAACCGCTGATGGTGGACAGCTCCTCGGGCGGATCACCCACACCGGTGATGCCGTCCAGCCGCAACGGATGGCTGTCCGCGGTGATCGCGTACACGTAGATGGCCATGGCTCACTCTTCCCGGGCCGCCCGGGAACGCCGTGCCGGACGCGGCCTCTCACGCCTTTCCTCCGGTTCTGGCTCCTCCTCGCGGCTCTGGGTGTGCTGACGGATCGTATCCGTCACCGCCTCCACCGCACCGGTGAGCGCCCCCTTGCTTTTGCCCCGCGCGCCGCCCTCCGTCATCTCGCCCACCAGCTCCGGCAACCGGCTCGGAGCCTTGCGCCCCGACTCCAGGTCCAGCCGGTTGCAGGCCTCGGCGAAGCGCAGGTACGTGTCAACGCTGGCCACCACCACACGAGCATCGATCTTGAGAATCTCGATACCCACCAACGACACACGGACGAACACGTCGATAACCAGGCCCCGGTCCAGTATCAGCTCGACGACGTCATACAGCGTGCCCGAACCCCTACCCCCGACTGCAACAGCACCCCCGCCACCCTGCGGCACCACAGTCATATCCAGTGCCTCCTTCCACCTATATCCCGCCCGCGGCCACCCGTGGTCACGAGCGGCGATCTAGCTGATCCCGTGTGTACCGGCGAGTCCTCTCGTAGCCCACCAGCTCCCCCCCGCTGTCGAGCGACACCCGATAGCTAGCCAGCACGCTGGCCGTATCCGGCACCCGCTCCACCTCCACCACCTCCACATCGGCCTGCCAACCGTCATCAGTACGTCGAATCGCGGACACCGACTCCGGAACCCTGCCCAGCAACTCCTCCAGCTGCGCCATGGCCACCCGCATGACCTTCGCGGCCGACAGCCGTGGCCCGGCCTTCCCCAGTGACCGCGTGCGCGCACCGCCCTGTGCCTCCTCTCGCCGAGGGGGCCGTGCAGGTCGGCGTTCGCCACCTTCACTGTCCCGAGGCATAGAACCAACCTTCCGTTCCTCGCGCGCATACCCGAGGAATCCGGTTCAACACAGAGATCGCGATCGTCTACAAGCCGGTTGGCGCGCTGGTCGGCGCTCTCGGCGGCGGCGCAGCCGGTATTCCGGCTGACCGGTGTCGCTGTTCCCGCGACGGGACGCCGCTCGCTCCGACGCAGACTGCGGGGGCGGCGGCATCCTGAACACTGTGGTCAGCGGTGCACCGCGACGAGAAATCCGTACCGGGACTCCGTCCGAAGGGGTGGCGTCGGGTGTGCGTTCGGGCGGGATCGTGGTTGCCTGGGAGTGTTTCGGGGGCGCTTCCTGGCGTTCAACCTCACGGCTCCGGGACCGAGGGAGGCCAGTGACTACGGGACGCGGGCAGCCGGAACCGGAACACCGCGGCCCCGAGGAAAGCCGTCTCGGGACGAGCGCTCCCTGGCGCAGCCGGTGGTGGTGGTTACCGGAGAGATCGACCAAGACAACGCCCAGGTCTTGCCCCGGGGCCTGGCCGCAGCGGTGCACACCGGCACAAGGCGGTTGGTCGTAGACGTGAGCGCTCTCTGTGACAGCCGGGGCTTGCATGTCCTGGTGGAGTTGCGGCGGGACGCTGTGGCGGCCGGTCGCACGGTGGTGGTGCCCGGCCGGGCTGTGCGGCGGTTGCTGGAGATCATCGAGACCGCGTTCCTTTTCCGGGGCGACGATGAATCGGGGGGCGGGTTCACTGGGCGGTGACACAGATGGCGAGGTCCGCCCAGACCAGCTTGCTTTTACCCGTGAACAGGGGAGTCGCTCCCCAGCCGTGGGCAGGCGGTCGACGATGGGCCAGCTGTAGCCGCCGCCCCGTGGCGCCGCGGCTGGGGAGGATCGGACTGCGGTCGACGACGGTGACGCGCAGCCAGCCAGGGTTGTAGTTCCGAGCCCGAGTTCCGCGAGGCCTGTGCCGTGCCGGTGGGCGTTGTCGGCCAGTTCCTCCACGACCAGGAGCGTGTCCTCGGTCAGTGAAGGCCTTGCGTGTGCGAGTCGCCCGCGACGGGCCCACTCCTCCAGAGTTCGCCGGGCGAACGTGACCGCCTGCCTCGCTCCGACATGTGCGGAACGGCTCGGGGTGCCGGGCGTTCCGGTGCCCGGCACACGATGGCGGTGAACGAGACCGTGCTCGCCCGGGGCGGCACCGCGCCCGGGGCCGCGGGCGGGGTGGGCACCGTGACCGGCTGGGCGACCGAGGTGGAGTTCCTGCTGCCGGGCGGGAAGCGCAAGGTGCGCCCGTACGGGGTGTGGCAGGCCCCGGAGATCGGGGTGCGGCACTTCCCTGGCGCCGTCGCCGGTGGGGCGACGGCTTCGCCGCCGGTCTCGACGGCGGTGAGCCCGCGCTGGTGGTACTCGGCTAGTGTCTTGCGTCGCAAATCCCGATGGTAATTTCTACTCTGCTGGGGAGTCTGGCGGGTTGAACTGAGGTAGTCCGCGAGGGACTTGAGGATCTCGTCCGCGGTCTTGGTCCAGGTGAATGGTCTGGGGTCCTCGTTCCAGGTGTCGATCCACGCCTTGATGTCGTCTTCCAGGGCCTTGACGGAGGTGTGGACGCCGCGACGGATGAGCTTGTAGGTCAACAGACCGAACCAACGCTCGACCTGGTTGATCCAGGAGGGTCCGGTCGGGGTGAAGTGGACGTGGAAGCGCGGGTGCCTGGCCAGTCACGTCCTGATCTCGGCTGTGTTGTGGGTGGCGTAGAAGCCCCTATGTTTCGTCAAGCCGCGGTGGAGGGCGCCGGGGGTTGGAGGTGCCGGTAGAGCTCTCGGGCGACGTAGCGTTTGAGGCATCGGATGATCTCTCGCCTGGACATGCCCTCGGCGGTGCGTCGCTGTAGGTAGGCCTGGGTGCGCTGGTCCCAGCGCAGGCGGCTTTGTACGATGCGGTAGAGGGCGGCGTTGGCCTGCCGGTTTCCGCCGCGATTCAGGCGCCGCCGCTGGGTCTTCCCGGAGGACTGTTCAACCGGGCTGACCCCGCACAAGGCGGCGAAGGCCGCCTCGTCGGTGAGCCGGGCCGCGGCCCGGCCTGACAAGACCGCGCGGGCCGCGGCGTCCGCGTCGACGGCATCGGTCTTGCCGCGCTTGCGTCGCGTGGCGCGGTCGGGCTGGTTGATCTCTATGACCTCGACACCCTCGCGGCGCAGGACTCGCATCAGCGCCGTCCCGTACGACCCGGTGCACTCGACTCCGGCACGGCGAAGTATGCCGAACGAGCTTGCCCAGGCAAGCAGTTGACGGTACCCCGCAGCGGTGGTCGGGAACTCCTGGTGCGCGAGCGGGGCGCCCAGAGCGGTGATGACCGCGGCGACGTGGACGTCCTTGTGGGTGTCGACCCCGAGGATCACCTCCTCGATGTCGCAGGCCTGCTGCGCGGGCAGGATCGACTGGGGCATGCTGGTGACGGTCACAGGGCTCCTCGGACCAGGGGCGGATGGCCGAACCGGTCCGGTGGGCGGTCAGAGGGAGTTCTGTGAGGGTGTGAGCGGTTCGTCCCGTTGTGTCGAAGTCTGCTGCCAGCCACGGGGGTTGACGTCCGGCGAGGATGCGGTC
>NZ_JBSFGU010000101.1:0-9241 GCF_053596725.1 Kitasatospora sp. NPDC001660 | reverse complement strand
AGTTGCGCTCGCGTCACACACCACGGTCTACCGGATCAGGACCCGCCGCGAAGGTGAATCACACAGATTGATCACGACCGAATACGTGCCCTAGTGGTGGTGTCGATCACCGACACGGTGCCGTTGAAGTTGGCGGCGTAGACGTGCAGGCCGTTCGGGGTGATCGCCACAGCCTGCGGGAAATCCCCGGCGGGCAGGGCGATGGTGGTGGCGACGGCGTTGGTGGTGGTGTCGATCACCGACACGGTGCCCGAGCTGCGGTTGACGACGTAGACGTGCTTGCCGTCCGGGGTGACCTTGAGGTCCGCCGGTCTGGTGCCGACGGGGATGGTCGTGGTGACGGTGTTGGTGGCGGTGTCGAACACCGTCACCGTGTTGGCAGTGATATTGCCGATGTAGCCCTGCTGGCCCGTGGCGGCCATGGCCGGGGACGGGGCCAGCACCGGCAGGGCCAACCCGGCCGTCAGGGCCAGACCCGCCACCACGGCCCGCACCCGCACCCACGGCCTGGGCCGAGGCCCACCGCTTTCGGGCTCCGGACCGCGACGTGCGGGCTCACCCGCGGAATCGTGTAGACCGGCCAGACGCATCGCTCTCTCCTCGCAACCGGCGCCACGGCCCCGCGCCCCGACAGCGAGCCGCGATGATCTGGGATTAGCAGAACCGTGAGCTGTGAAGAACCAGGAACAAGCGATGTATACGACGCACTGACGAGAAGTCGGCGAACCACGCCCACAGCACTGCCGAACGAGGGACCCCTGCATCAGGACCACTGGCCGGCTGGCGACAGCAGCCGTGCTCCGAGCGCGGCAGCGGCCAGGGCGCAGCGAGGGGCAGCGAGCACAAGCCAGGCGGACCGAGCGACGGCCGGGTCGCCGTCCGGGCGTCGGCGAGGTGGCCGGGGAGGCCCCCCGGCCACTGGAGCAGCAGCGACCAAGACGGCCCAGGCGGTCAAGGCAGTAGGCGTCGGCGGCCGAGGCGGCTGAGGGCGCCAGGCCAGATGCCCCCGGGCTCTCAGGACAACGACACCGAAACCCACCGAGAAAACTCGATCCTCATGGCCCTGCTCGACATCCTCGACTCCTTCTGGGCCCTCCGTCCGATGCCCTCTACCCGCGGTCTGCCAAGCCGTCACGGACGTCGTCACGCAGCCCGTTCCGACGCGTCGACGTCGAAGCCGGCCTCCAGGACCCTCGGTCAACGCGAGCAGCGCCAGCGTGATCGCCCGATGCCCGGGATCAGTGACCTTCTCCACCGCGGCCTTGGCCTGCTCCGCGTATTCCTTGGCCCAGTCCAGGTGCTGCCGCTGTGCCACAACACCTCCCCCGCTCCGGCCGATCCGTGTGATGACGGTATGGGGTGAGCACGAGCCACGGGTGACGCTTCGCCGGATTCAGCCCCCGCCGCCGTGCCGGGGTCGGGCTGCCTTCCTGTCAGCCCGGGCAACCTGCTGATCGCGACCGAGCCGATCACCACCAGGCGGGCTCGGCGTCGGCGGTGCCCTGTTCCTGGCCGTCGGCACGGTGGCCGGCCTCCAGCGCCTGGGTCTCCTCGCGGAGCAGCTCGGTGATCCAGTCGGCCACGCCCGCGGGGAGCCGGACGGTGCGTTGTTCGATCTCGTACGGGGTGCCGATGGTCAGCCAGACGTCGGCGCCGGTGCCGGGGGTGGCGGCAAGGTCCGCGAAGGCTTCCAGGGTGTCGGCGAGGTCGGCCGCGGCGCCTTCGTTGTCGCCGTTCACCAGCTCGCCGGGCCGTTGGGGTCGGTCGGCTCCGAGCACTGGCGGATCGTGTCGGGGTGGTGGAGGTACCAGCCCCAGTCGTCGAAATCGGGGCCCCAGCGGACCAGGGCGACCCAGGTGGTGGAGCCCTGGTGCAGGCGCCAGCTTTCTATCCGACCGGGCCGCCAGGATCCGCCGATACGGATCTCCACCCACCGCCAGCGGGGCTCGGTGTCCCAGCACCGGCCGGGGCCGGACATCAGCTCGCGCGGTGCCCGCTCGGCATCGCCGGGCTGGTGGTCCGGGTGGCGGGTGTCCCGTCTCACCGAACTTTGACGGGTCTCATCGAGTTTTGTCGGTCCCTTGGTCGTGATGATCGGTCACCTCGGTCGGGTCATCTGATCCGCAGTGTCCTTGAAGCTGAGTCGCTGCCTCGGCGATCTACGCTGTCACCGTTGCCCATTACGTTCAACGGTCCTGCGTCCTGGGGAGCCTCGAAGCGTTCCCAGGTCCCCCGGATCGCTCCGGCCGCCTACAGAGGGGACAGTGCGATGGATGCTGACATCCGGACCAGGGCCGCAGTCGAGGAACACTGGCGGGCGTCGGAACGTGGGGATACCGAAGCCGAGCACGCCATCTACGCGGCGGACGCGATCCTGGACTACCCCCAGTCAGGTGAACGATTCCGGGGCCGCGCGACGATTTCGGCGCAACGTGGCGGGCACCCTGCCAGTCGGCACTTCACCATCCACCGGATCGTTGGCGGCGGGGATCTGTGGGTGAGCGAGTGTGTCATCACATACGACGGGGTGCCCACCTACTCGGTGAGCATTATGGAATTTGCCCACGGGCATGTGGTGCACGAGACGCAGTACTTCGCGGACGCCTTCGGTGCGCCTGAATGGCGGACAGCACTCGCTGAGCCGATGCCGGGCAGGGAAATCGACAGGGCCTGACCCAGGGCTGGCTTCGATCGGTTATGAGGCTGTGACAGCTTGCTAACGCGGGCTCCGGGCTTTTGCGAATGAGTGTTCCTGTCGTGTGGGTGTGGCGCGGCCCGAGTGCCGACTCGGGGTCGCACAGCCGCCTCCAGCTCCTGGCCGACGAGCGGCCGCGGGGGTCTCTGCGTCGGTGGTCCTGAGGTACTGCCCGCGCTTTGGCGGCGCGGCGTCGCCGGGCTTCTAGGCTGTGGCGGTGCGGTAGAACTCGGCTGCCGTGACGGTGGCGGGGACATCGAGTTCGGCGGCCACCTCGATGATCGCGCTGTCGCCGACCGCGAGGTCGGCTTGGCCGTCGGTGGTGAAGTATGGCGCGATGAACGTCTCGTAGTGGGCTCGGACTTCGTCCTCGGTCTGTCCGCCCAGGAACGTCCGCATGTGCCGCACGGTGGTGTCGGGGTCGTTGTGGATCACCTGCAGGGCGCGCCGGTGGGCTCGTACGACGGCCTGGACCGCGGGGTCGTCCGGGTCGATGTAGGTGGGGTCGACGGCCACGCCCACGGTGGGGATCTGGAAGTGGTCGCCGACCCAGGCCGGCACCTGCCAGCCCTGCTCGGCGGCGACTGCCTCGGGCGCCATGGTGCTGCCGACGTAGGCGGCGTCGATCTCGCCCTCGCGCAGTCTGCGCAGGTCCATGCCGTAGTCGCCGGGGGAGCGGACGACGGTGTCGACGTCGCGGTCGGGGTCGAGACCGGCCTTGCGCAGCACGATCCGGGCGAAGCACCCGGGTGGGGTGTGGGGGGCGTGTACCGCCAGTCGTTGGCCGGCCAGGTCGGTCAGGGAGGTCAGGCCGGGGCGGGCGAGGAACCAGAACAGCGGGTGGTGGGTGTTGACGTTGAGGGCGACCCACGGGATGCCGTCGGTCAGGCGGGAGAGCAGTGCCCGACCTAGTCCGATGGTGGCGCAACGGCGCAGCCGTTCGATGTCCCAGGTGCAGCCGTCGCGCAGTGCGACGTGGACGCCTTCGTCGGCGTAGTAGTCCTGCTGGTCGGCGATGTAGGCGGCCAGTTCCTCGTGTAGGCCCCGCCCGACGTAGGCGAGATCGATCCTGCACATGAAGCTGTTCCTCGATCCTGTCATCGCCGCGCCGCCCTGCACGGGCGCGGGACGGCGCGGCACATGGTGGTGAGGTGACGGTGCGGCGGATACGGGTCGGGCTGTCAGTCCATCAACAGTCCGCCGTTGACCGCGGCTGTGGTGCCGGTCATGAAGGAGTTGTCCTCGCTGGCGTAGAAGGCGACCGCTTGGGCGACGTCGGCCGGGCGCGCCAGGCGGCCCATGGGAGTGAGGGCCACCTGCCGCTGCTTGATCTTCTCGTCGAGCGCGGACCCCATGCGGGTGTCCTCCACCGGGCCGCCTGCGACGATGTTGACCGTGATGCCCTGCGGGCCCAGTTCCTGGGCGAGGTAGCGGGCGAACTGCTCCAGGGCGGCCTTGGCCGCGCCCAGCGCGATCATGCCCGCCCGGGGCCGGCGGCTGAGGCCGGTGCTGATGTAGACGATGCGTCCCCAGCCCTGTCCGCTCATGGCGGGCAGGACGGCCTTGGTCACCGCGAACGCCGCATGCATCTCGGCGTCGATCTTGCCGCCCAGCTCCTCCCACGTCATGTCCTGGAAGGACTTGACCGCATATGGGATCAGCGCGTTGTGCACGAGCACGTCGATGCCGCCCCACGCCGCCTGGACCTGTTCGATCATGCTCTCGACGGCCGCTGCCTCGCGCACGTCGGCCTGCACGGCCAGGGCCTGCCCGCCTGCGGCCTCGATGCCGGCCACGACCTCGTCGGCCGCCTTGGTGTTGCGCAGGTAGTTGACCACCACGCGCATCCCTCGCGCGGCAAGGAGACCCGCGGTGGCCGCACCGATTCCGCTGCTGGCCCCTGTCACCAATGCCACCCGGCCATCCGCCCCAGTCACGAGCCCACCTCCTGATCATCATCGCGGGCCGTCGGACTGACCGCCCGGAGTCCTGCGCCGTCGGTGCCAGGGCGGCTGAGCGGATCGCCCCGTAGCACGGTGTCGACGGTCGCCCGCAGCAGATCTGCCGCAGATCCAGTCCAGTTCGTGCGGAAGCTGCAAATTGAGTAGCCACTCCAACGCGCCGCGAGTGATCTCACCGAGCAGCTCAGGCGGCGGCGAAGCAGTCCCTGACAGTGCCCGTCCCGGAGCAGCTCGTCGAGCCGCCCGTAGACCACCGAGTCCACACGCTGCTCCACGTACTGGCGCAGCATCGCATCGCCCCGCCCTTCCGTGAGCTGAGCCGCGCCGATCCGCCCAGGTTTTAGGCAACGTGCCTGGTCGGCGCAGTGACACGGAAATCCAGACGGTCACCCGCGCCTGGCAGGCGGCCAGCGCACAACCCCAGGAGACCGCCAGCTACATCAAGCACCACCTGACGATCGCCGGCCGGTCCGATCCACTGTTCTCCGACGACGAAATCGCAATCTTCGGTGAGACGAACCTACCGGTCACCAAGATTCAGTGAGAACGCGCAACCTTCGTCGAGACGGAACAGCGGTGTCCTGTGTCACCGGACCTTGACCGTGTGCCACTGAACTTTGATCGCGGCACGGTTTGTGTCACTGAAGATTGACCGCCCAGGTCGGCGCCCTGGAGGACCGTCCGGCGGAAGGGCGCCACGACGGCTCCGGATGGAGCTTCTTGAGTGGCTCCGAGGCGGAGTAGGTGCGAGGGCCGTGCTGGTCGCACGGCCCTCGCACCGGGTGTGGGGCGCCCCGTTCCCGCCCTCGTCGTCCGGATCTGCACGTGGTAGTGAGCTGTGCGGTGTGCTGTGTCACCTGTACGCGGTGCTGAGCTGCACTGTTGGTGGGGAATCGAACTCCTGCGTTGCTCTTCACGCGCCAAGGGCCGGATAGACCGCCGACCCGCGGTGTGTGCACGCCTCCGTGACGACTACCTGCTTCCCACACCCCGTTCGTGGGATCAGTCCTCGATCAGGTCGATCTCCCAGTTGGTGCGCTGGATCAGGGTGTCCACCTCGCGGATCTCCTTGGCCAGGACGTCCGCCTGGGCGCGCAGCTCGGCGACCGGCAGGGCGGAGAGGATCCTGAGTTCGGACCGCAACTGCCGTACGGCTCCGCGCTGGTCGCGCCCGGACGCGGCGTCGGCAGCCGCGGTGGTCACCGAGTGGCGCAGCCGCAGGACGAGCGGGGACGCCGACTGCTTGGCTGGCAGGACACGGGCGAATTCCCGACAAGAGCCCAGCCACCGGTGCTCGTCATGCACTCGGACGGGACCCCTGTAGCCCTCGGGTGGGCCTTCGTACTCGTCCAGGCCGGTGAGCACGAGACTGTCTGCCCCAGGGAGCGGCCCTTGGCTTTCCGCGTCCTCCAGCAGCCAGGGGTCAAGCTCCTCGTCTTCCGGCACCAACCACACTCGGCTGCCGATCCAGCCGTGCACTTCAGCTTGTGGAATCCAGCCGAACAGCTCGTACGTCCCACGCTGCGGTTCCCCGAACAGTCCTTCCGCCTCGGCGCAGACGCCCCAGGCATGGCCATGCTCTGTCTCAGCCAGCGTGTACCGCGTCCGCCCGCGATGGTTCTCGTCCTCAAGCACGGTGGGAATCATGCCGGGGCCAGGACCCCACAGCGAGCCATTTCCCCCGTAGTCGGTCACGATGCCTCAAGGCGCCGCGGTCATTGACCACCCGTGCACAATGCGGGATCACGCAACCTCCTCGATCTCGGACGGCATGGCGGGCGGTTCTGCGCCAGTCAGCGGGCGGCCTGCGAGGCTCGGTGCGCCCCGCTCAGGGTGCGCAGGTGTTGGCGCTGCTCTCGCAGGATGCCGCCGTGGTCGACCGCCGTGTCCCGCAGGTAGATGCCGTCCTTGAAGTGCTGGAAGCCGATCGTCTCCCACAGCGCCGCGATCTTCCGGGTCACCGTGGCGCTGTACTCGTCCGTCACGAGGCTGTCGTCCTCGGGCCACTCGGTGGCGCCGGGTTCGACCGCGACCGCGCAGCAGCCGGTGTTCCCTCCTCCCGAAGCCCCGACCCCGAAGGAGAGCACTGGGCGCTTCCAGGCCGCCACGGCCAACGAGCGCTCTCCAACGCCGCGGTCCGGCCCGCATCCCGCCACGGAATCCGGGCCGAGGCGCTCACTACCGCCCGTCGCGCCCGCCGCCGGTCCCGGGCTTGGCGGAGCCCGCAACGGCGGGAGCAGCGTCGGGGCGCGGCGCGCGCAGGAGCCGGACGGTGCCGGGGCACGTCCGGGTTCGCTGAATCGACACGTCCGGGCAGTTGGGGGTACTGGGCGTGGCCTGGTAGGGCTGCCCCGGTCGCGGCGGTGTCCGTGGTCGGCGCTACGCTGCTGCGGCCCCGAGAAGGCACTGGAGGCCGTCACCTTGCGGTGGCGGCCTCCGGGTCAGGCATGAGGGTCATTCGTGTCCGGGGCGTGCGTCGATGGCGACACGACGGCGCTCGCCAAGGCCGCCCCCGCCATTGGCCTCCCCGGCCCGGCCCGATCCCGGTCCGCGACACCGCCTGGTACGCGGGCGTGAAAGACCTGGCGCTGATACTGCAGCCAAGCTTCAGTGCTGAGTGATCTGGAGCAGTTGCTGTTTGGTCCATCCGTCGCCGGTCGGGGTGAGCGCGGTGATCCGGTCGTCGGCGAGGTCGACGAGAAGCTTTGGTTTGGTTGCCTGGTCTTCGAGGAGGAGGACCTGAGGGTGGCCGTTGGCCTCCACGACGGTGCTTGCCCCGCACTGCTGCAGGTGGTCACGGAAGCGGTTGACTGCTGTACTCGCCTCGGTGGGGCGGAGTTTGAGGATCTGCTGAGTGAGGCCTTGGCCGGCACCGCCCCCGGTGATGGCCGACTTGATCCAGGTGTCCACGCCGGCCGCGCGGATGCGTGCCTCGCGCAGTTCGTCGGGGGCGCTCCACGGGAACTCCGCCGGGTCGCATGATGTCGAGGGGGCTGCCGGGGCCTGCGGGCAGCTCGTGGAGAGGATGAGGGAGGCCTCGGAACGCGTGTAGGGGGCCGCGGACCAGACGCTTTCAGGATGGAGCAGGTCGCCGGCCGGGGCGTGGTACTCGGCTGCGCACGCGATGGCCTGGGTGGTGGCGGGCTTTGCCCTGCTGGTGGGGTTGTCGTTGTCGCATGCCACCAGAACGGCGAGGGCTGCCAGGGTGACGAGTACGGCCGGTGCGGTGCGGTGGTTCATCGGTCTCCCCCGTAACGGGTTCGGGCGTCGGTTGCAGTGCGGGGTACGGCCCGCATGAGGCCGTACCCCGCACACGGGGTCATCAGGCGTTGGTGACCTCGGAGTACCGCTCCGGTGCGGTAGCGCTGCCCCACGACGTGCTGGTCTGGCAGTTGCTGTAGGTGTGGACGATGCGGACGCCGAAGCGGCGGTTGATGATGCCGTCGTTGTAGTGGACGGTCGTCCACGCCGGAACGTTCACCTGGAACGTTTCCGTGTTCGAGATCGTCGCCGACGCGGTGACGGACAGGCCGAGCTTGGCCTGGATCTCGGTGACCAGGACGTCCCCGCTGACCGAGACCTCGGCACTGACGGTAGCGCTCAGCGTGCCGCTGTTGGTCCGGGCGATGGAACGGCTGATCGAGGCACCGGAGTTGTTCGAGATGGTGCCGCTGTCGTGGGTGCTCCAGTCCCAGCCGACCTGCTCGTAGTAGCGGTTCGTCACCGGCTCGCAGTAGTTGCCGCTCTGGCCCGGATCCACCTCGGTCGCGCTCGCCGGAGCAGCCCCCAGAACCCCGGCCAGGACAGCACCTGCGAACACGCCGGCAACAGCCTTCTTCATCATCAGAATTCCCCTCCTGAACCCACCCCTGGTTGGGGCGGACACATAGGACCCTAGGCAGTCATGGATGCTCTGCAGGCGAAACTTGAGGAACCCCTGAGCAAGACATGCCAAGTAGTGAGCTGTACTCCGCTTCAGCGGTTCACCATGCATCTGCCGGACACCCCGAATCCGCTGCCGCTAAGGGACAGACCATCTCTGGAGCGGGGAACCGGACTCCGGACCAGAACCTGGCAACCCGGCGGCGCCGACGTACCACCCACGGAATAGGCCGGGCGGCTTGACGGCCGGTCCGTCGTTCAGACTCGGGGAAGGGTTCGGCACGTGACCTTGGCGGAGCACGATCCGCGGGAAATCGGCGGGTACCTCCTGGAGAGCCAGCTCGGTGCGGGCGGGATGGGCGTGGTCTACCGCGCCCGGTCGGTGTCCGGCCGCCAGGTGGCGGTCAAGGTCATCCGGCCCGAACTGGCCGCCGACGCCGAATTCCGGGCCCGGTTCCGGCAGGAGGTCACGGCCGCCCGCAAGGTCAGCGGCGCCTTCACCGCACCCGTCCTCGACGCGGACGCCGACGCCCCGGCGCCCTGGCTCGCCACCCTCTTCATCCCCGGCCCCTCCCTCGGCGAACGCGTCTCCCGGCAGGGCCCCCTCCCCCCCGCCCGAGGGCCGCCGCCTCGCCGCCGGACTCGCCGAGGCCCTCCGGGTCAGGCATGAGGGTCATTCGTGTCCGCGGCGTGCATCGATGAC
>NZ_JBSFGU010000100.1:0-9477 GCF_053596725.1 Kitasatospora sp. NPDC001660 | reverse complement strand
CGCTGGTCATGGTGGAGACGCCTCAGCCAGACCCGGGCCCGCCTCAGCCACTACAAACGCCGAGGCCACACCCCATAACTGTGATTGCAGTACTAATAGAGTTCCCTCGTGAAGATCGAACATGAGGGCGGCGACGAGCTGTGGGACGAGTTCGTCAAGGAATTCGAGAAGAACAACGCCGTCCACGAGCCGAGCGCGTCTGAACGCGCCCGGTCGGGCAGGCCGAAGCGAGGGCAGGTGTCGCGGCGGCGGGTGCTGATGGGCTGCCTGATCGCGGTATTGGCGGTGGGCGCCGTGGGAACCTACCGGTTGTGGCCAGGACACGAGCAGCCGGCCACAGCCGCAATGGCCGGTGCCACGGCGAGCAGCACGGGATCGCCCCAGGCCCCGCAAGGTGCTACCGCCTCACCGGCCGCGCACTCCCTGCCTGGCACCTCCCCTTCGCCCACGCGCAGCGCGGCCGTCGCGCCCACGGCCGCAATACCGCTGAGCGTCTTCCCCGCGCAGGTGCAGGGCTTCACACGGGTCGCCGAGGTCGCCAACCCGAGCTGTACCGGCTCCGACACCGTCGCACCCACCCTCGCGGGCCTGATCACCCAGAGCCAGGGCTGCCTCGGCGTCGACCTGGCCATGTACAAGGACGGCGACGGCAACGAGTACAGCCTGAACGTGTTCACCATGAAGGACCCGCTGGACGCCTTCAACCTGGTCAACCGCCTCGGCATGAACCCGGGCGACTACGAAGTCGCCGTCCAACTCCCACCCAAGGATTCCGGTCTGCGGGCACTGCCCGCAGACAGCGGACTGGTACAGGCATTCGCGTTCACGGGTCCGGCGGCAATCGTCGGGATGGCCCAGTGGTCCGACGGGCGCAGCAGCGACTTCAACGCCCTGACGGACCGCCTGAAGCCGCTGCTGGACGCCGTCACGGACGCAGTGCCGCGCTCCTGATCGCCCGCATCCCGGCGAACGGCAAGCCCCTTTGCCAGAGCCAAACACCAGTTTCCCCACCTCCGAACTGCAGCCTCTCGCCCGGCACTTTCGACCCGAGCCGGTTCGAAGAGGTCGACGCCATGAACACGAAGACCTCGGAGTATCTGATCCCGGCCGTCAAGCGGCTGCCGGGGCTCATCCACTTCTACGCGGGCGTCTCGCCGGACGGGTCGATGATGCACGTCAGCGTCTGGGACTCCAGCGAGCATGCGGCGCAGTTGGACGACCTGAAGGAGATGCAGGTCGTCGCGCGCGGGGAGATGGAGGCGGTCGGCGTGACGTTCCATCCGAAGGCCACCTACCCCGTCAACTGGACCATCTGACCCGGTACGACAAGCCAGGATCGCTCTGCAGGCCGTCCTGGCGGGATCCGGTCGGACACTCGCCCGGCGGCCGGCCCCTTGATCAGCGAAGCGGCGTCGGATCGGCACGTGGAGCGTCTCGGGATGCGGCTCGCCGGAAAAGTCGAGGATCTCCTGGCACAACCCCTTCGGGTCGCCCGGACCGGGGTCCTGCAGTAGACGACCGGCCCATCGGATCCCGGGTCCCGGGGACCGGCGGAGGCACAAGCCGCTGGTGCAGCTCACGCCGGACCGCCTCGGACTCGGCCGCGACATCACACGCGGCGGCGGTCTTCCCCTGGAACTCGTTGTCCGGCCGGTACACCCTCGCGAACGGGTTCCCGCCGTCGCACAGCCTGCCCGGCTGCTTCGGCGAACCGGCCGGGCCGGCGCGGGCGGTGCGTGAGGGCCGAACGCGATCCCGGCCGGCGTCTGCCGGCCGACCTGCGCGCGCTCCGCCTGACCGCCGGTGGGCACGGCTCGGCCACTGCCCGGACCTGGCGACGTGCCCCGCGGTGGGCCGCCTTGCGTGCCCGGTCGTACCGCGGGTCAAAGCGGGCGGTGCCGTGACGGGCGGGTTGTGGCCCTTTGTGCTGTCAGTCGGAGTCGGTCTGGGCAATCCGGGGTGCGGCGGAGAGGGTGAAGGAGAGCAGGGCGGTCGCGGTGAAGTCGTCGGCGGACTCGACGGTCTGCCAGGCTCCCACGTGGTCCATGAAGCCGCCGCCGTGGCCGTCGAAGGCGGCGAAGGGGTTGTCCTGGTTGGCCGGGCACTTGCGCATGGTGGGGAAGGAGTTGAGGTCCTTGAGCTTGTCTGCCGCGTTGGGGCCGTTGACGACACCGCCGAGGAGGATGTCGCCGTCCCCGTTGAGGTCGCCGGCGAGGTTGGCGGCCTGGTGTTCGGGGCAGTGCGGGAAGGTGGTTCCGGCGCCGATGACGAAGGAGGAGCCCCACGCGTTGGCGCCCAGTGCCCAGTTGCGCTGCTGGGTGGCGAACGCGTCGTAGCGGGAGTCCCCGGTCACACGGTGGTACAGCCGGGCGGTGGCGGCCAGGCCGAAGGCGTGGGGCACGGAGTCGAAGTCGGTGTAGACGGCGCCGGCCCTGAAGGGGTCGCGGGCCGCGCGGGCGCTGCCGTCGTCGAGCTGGCGCTTGAGGTCGGCGGCGAGCTGCTCGTGTGTCACTTCGGTGCGGGTGGCGCCGTCGTCGAGCAGGCGGGCGAGGTCCGCGTGGGCGAGGGCGCTGACGTCGCCGAGCCCGAGGGTGCCGAGGCTGTCCGAGGTGACGTACTGCTTGGCCCAGTGTCCGGCCTGCTTGGTCCAGTCGGCAGTGCGCTTGTCATCCAGGGCCTTTCCGGCGAGGGCGAGCTCGGCGGCGCCGAATTCCATGTCGTCCTGCCAGGACGCCTCGGGGTAGAAGCCGTGGGGAAAGGCGGTGACCAGCTGGTCGGCCCGGGTGGTGTCGGCGAGGGCGTAGATGTGCGCGGCCTTCTGGAGTTCCTCGTGTGCCCGGTCGGGGTTCTCGGCGGCGTCCAGCTGGGCGGCCAGGGCGAAGGCGGCGGCGACGCGCCCCGCAAGGTTCGGGCTGATCGGCTTGCCGGGCGGTGCCGCGCGGAAGACCGGCCGGTGCTTGATCAGGTAGTCGGGGTCGCCGGGCTTGACGTCGAGGGCGTCGTCGGCCTCCGGCAGGCGCCACACATCGTGGTCGGACCTGGTCCTGCCGCTGCCGTCGTCGGTGTCGCCCTTGCCGAGTCCGACCTGGACGTAGAGGGTGCGCGACTCGTCGTCCCACATCTTGTCGAGCCAGTCCAGTCCGTGGCGTGCCTCGGCGGCCAGTTCCTTCCCTCCGAGAGGTGTGGTCCGCTGCGCGAGCAGAAGACTGGCGGTGGAGTAGGAGGCGGTGTGGGTGAACTTGAGGAAATCGCCGGCGTCGTTCCAGCCGCCCGAGACGTCGATCGGGCCCGCGACGCGTTTGAGGGGCGCGGTCAGCACCGTCTCGTCGTCAGCGTAGGCGGGGGTGTCGTAGACCGTGGCCTGGCGGTCCGCCAGGTGTGAGGGCCGGCGGCGCAGTTCCGTGGGGACCACGTCGGCGCCGTCGCGCTGGGCCTGGAAGAAGCGGACGTTGTCCCGGATGAGCTTGCCGAAGAGTTCGTCCGCCGCGGCGATGTGGAACGTCGGGGAAACGGCGGTGACGGGGCCGAACACCTCGACCCGGTAGTCGCCGGGCTCGGTCAGAGGGGACAGGTCCAGGGTGTGGACGGCCTTGTACTTGCTGTTCCAGCTTCCGGTGGAGGAGCCGACCTTGCCCTTCAGGACCTCCTTGCCGGAAGCGTCGCAAACCCGGAAGGACGCCTTGGACGCGGAGGCGGAGGCCATCAGGTAGGCCTGCTTGGCCTCGCCGGGTGTGTAGCCGACCTGGTCGACGCGCACCACCGCCGGCGGAGCGCCCGTAAGGAGGGAGTCCGCTCCCTGTGCGGACTGGACACAGTAGGCCGCGAGGACGGTAGCTGCCACGCCCGCGGCGGTCACGCCGATGACGCGCTTGCGAATCTTTGCCATGCCCGCAGACTGCCGGTGGGTTCATGAGGTGATCATGAGGTAGGCGCGGCGCCTCCCGACGCCGCCCGCACGAGTTCCTTCGCCGCTCTGCCGCCACGGCGGCAGCAGACGCGGCTCAGGCTCCTCGGCCAGGCCGTGAGCGCGGCGGGCGCGGGATTCGGACGGCCTCGGCGGTGCCCGACGGCCGGGCATAACACCCCAATCACGATCGCCCCGGCGTTCGTGCTCTTTTCGACCCACTAGGCTCGGCCGCCATGCGTGTACTTGTCCTCGAGGACGACCCCGAGCTCGGCCCGGTGATCACCCGCGGTCTGCGTGAGGCGGGCTTCGCCGTCGACTTCGCCACCGATCTCGCCGACGCCGATTTCAAGCTCGCGGTCAACACCTACGACTGCCTGGTCGCGGATCGCACTCTTCCCGACGGGGACGCGCTCACGCTCCTCTCCGCCCACCGCAAGGCGGGCTCCACCCTGCCAGTCCTGCTGCTCACCGCCCTCGATGCGGTCAGCGACCGCGTGGCCGGCTTCGAGCACGGCGCCGACGACTACCTCGTCAAGCCCTTCGCCTTCGCCGAGCTCAATGCCCGGGTCCGCGCCCTGTGTCGTCGCGGTCAGCCCGCGCGACTGCCCGAACTGCGAGTCGGCAGCCTGGAGCTCGACCTGCCACGCCGCAGGGTGCGGCGCGACGGTGTACTGCTCACCCTCACCGCGAAGGAGTTCTCGGTCCTGGAGGTCCTGATGCTCCGTTCCGGGGAGGTGGTCACCCGCACCGAGCTCATCGAACGCTGCTGGGACGAGCAGACCGAACCGCTCTCCAACGTGGTCGACGTCCTCATAGGACAGCTGCGCCGCAAACTGGGCCCGCCCGAGCTCATCCTGACCGTGCGCGGCGTCGGCTACCGGCTCGCCGACCCCGCCACGGACCTGTGATGCCGCCCGGTCCCGCAGTCGCACGCCTGCACCGCGTCCGGTGGGCGATGACCCTGCTCTTCGCCGCGACGACCGCCGTCTGCCTGCTGGTCCTCGCCGTCCTCGCCGTCCGCACCGACGCCCGCTCCCGGACGAACGATCTCGACAACGACGTCAGCCACCGGGCGGACGGCCTGGCCCGCACGCTGTACTACGACGGCGGCGTCCTGCACCTCGACGCGCTGTCGGACGACGACCTGGCCCGCAGCGCCGAAGTGCTCGGCGTCCTCCAAGCACCCGCCCAGGCCCGGCCGCAGATCCGCTACGCGCACACCTCCCCGGCCGCTCTGCCCGACCAGGCCGGGCTGGACGACATCTGGCAGCAGGTCCAGCACGATCAGGAGACCGTCCTGGTCAGCACCGAGGTCGACGGCCGGGAGATCCAGTGGGCCGCCGCCCCCGTGTGGGACAACGACAGGATCGGCGCCGCCGTGCTGGTCGGAGCCGACCCCGCCCGGAGTCGAACGGCCCACAACCGGCTCATCCACTGGCTGGCCCTGGGCTGCGCGGCCCTGGTGCTGGCCGCCGCCGCCGTGGGACACCTCCTGTCCGGACGGGCCATGCGACCCGCGCTGCGCGGACTCGAACAGCAGGAGCAGTTCCTGGCCGAGGCCGCGCACGAACTCCGCACCCCGCTAGCCACCCTGCGCCTGGTGGTCGAGAGCGGCAGCACCTCGCCCACCCGGGCACCCGCCGCCCTCGACGAAGCGGTCCGCCTCGTCGACCGCCTGGGCCGGCTGGTCACCGGGCTGCTGGCCCGGGCCCGGGTCGGGGCCGGCACCCAGGAAGTCGAGCTCACCTTGCTGCGGCTCGACCAGCTGGTCGAGCAGACCATCGAGGAACTGCCGGACAGCACCGGCGTCACGGTCACCACCGAGGCCGCCATCGTCAACGGCGACCCCGAACTGCTCGCCCAGGCGGTCCGCAACCTCGTGGAGAACGCGCTGCGGCACGGCGGCGGAACCCCGGTCGACGTGAGCGTCACCGCCGGCCGCATCGCCGTACGAGACCACGGCCCCGGCGTACCGGCCAAGGACCGTACACGGGTCTTCGAACGCCGCGTCACCGGAGCCGCGAGCACCGGCACCGGCACCGGCCTCGCCATCGTCCGCTGGGTCGCCGAACTCCACGGCGGCACCGCCCGGCTCTCCCCCGCTCCCGGCGGCGGCCTGCTGGCGGAGCTCCTACTGCCCCGGCACACCAGCGGCTGACACGGCCCAGCGCGGCAGCGAAAACACGTCCATCACGTCCGACAGGACGACGGCTTCCCACTCGGACCGGAACGGGCTTTCCAACGCCGCAGGGGCGCGGCGGCGGATGCTGCTGACGGGTGCGCGGGCCGGTGTGGTCCGCTGCCGAGCCGGCACCGGGCGAGCCGCCGGTGCACGGCCGTCCTATCGTGTTCGGAGGGGCAAGCATGCCGAGGAGCTGCCATGGCGACGGCGAAATGGTTCTTCGAGTCAGGTCACACTGCGGCGGAGTTCAGCGTCCGACACATGATGGTCACCTACGTACGCGGACAGTTCAAGAACGTACACGGCTTCCTGGTGGTCGACCCGGACGCCCCGGAGAAGGCCCAGGTCGGGGCGACGATCGACGCGACGCAGGTGTACACCGGGCAACCCGACCGCGACGCCCACCTGCGCAGCGCCGACTTCTTCGATGTCGAGCGCTATCCGACATGGACGTTCACCGGGTCTCGCATCCGCCAGGTGAGCGCGAACGACTTCGAGGTGACGGGCGACCTCGCCATTCGCGGAGTGACACGCTCCGTGACATTCGATGTGACGTATCTGGGACAGTGGGACACCCCGTGGTGGGAGGACGGCCGGAATCTCGGTCCACGGCGCCGGGCCGGATTCGTCGCCAGATCACGCATCAACCGCCACGACTTCGGCGTGAGTTGGAACGACGTGGTCGACCGGGGCGGTGTCGTCGTGGGCGACATGGTCGACGTCACGGTCGATGTCGAGGCAGTCCTCGAGCCCCCTGCGACGGCTGGCTGACACCCGCCACAGGCCGACCCGGTAGCGCGTGGCCCGACCTGGCGGCACGGACCGACCGGGGCCAGTGCAGGGGACCGTCTTCGAACGCGGCCCCGGGCCGTGCCAGAGGCGGCCCCGACTCCGCGGGCCGCACGAGCCCGCCGCCGAGACAACAGACCGGAGGTTCGCCGGTAGTGACCGTCGGTGCCGAGACCAGGTACCGCTTGCGGCACCGACCCGTCAGTCGCGGGCACGGAGGCTGGCCTCCTCGAGGTCGAGTTCGTGCTGGATCCGGCGCCGGGTGGCGTTGCTGATCATGTTTGCTTCGTAGAGGCGCTGGAGCTCGGCCGCCTCGATGCCGATGAGTGTTTGGCGTATCTCGCGGTAGGCGTCGGCGGGACGGGCGTCCGGGTCGCTGTAGTGGGAATCTTCCGCCTGGTGGATGCGCGCTTCCAGATGGCGACGAGCCTGTTTCAGGGCGGCCTCGGCGGCGGCGCCGAGTTCGGCGAGCTCATCCAGATCGCCGAGCTGTTTGAGCTCTTCGAGAGCGGTGTGGGCGATGTGCCGGCGGGTCCGGGCCTCCTCGCGGGCGGTGTGCTCCGGTTCCAGGGCGATGCCAGAGCGGCGGACGACAGGAACGAGGGTGAAGCCCTGGAAAACAACGGTGAGTGCGATGGTCCCGGTGGTGAGCGTGAGGATGAGCGCCCGGTGCGGCAGCGGTGCCCCTGTGTGGGTGACCAGGGGGATGGAGAGCGCGGCGGCCAGCGGCATGACGCCCCGGGTGCCCGCCCAGGACAGGACGGCCGGAACGCGCCAGGAGAGGCGGCTGTCGCCCTCCTTGTGCCGGTAGTGGATCAGGGCGGACAGCGGGAAGATCCACAGCAGGCGGATCGCCAGCACGGTGAGGGCGATCACCGGCACCCACAGCGGCCAGCCGTGCTCGTCGTGCGCGAGGTGCCGGACGGCGGAGGGGAGCTCGAGACCGATGAGGGCGAAGACGACGCTCTCCAGCAGGAACGTCACGGTGTCGTAGACGGCGTGGATCTGGAGACGGATGGGGGCGTTGCTGAGCTTGTGGCCGGTGCTGCCGAGGACCACCCCGGACACGATGACGGCGGTCACGCCGGAGGCGTGCGAGTCCTCCGCGATGACGTACGAGGCGTACGGAGTGACCAGTGCGATGACGGTCTCCAGCACGGGGTCCTCGGTCCGTCTGCGGATGAGCGTCACCACTGCGGCGACCGCCGCGCCGGTGAGGGCTCCTCCGCCCGCGAGGATCAGGAACTGCTCGACGGTCCCGGACACGGTGATGGCGCTGCCGGAAACCACGGTCGCCACGGCGACCTTGTACAGAACCAGCGACGTGGCGTCGTTGAACAGGCTTTCGGCCTGCACCATGACCTGCACGCGCGGTGGGAGGGACAGGCGCCGGCCGAGTGCGGTCACGGCCACGGGGTCGGTGCTGGCCAGGACGGCGCCGAGGATGAGCGCGGTCGCGCTGGTGAGCGGGGTGATCGCTCGGGCGACGTACCCGACGACGACGGCCGAGGCCAGGACCAGACCGAAGACCAGGCCGGTCACGGGCCGCCACACGCTGCGCAGGTCGCGGACGGAGATTTCCCCGGCCGAGGCGTAGAGCAGTGGCGGCAGCACCAGCACGCTGATCACGTGGGGCGGCAGGCGGATCTCGGGAACCCACGGTATGAGCCCGACGGCCAGACCGGCGATGACGAGGAGCGAGGGAGCGGGCAGGCTCCAGCGCCGGGCACCGGTCGCCACCGCCGTGGCCAGGACCACGAGCAGCAGGATGACGGTCAGGCCGGTCATGCAGCGTCCCCGGTGGGTTACGGCTTGTTACCCCCCTCTGACCAGGTGCTCTATCAACATAAACCGGATTACGGACGCCGGCCCGCCGCAGAACCGGCGAGACCGCCCGCACCGGGCCGGAACGGGGCCCGCAGGGTCCGGGGACGGACGGTCCGGGACTGGGCGGGACGCAGCCAGGAGGCCGGCCACGGCCCGGCCGCGGCCAACGACCCGTCAACGGCGGCCGGGTGAACCACGCGTCCGGAACGCGGCCATCCCGTCACTGACGGGGCACGGATCAGGGACACGAGTGTCCACCGGGAAGGGTTGTTCCATGAGCCGCGCACTGATCGTCGTCGACGTGCAAAAGGACTTCTGCGAGGGCGGCAGCGTCCCGGTCAAAGGCGGAGCCGACCGGGCCCACCTCACCGGCCACCCCGTCGTCCTCACCTGGGCTCCACCACGACGGCTCGGCGATCCGCAGGGGTCGCAGTGAAGTGCGGCCGGCGCTTCGCCGGGACCTGGTCGTCGTTGTGGATCGCGGCCCACGCCGTCCCCTCCGCCCCGGCCGTGCGGTGCGCCTCGTCGATCACCACGAGGTCCCACCACCGGCCCCGGGGCGTGGACGCGGGCCTGTGCTGTGTTGTCCGGGCGGCCGGGGAACAGTGCGAGGGCCCGTGTCCGCGCGGCTGCGCGGGCACGGGCCCTCGTGGGTCACCCCGATCCCCCTGTCCGACCCCCGGACAAGGGGAAGCCGAATGATCGGCTCAGTGAATGGTCGGCTCAGTACCAGTGGTGGGTCTGCCAGAACGCCCAGGCGGCGTTCGGGCTG
>NZ_JBSFGU010000099.1:0-9545 GCF_053596725.1 Kitasatospora sp. NPDC001660 | reverse complement strand
GGCTTCTTCTTCCCCATGCTCTCCATGATGGACATCATCCTTACCGGGGCCGAAGCCCCTGATCAGGGGTGTCCGTCAAAGCGAATCAAGCCCACGCCTTCGCTTGCCGGCCATGGCCCTGTCCTGCCGGTGCGCCTTCAGCACGGCCAGGGCGGCGCTGGTGTCGGGTAGGCCCGGGTGCCCGCTGTGGCGGTGGACGGTGCGGATCGCGGCGATGCCCTGCTCGACCGTCGAGGGTGCTCGGTCGAGGTCAGCGAGGTGGCCTACGTACTCGGCCAGCGTCTCGGCGGTCGCGGGCAGCGTGGTGCGGCTGGCCTGCGAGCACCACGTCGTGAAGGCCTTCCACTGGCGCTCGTAGGCGGCGCGGGTGTTCTCGGGGACGGACTGCTCGATGCGGTCGCGGGTGGAGTCGGAGATCTGGTTGTCCGGGTGAGCCGGGAGGTTCGCGGCGGCCGGGACGAGTTCGCTGGACATGCTTCAGCCTCACTGCTCTAACCCTCCATAACCTGACTTATGGAGGGTCAGAACGCTTCCCTAGGAGAACAGGTTGAGTCGGTCGTTCCGCATCAGGAGGCGGCCCGCCACGGGTGGTCGAGGCCCGCATCGCCAACCGCGGCGCCCATCAGCACAGCCCGCTCGCCCTCGGCGAGCCCAAGGGCATCAGCGAGCCTGACCGCGACCGTCCGCGACGGGCAGCGCAGCCCGCCCTCCAGGTTCACCAGGTATCCCGGCGACAGCCCGACCAGGCGGCCAAGCTCGCGCAGGCCCAACCCGGCACGCTGCCGAGCCGCCCGAAGCACCCCGCCCAGTTCCGGCGGCGGCACCCGGCGTTCCCGCAGGCCCCGCACCGGCACCGGTACGTCACCGCCCGGCACGGTCCTCACCCCCGGAGCATGCTTGCCAACCAACGCCCGGCCAACCGAGCGCCTCCGCGTGGCGCCGGTCCACGCGGAGGTGGTGCTCGATCGCCTCGCTCACTCGTCCTCCGCGACGGCGCGGGCCTGACGCAGCTGGTGCCGCAGCAGTTCGAGTTCGCTGAGGACGTTGGACAGGGAGGACGCCAGGGTGGTGACCGTCGCCTCCTCGCCCTCGCCGTCCTGGTACAGCAGGGACTCGCTCAGCGTCACCAGGTCGTCGGGGTGGAGGTAGGTCCTGCCCGACTCCGTGTCGGCCTGGTGCCGCAGCTGGGTCTCCTCCTCGTGGATCCGCCAGAAGTAGGCGCCGAAGAGGCTGTCGAGGGCGTAGGCCCGTTGGACGGGAGTGAGCTGCTGCCAGGCCCGGCGCCCGTACTCGCGGACGTCGACGGACTCGCCGGTGCGCCTGGCGGCCTGCCGGGCCTCGTTGAAGGCGGCGTAGAAGGCCAGGCCTTCGTGCTGGATCTCGGGGACGATGCCGTCGAAGGTCTCCCAGGGCCCGGTCATCGGCCGGCCTCCGCGAGCGCGACGCGGACGAGACGCGGGGCCGCTATGCGGGGCGCCTGGACGACGTAGGTGATGCCGCACGGACCGCGGCGGACGCCCAGGCCCAGGTGCCGGTGCAGCTCGCTGCACTTCGGGCACCTCACGATCGCCTGGATGTGGCCGGTAGTGGCGAGGCGTCTGGCACGCACGTGCGGGACGGGGTTGGTCTCGGAGGTGTAGTTCACGGTGCTGCTCCTTGCTGGGTTGGTCGGGCCCGGCCGGATGCCGGACCCTGGAGGGTGCCGGGAGCGGGCTCACTGCGGATGGGCCCGACCCCGGCAAGTCGTTTCGGTCAGGCGCTGGACCAGGGGACGAGCGCCGGCTGCAGCCAGGCGTCTCCGTCCGAGTCGGCGGCCGTGACCGTGATGCCTCCCGGCCGAAGCACGTAGATCCACTCGTGCCACAGCGGGTCGGCGGTCTCCTCCGTCAGCAGGGTCTCGGGTTCGCGACGGTCGCCGTGGCAGTAGCAGCGGAAGCCGCAGTCCCCGGCGGGCGGGAGCGGGTTGATCCATCCGCAGTCGGCTGTGGGGTCGGTGCCGAGCTGGGACCAGCCAGCAGGGTGCTGGTCGATGAGGAAGCCGAGCATCGCGTCGAGGTCGTGCCGGTAGACGCGGTAGTAGAGGTGCTGCAGCCGGGGGATGCGCGCGGCTGGCTGGCCATCGTTGGCGACGTACCGGCCGTGGAAACCGGTGGGCGTGGGGCGGGCGATGATCGACGGGTGGTTGGACATGGCGGCGCTCCTAGGGCTGGGGCGGGTGCGTGCGGGTGAGGGTCATGACGTTCCGGCTGGGGGCCGACGGTCACGACGTTGAAGGGGCTCCTAGGTGATCGATAGCGGGCACCGGCAGGGCCTCTGTACGTATGGCCTCACCTTCCGCATCTTCGATCTGACCTGCGGTTTTGCTGCCTCGCCTTCGCCCCCACCTTCTTCCTCAGCTTCCGGTCGCCCCTCGCCTTCTGCGGGCCAAGAAGATGAGGGGGTCCGACAGAAGATGAGGAAGAAGGCGAGGAAGAAGATGAGGGGACAAAGGACCAGGTCAGAAAGAAGATGAGGAAGATGCGGGGTGTGTATGGGAGGGAGCGCTACGGTGATGCGGTAGTCGCCCGCTCCGAGCGCTGCTCAGGCAGCCGCCAAACCCACTGCGACTGCCAGGCACCAGTCGGCTTGACGCTCTTGACGCCAAGCTTCGCCTTGGCCTCGCGGAGTGCGTTCGGTGTAAGGCCCGCCTCGCGGGCGGCTTTCTCGATCTCCTTCGGGGGCGCCTCACCCGCCTGCTTCTCGTCCTGCAGGTAGTCCCGTAGCCACGCCGCAGCCTCGTTGAGTTCCGAGCGGCTGGTGCCGAAGCCGCCGTCAACCCGCAGCGCCTCTCGCACCGAGGTCTCGGAATGGCCGCCAAGCACGAATCGGGAGACGTACGACGGCCCCTCGTCGGTGTCCACAGTCACCGGCTGGATCGAGTACTTGAACGAGGGGAGGCCAAGCCGACCAAGATTGTTCTTCTCCAGTGACATGACGAACTCGACGTCACCGTCTTCGTTCTCCTGCTGCGCGAAAGCGATCAGGGATCGGATGAGTTGGCCGAACGCTCCGGACCCGGCGATGCGGTTGACTGGGTCGGCACCGCCGGCCTTGGTGAAGTGGGCGAGACCGACAATCGTGAAGCCGTGCCGCTCGGCACACGCCACCAGAGGCTCCAGTGCTTCGCGGACTTCCGCTGCCCGGTAGTCGTTGATGCCGCTGTCGATGAGCGAGAGCAGCGGGTCGGCGACGAACAGCGCGACGCCGTACTCCTCGGCGGCCTTGCCCAGGAGGGAGATGTCGCTGGGCAACGTGAGGCGTGCGCTCGGCTTCTCGTCGTCCTTGACGTCGATCCGGAAGACCAAGTCGAGGTCAGCACCGGCCGCGATCAGCCGCGGGGCAATGGTGTAGGTCCAGGAGTCCTCCGTGGCTGCGTAGATGACGGAACGGGGCTTGCCGAACAGCTGGCCAGGAAGGGTGCCGCGGGTGACCTGCGCGGTCAGCCATACGACCCACTGGGATTTGCCGAGGCCAGGGCCACCAGCGGCGATAGCGAGGCTGTACATGGGGATCCGCCCATGGCTGGTCGGCGGGGAGCCCTCCGGGGTGGTGTCCCACATCCACCGGACGGGTCGGATTCGAATCTTGGAGGCAGGTGTCAGGACGATTTCCCTGACCGGGGTCGTCTCCGCCTCCGGGGTTACGTCCTTCTCGACATCCGCCTGCCAGCGGGGCTCGTCGGTCACCGGGCCGCCCCCACCATGTCGGTGGTGAACGGCATCGGTGCCCACACCTCGATGAAGTTGCCGGTGGTGCCGCCGCCGTCGAAGTGGTCGGCCGCGTCCTTCCCGAACTGGGCCTGCACGACATAGATCGAGCGGGCGACACCGCGTAGCGTCTCGACGACAAGCTCGGCGTGCTCGCGGCCGGCCTGGTCGCGGTCGGCGACGATCGTGACGTCGGCGCCCTGGAAGTACCGGGCGTGCTCGGGGGTCCATTTGCCGGCGCCAGCCGCGTTGCAGGTGGCCGTGTGGCCGCGGTCGACGAGGGCGTGCACGTCCTTTTCGCCCTCGCAGATCCAGACGACCTGTTCGGCGGCGACGGCGGCCAGCAGCTCCGGGAGCCGGTACGGGACGAGCCGAACCAGCCGCTCCCCGCTGGTCTTGTCGTTGAGGGACCAGCTTCGGCCGGAGCGTGACGTCGGCTCGGGACGCCACTGGGCGAAGCACTTGTGAGCGCATCGGGTGACGCCGTGGACGACGTTGCCGTGTTCGTCGCGGTAGACGTACTCGGCAACGAGCTTGTGCCCGTGGCGGGTGCACGGGGTCCAGTCGTTGTTGCTGTTCCGGGCGGCGGGGACGGTGCCAGTCGGGTCGTCGTCGTACAGGTCGGCTTGGGTGAAGCCGACGGCCTGCAGGAAGGCTTCGTTGCCGTTGCAGGCGTGGCAGTGGACGACGACGCCGCCGTTGCGTCCGCGTTCGATGCTGACGGCGCCGATGTCGCGGGCGTCGTGGCAGATGCCGCGGGCGCGCATCTTGCCGCCGCTGTACCGGGTGCGTTCGCCAAGCTCCTGGAGGCGGTCGACGAGCCGGTTGAAGGCGATCGGGTCGCGGTTCATGCCGCCTCCCGCTTCTCGGCGACGATCTCGTCGGCGAGGAGCGTGACGGCGGCACAGAGCCTGCGGGCCGTGGAGCGTACGGTCCGCTCGGACGGCTGCTCCTCCAGCATCGCCCTGGCCGTGTCGAGGACGACATGGAAGCGGACGCGGGTCTCGTCGGTGCGCGCCGTCCGGACCTGCTGGCTGCGGGGGATGGGCCAGGCGCCGGCGGGGCGTGGGTTGGCCGCTTCTGCCCTCGGGCGGCCGGGGTAGGTGTGCACGGGGGGCTCCGGGATGTGGGAGTGGTCGGGGAGGGAGCCGGGGACGGAGGGCGAGGGCGCGCCCCGGCGGATGGTGTGGGCGGGCAGCCCCGGGGCGGGCAGGTGGTGCCCCACCCCGGGGTGCTCGGTGTGCTGGTTGGTCACTGGGCGGTGCCCCCGGGCTCGTCGATGACGTCGACGTCCGCCTGGAACAGGTGCCGCACGATGCCGGCGACCTCGGCGTGGGTGACGCGGGAGCGGTCGTAGCCGACGATCCAGACGTCGGTGTCGATCTGGACGGGCCGGACCGGGTAGCTGCTAGCACTGGTGAGGACCGGCAGTAGGGCGGCACGCGGCCGCTGCGGGGCGATCACCGGGCCTCCTCGATGGTGACGAGGGTGGCGAGGAGCGTGCGGCGGACGCCCGCGCGGGTTTCGCGGTCGGCCCAGCGAGCGAAGACGGCGGCCGGGTCGGGCGCGGTGAACGCGCCGGTGAAGCGGTCGAAGTTACCGGCGGTGAAGCCGATGGCTCGGAACTGCTGGGCGAGCTGGACTGCGTCGTACAGGGCATCGTCAGCCATCGTGGTGCTACGTCTGGGGATCGGTATTGCCTTGGTGCTGCGATGTGCAACCATGGGCACATCAGTCCTTCCTGGTTGCGCTGGGATGCGACGGACGGACAGCCCCGGGATCTGCTTGGCGGTAGGCACCGGGGCTTCGTCATGTCCGGGTGCGGCTTGGGGCCCTCGTCTGGTGCTGGTGCGGGAACACCGGCGGCCAGGCGGGGGCCGTTTCCGTTTCAGCTGGTCGTGCGGGCATCCGACGGGACCGGTGTGAGCAGAATGCGCAGCCGGTCCTTCTGGCACCGGGTCAGCGGTGGGGCCTCATCGACCTTGGCCTTGATCCGCCGCCAGTACGCGGCGCGACTCTCGTCGCCGATGATCTCGGCGGCCGCGATGAGCCACTCCGAGTAGGTCATCGACGCGAATCCCGAAGTGGCCTTCAGGGCCTGCTTGGCAGCCTCGAACTCGGCGTCGCGCTGTTCGGCAGCTTCCCGCCAGCGGTGCGCTTCCTCGGCCTGCGCCTGCAGGTTGTGGGTTCGGTTGTGAATGGGCCGTTCCTCGGCGATGGCCGCGGACTCGGCGGCGAGCGCCTGACTGCGGTCCTCGTGCCACTCGATGGTCTTGTTGACCACCTGTGGCCACCACTGCTTGTCCCGGGCGTGCTCGGTCCAGCGGTACCTCGGACGGGTGGTGATGCCGACGTAGAGCAGCTGCCCGCCGGCGTCGTACAGGCGGTAGAGGGCGGTGCGGGTTGAGGCGTCGACCATGTCGCTCCCTAGGCAGCTTGCGAGCGGGCGGGACGGCGATCGATGCCGTTGAAGATGGCACGGAGCGTCACGATTTCGGTGTCGGTGAGCGGCGGCCGGGCTGCAACAAACTCGTCGAGGAAGTCATCGGGGTCCTGGCCCGGCGACGGCCTCATCCAGCCGTCGGAGTCGACGATCACGCTCCCTCCTTCAGAGCGCGAAGAGCTTCGACGTACCGATTGAGCAGGGCCCCGCGAGGAACCATGCGCGCGCCGGATTCCCACTGACTCACGGCCTGCCGACTGGCGCCGACGATGTCGGCGAGTTGCTGCTGCGAGAGTCCACCCGAGATGCGCAGTCGACGACGTTCGTCGGGGCTGGGCAGGTCGAGATGGACACGCATCTGAGAGCGGATCATCTCCGCAACCGAAGCGGTCATGTGACCATTTAAGCCGGGGTGGTGACTATAGTCAACAGGTCTGCACGGCTGGTTGGTCGCTAATCGCCCATGCAGCACGGCTGGCCTGTTGACCAGGTCCTGCATAGTTGGGATGCTCGCGAAGTGACCAACCCTGAAAAGCCACGTAGCCCGCGCACGCCAGGCGGCATCGCGACCGCGCGCCAGGTCGAGGCTCTTCGACGAATCGAGGAGACCGGCGAAGCGGTTGCTGGGTCACTCCCAGTCAGGACCTTCTATCCGACGGACGAGGCCGCCAGCCACGGCGTGGTCGCTCACTTCGACTACCGCCCGGATGACACTTGGACCGTCTTTGGAGACTTGAGCCGCGGCCCACACGGCCTAGTGATCTCCCGGCTGGAGATCACACCGGCCGAGGGATCCACCGGCGTAACTGGCGGCCTCCTGCGCAAGATCCCGACCGGGGAGATCCTTTCCGCCGTAAGGCTGAAAGCGGCATGGGAATCGGCGCAGCGCGACGGCACCCGCGCCTTGCTCGGCGAGGAGCCCGTCCCGGGCCTCTTCGAGGAGGGCGATGCAGCGGCCCCCCAAAGAGGGGGCCGAACACCGATCACACCTGACCTCCTGCGCCAGGTAGCCATGGCGTACCTAGAAGAGACCGCGCCGGGAACGCCATCGGGGGCGATGAAGCGGATGGCTGAACGGTTCGGGCGACCAGAGGAAACCGTTCGCACCTGGGTGACCCGGGCACGGAAGGATGGCTGGCTGGGCCCCGGAGCAAAGGGGAGGACCGGTGCGGAGCCGGGGGCAAAGCTGCTCCAGTGGATCGGCGATGCCATGACCAGCTCCGAGGCTTACATGAAGGAAGCCAGGCGTATCGCCAAGGACTGGGGCATCACCAGCCGCGGGCCCGTGAAGGCCGCGCTGATCGCCTACGAGGACCCGACTGAGCGGGACCTTTCCCACCGAATGGGGCTGCCTCCCCTGGAGGCGAGTGTCGCTGCTCAGGCTCTGTTCGGTAAGCAACTCTCAGCCGAGCTGGCAAGTCGCGCCGGGCAGCCGGGCGGATCCGATGAGTCGGCCTTTGAAGAACTGGCTGGCGAGTTGCGCAAGGAGTTCGGCGCCAGGGGCTACAAAACCCCCTGACACAGCGAGGCGGCCCGACTTTGCACTCAAGCCGGGCCGCTCCTGCATGCTCTGGTCATCCAGCCAGAGCACCCCAGCGCATTTCAACGGTCGTGTGGTCGAAACCAGGCCCGCGGCGCTGAGCCGGGAAGACCTTGAGACGTAGCCCCAGGCCCTCCAGCACACGCCGCCGACGGGTCACATCCAGCGCCTGCCACCGTTCCGCCGCCTGCGGCCCAACCAGCCCATCGAACACGGTCAGATCGAACGCCGGTCGAAGTCGCCGCGCCTCCGCTCGCGCCTCGGCGATCTGCTTTGTGAGGGACTCCGTGATTCGGACGAGCTGGTCACGGGTGATGAGACCAGCAGCGAAGTCGTCGGCGGCAACCGCCTGACGCGCCCTAAGGCCCTCGGCGCGCTCCAGAGCGGCGAGGGCGGCGGTGTCGTCCTGCTTGAAGATGTCAGCCGCGCCGGCCGAGGAGAGGATCTTCACCACGGCCTTGCCGACGTAATCGTCAAGCGCCGTCTCGTTCCGTCCGACGCAGCCCTGGTTCGACGCGCACACGTAGGTCGGCCGCTTGGTGCCTCGCTTCGCATTGCCCTTCAGGGCGACCCGCAGGTGTCCTTCACAGACGCCGCAGATCGCGATTTCACCCCAGGACAGGAGATGCACCCGAGCGCCGGGGCGCTCGCGGGAGACGGCCCGGTCGGCAAACAGCTCCTTGATCTGGGCGTGCTGCTCGGCGGTGATGAGTTCTGGCCACGCTGCCGGGTACTCCGAGCCCAGATGGGTGCGGATCGCGGCATTGGCGGGGCGCAAGGCGATCTTCTTCGTGCTGGTCTTGTTCCACCGGCGGCCTTCCTCGTCCTGACCGAGGGTGCGGTGCTTTCGGTTCTGCCCTGCGCCCGGCGCGGGAACGCCGCGCTCGTTCAGGTCAGTGGTGATGCTCATGAGGGACTCGCCGGCGAGCAGGCGGGTAACGATGTCGCGGACGACTGCAGCCTGTTCCGGATGTTCCTCGTCGTGGAAGCCGACGATTCGGCCACGATTGTCGTACTCGTACTGTCGACGCCATCCATAGGCGACGGCCCCGTTTGCACGCCCTTCCTGGGCGCGTTCGAGGGCGGCGCGCTGCACGCGTTCGGACTTCACCTCGGACTCGGTGGTGTCGTTCTCGCCGGCCTGGGCTAGGGCAGAGCGCTGCGACGCCTTGGAAAGGTCGTAGTAGCCGCCGGACTCGAAGGCGACGAACACGCCCGCCCGCCGGAGGTCTTCGATCGCCTGGGCCCGTTCGACGCGGTTCCGCCAGAGCCGACTGGAGTGGTAGGCGAGGACGACGACCCGCTTGCCGGCGGCCTTGGCCTGGGTGCCGAGTTCGATTGCGGCGGCCATGAGCCTGTCGTAGTCAGGGCGGTCGCCGCCGTCCAGGGCACTCAGGTCGTTGTCGCAGAACTCCGCGTGCAGGTGCCAGCCTTCGCTGGCGCAGTGGGCGCGGAGGTCGGCCTGCTGGCGCTTTACGCCGCGTCGCTGGTCGAGTTGGTCTTCGGAGATGCGCGAGTATCCGAGGGCCAGCACCATGCTTTCGGTCGGCGGGAGCTGAGGGATCGTCATGGTTGACATAGTACCCTCCAAGGCCCTTAACTGTTCCCCGGCGGCGTCGGCAACACCTGGGGCGACCCGGAGGCCTTCCGGACCCTCTTCCGGGACGTCAACGAGAAGATCTTCGACGCCCTCCCCGACGAGGCCTGGGTCTACCCCGGCCACGGCAACGACACCACCATCGGCACCGAGCGCCCCCACCTGGAGGAGTGGCGCGAGCGCGGCTGGTGACCGCAGCGCCGGGCGGGTCGGCTCCAA
>NZ_JBSFGU010000098.1:0-10368 GCF_053596725.1 Kitasatospora sp. NPDC001660 | reverse complement strand
TCGTCACCGGGATCGCCGATGACGACGAACCTGCTCGCCCCGGTGACGGCCAGGGAGCCGTTGACGGTGGTGCCGCACACCCCGACCAGGGTGGAGCCAGAGGAGGAGACACTGCCCTGGACGGTGGAGTTGCCGATGAACAGGGCGGTGCCCGCCCCGGCCGAGACGCCGCCGGAGATGGTGGCGTCGAGGATGCAGGTGCTCTCACCGGTGGCGACGACGCTGGCCACGGAACCGGTGACGGTGCGCGTGCAGTTGACCGTCTGGGTGGCGCTCTCCACGGCGGGGGCCGCATAGGTGGCGTCGCCGCTGTACTGGGCGGTCAGGGTGTGACTGCCGGGCAGCAGGTTCGACCAGGTCAGCTGCGCCTGGGCGCAGTGGTCGCCTCCGCCGGGGGTCAGTGGTGCGGTGCCCAGGGTGGCGCCGCCGTCGGTGAAGGTGACGGTGCCGGTCGGGGTCGCGGTGGAGCCGCCGTTGGGGCAGACGGTGTCGGTGAGCGTGACCGGGTGCCCGAAGAGCGACGGGGTCGGGGAGGCCGTCAACGTGGTCATCACGGTTGGCTTCGGGGTGAGGTAGCTGATGGTGATGCTCGCGGCGGCGCTGGTGACGGTGGGGCCGGTGCCGCCGGCGGGGACCAGGGACGAGCCGCCGCCTCCGCCACCCCCGCCCCCGCTCGGACTAATAAAGGGGTTGATGTTGCCGCCGCCGCCTCCGCCGTAGTAGCCGGCGCCTCCTGCGCCACCGGTCAGGGAGGCGCCCGGGCCGCCGCCGGTGCCGCCGGCACCGAGCGTGCCGGGCCCACCGCCGAAAAACCCGCCGCCGCCGGTGCCGCCGGCTCCGCCGTGGGTGGACGTGCCCGCCCCGCCGCCGTTTCCTCCGTTGCAGGTCGCGTTCGCGCCCGGCTGGCCGGCGTCTCCGCCCAGGCTTCCGGTGCACTGGCCGGCCCAGCCGGCTCCGCCGCCGCCCGCAGCCACGATGAGGCGGGAGTCGGTGGTGGTGAGGGGGGTGGTGTTGGGTTGGGTGCGGATGTCGGAGGCCCCGCCTCCGCCGCCGCCGAAGTGGGTGCTGCCGCCGCCGTTGAAGCCGCCGGTGCACTGCGCGCTACCGGCGCACTGGCTGCCGCCGGTGGCGGCGCCGCCGACTTCGACGTAGAGGGTCTGCCCGCCGGACAGCCCGGTGAGCGTGCCGGACACCTGGGCACCCCGGCCGCCGCCGACGCCGTTGTCCTCCACGCCGCCGCCGGCGCCGGTCGCCGTGACGTCGACCTGGGTGACGCCGTTCGGGACGGTGAAGGTCTGCTCGGCGCCGGTGAAGGCGAACGTACAGGTGGTGGTGGGGCCGGACACCGTACAGGTGCCCTGCGCGTGGGCGGGCACGGACAGCGCCACCGGGGCGACGGCCGCGGCGCAGAACACACCGGCCGCCACGGCCAGCACCCGGCCCCGACGCCCGGCCGAACCGGCACGATGCCCGGCACCTGGACCGCGCCGACCAACGGCCCCCGGCAATGAGAACGTCACGATCAACTCCAGAAGACAGAAGAGGGTCTCTCGGCGAGGGATCGCCTTCCGCCACTGTCGATCACGCGACCAGGGGCCACGGCCCCCATCGAACCGACACACCGCCGGTTCACACCAGCAGCCCCCGGGCCGGGCCTTCACCAGCACCCGAGCCCGACAGCACAATCACGGCCCCGAAGCAATCACCCGAATGCTCTCAAAACCCAGCGACATCCCTCGCTCGGAGCACCGGGTGCCCTCACCGCCGAGTTGTCCACTGTCACTCAATCGAGCTCCTTGACAGCGATTCCCAGGACCTGCCCGCCTTCGCCACCCTCGCCCGGGGCTCTGCGCTTGGAGGAGGAGGCGTCCTTGACCGAGCTTCGGCTGGCGGTCTTCGACTCGCCCGAGCGGGCCCGCTCCATGTTCACCGTGCGCGTGGCGATCTCCTTGGCCCGCTTCTGGCTCTCGCCGCGGTCCAGGGCGCTGTCCTTGATGTGCTCGTACTGGCGTTCGCGCTTCTTGCTCGAGTCGGCAGGCATGGCATGTCCTCCTCGATGGGGTACGGGGCGCCGTCGGCGCCTACCCCGAACGTAGGCGGCGACCCGCGTGCCCACCGTGCGGGTACACCCGACGGGATCTGCCCGCTCGCCCGTTGGGGCCGCGCCGGGCGGAGACTGAGGGCATGGGCGGTCACACGTGGGCACGGGCGACGGTGTACTGCCGCAAGGGCGAGGCGCCGGGGCCGCAGGGCGCGCTGTCGCACCTGTCCGGCCGGGTGCGGGTGACCGGCCGCTGGGTGCGAGTGCGGCCCGAAGGCGGTGCGGCACAGGTGTGGATCTCGGCAGCGGTGGTTCAGCGGATCGTCTGGGAGAAGGAGAAGGGCACCACCGGAGCCCGGTAGGGGAGGCAGGCCAGGGCATGGGTCAGTGGGCTTCGAAGCCGGCGCTCATCTGGCGCCGGCGCCAGTGCTCCAGGACCTGCTGCTGGTGGGCGGCCCGCTGCAGCAGCTCGTCGAGGACCTCCGCGTCCAGGAGCGGGTGGGCGGCGGACAGCTGGCGCAGGGTCTGCCATCCTGCCGTCTTTCCCTCCACCGCCGTGCGCATCAGCTCGAGCTCCAGGTAGGTGCTCAGCGGGGAACGCCGCACGAGGCGGCCGTTGAGCTTGAGGTGCCCGGCCTTCTCCGCCAACCAGCCCCCGCACACCTTGTAGCGGCGTACCGGCAGGCCGAGCGCGCGCATGATGTCGCGCAGGCTCTCGCGGTCCTGCGCGATGTCGGCCGCGAGCGGGCCCATCGCGCCGCCCAGCGCCGAGCCGCTGGTGGCACGGGCCAGGTGCCGGGCGCGCTGCACTCCCGCGGTGGCGCCGGCCATGTGGTCGTTCAGGTAGATGTCCAGCCGGGCGAGATCGATCAAGCCCATCTCGCCGCCCGGAGCCGGACGGTGCTGGTGCACGGTGCCTGCCATCGTCTGTGCCACCGATCGCTCGTGTGCGCCGCCTCGCTGCGTCGACGCGTTCCGGTGTGCGCCTGCCCGCCCCGCCCCCGGCCACACGCCGCGCCGCCCCTGCCCGTCGTTGACTGCGCCGGTCGGCGGGTAGGCGCTCGGGCGTGAGGCTGCGGACCAGTGATCTTGAGGGTGCGGGCTGGCGGCGGGTGCGCCGCGGGCGCGGATTCTCCTACCTGAAGCAGGACGGCAGCCCGGTGAGCGACCCGCAGGAGCTCGCCCGGCTGCGCGCCCTGGCGATCCCGCCGGCCTGGCGCCAGGTGTGGATCTGCCCACGGCCCAACGGACGCAGGCGCTGGGCACCGACGCCGCCGGGCGCCGCCAGTACCTGTACCACCCGGCCTTCCGCGCCCAGCGCGAGGCCGCCAAGCACGACCACGTCCTTAAGGTCGCGGCCCGCCTACCCGCCCTGCGAGAACAGGTCCGCGCCGACCTGAAGCACCGCGGGCTGTGCCGCGAGCGGGTCCTGGGCTGCGCGGCCCGCCTGCTGGACCTGGGGCTGTTCCGGATCGGCTCGGACTGCTACGCCCAGCCAACGGGAGCTTCGGGCTGACGACCCTGCGCCGCGAGCACGTACGGCTGCAGCGGGACGCCATCCTGTTCGACTTCCCGGCCAAGAGCGGACGCCGGCGCGAGCAATTGGTCCGCGAACCGGCGTGCCAGGCGGTCGTGGCCGCCCTGCTGCGCCGCCGAGGGCAGGGCGAGCGGCTGCTCGCCTTCTGGCAGCACCGCCAGTGGCACCAGGTGCACGGCGCGGACCTGAACACCTACCTGGCCCAGGCCGCGGGAGTGGAGGTCACCGCGCAGGACGTGCGGACCTGGCACGCCACCGTCCTGGCCGCCATCGCCCTGGCCGCCTCCCAGCAGGTCGGCGCCGATGGCAGCCAGGCGGCCCGGCGCCGGGCCGAGGCCCGCGCAGTGCGCGAGGTGGCCCACTACCTGGGCAACACGGCGGCCGTCGCCCGGGCCTCCTACATCAACCCGCAGCTGATCGAGCTCTTCGAGCAGGGTCGCACCATCGCCGTGGATCTCGGCCACCTCGGCGAGGACACCCGCCCAGGGGCCAGCGCCGCGCACGGCGCGAGCGAACAGGCCGTGCGGCAGCTGCTCGACAACGGCTGAAACCCGGCCGCGCCCCGGCGCGGATGCGCAGGCGGCGCGGCCGATCGGGTGGCAGGCGAGCGACTCGCCCACCCGGGCAGCGCGGGACGGGGATCACTGCTCCTCGGGCCGGGAACGACCCGGCCCATGACGGAAGGCGGACACGGCGATGGGCCATGGCGGAAACGTGATCGAGGAACTGAAGGCCGACCACCGCGAGGTGGAGGTGATGTTCGCCCGGATCCAGGAGATGACCGGCGGCGGCCAGGAGCTGCGCGAGAAGATCGACGAGGTCACCATCGAGCTGGTGCGCCACTCGGTGGCCGAGGAGCAGTACCTCTACCCGGCGGTGCGCGAGCACATCCGGGGCGGCGACCAGCTGGCGGACAAGGAGATCGAGGACCACTCCCGCGTGGAGAAGATCCTCAAGCAGCTGGAGCAGATGGACACCGGCGACGCCAGGATGGACACGCTGCTGCAGCAGCTGATGAGCGAGGTCGCCGCCCACGTCCAGGACGAGGAGGACAACCTCTTCCCGATGCTCGCCCGGGCCTGCACCCCCGAGCAGCTGAACGACCTCGGGGACAAGATCCGCCGCGCGAAGTCGATGGCGCCCACCCGCCCGCACCCCTCCGCGCCGAGCAGCCCGACCGCCAGCAAGCTGCTGGCGCCCGGCGTCGGCCTGGTGGACCGGGCCCGCGATTTCGTCACCGGCCGCGGCAGGTCCTGACCACCGGCAAGCAGCCCGTCCCACCGGGGCCGGCGGCACGACTGGCGGCCCCGCAGCGCCCGTTCGGGCACAACGTGACCGCCGTCATGCCCCGGCAGACCCCTTGTGCCTGGACTGGCCGGCCACGAACGGGGCAGCTCGGCCCCGCGCACCCCAGCTCGCACACGCCGACCCACCGGATACCGGCGAGCCTGCCGCAAGGGAGCGATCGCCGTGTCCACAGACCTGACCCCCGTCATAGCCGCCAGCGCCCGCTGGCCGCTGGCGGGCGGTACGGCTGAACAGGTCGCTGAAGCCGCTCTTGGACACGACGGTCAGCGCGGTCACCGCGGCCAGCTGGGTGGCGCCGTCCAGCATCTCGGGCGTGATCTGGTCGGCGGCCACGTGGAGCACGCCGATCCGGGCGATACCGTCGACCAGCGGCAGCCACACCGACAGCGGCCGGCGGTGAGACAGGTGCGACGACATGGTCCGGTACGCCCACCCGGCCACCGTCCCCTCGATCGCCATCGGCTCGCCCTCGTCCTGCCCCGGGCACGGCAGCGGTACCAACTGGTCCTCCTGCACATCGGCCAGGTAGACGCTCGCCGACGCCATCCCCAACCGGCGCGCCGTCCCGCTGACCAGCTGCGGCACCTGGCGCGGGGACACGGTGTGCGATCGCTCCAGAAACTGGGCCAGCGCGACCTGCGTCTCCTGTGCCATCGCGCACCGGTCCCTTCACCGCTGTGCCCCTCTTTCGAGTCCGGGGCCGCAGGGGACCGAACCCGGGCGGTGGCACACGTCCGCTGCCGCAAGATCATTCCGGGCGCCGACGGCAGCCTGCGGCTGAGGTCGCCCTGCCGCAGCTTGGCGCACCGCCCGGCCGGGAAGCCTGCGATCACCGCGGTGCCCGGCCGGGACACCCCCCGCGGGCGTGGGCAGGACGGCGACCGGCCTGCCGTTCCGGGAGCGCCCCTGGTGATCGCCGATCATGGATCCCGGGTGGGCGGCCACGCCCGGGAACGGAGCGCACGGTGAGCGGCAGCGAAGACAAGCAGGAGCAGGAGCAGGAGCAGGAGGCCGAGGAGAAGGCAGACCGCAAGTGGAACGAGATGCTGCAGGAGGTGCGCGTGGCCCAGACCGGGGCGCAGATCTTGTTCGGGTTCCTGATCAGCGTCGTGTTCACCCCCAGGTATGCGCAGATCAGCCCGGCGGACCGGACGCTGTACCAGGTCACGGTGGTCGTGGGCGCTCTGGCCACCGGCACGCTGATCGCGCCGGTGGCTTTCCACCGCTTCCTGGCCGGGCACCAGATGATGCCCGAACTCGTGCGCGCCGGCGCCAAGCTGGTCACCCTCGGTCTCGTCCTGCTCGGGGTGACCGTGGGGGCGGCGTTGGCGCTGCTGCTGCACGTGGCCACCGGATCGCCGCTGGCCTGGGCGGTCGCGGGCGTGGTCGTACTCTGGTTCGCCGTCTGCTGGCTGCTGCTGCCCTGGATCGCGCTGCACCGCGGCCGGCGCCGCGCCGGGGCGCCAGCCCGAACGTAGGCAGCAGGCCGTCGGCCTGGTCAGTCTTCGACGGCCACCCGCACGCTCTTCACGCCGGGGTCGGCGGCGTCGGGCACGAGCATCCCGGCCCGCACGCCGCTGCGCAGGTAGTCCAGGACAGCGTCGTTGAGGCGCTCGCCCGGCACCGCGGCGGGGATGCCCGGCGGGTAGGGGCTGAGCATCTCGGCGCTGATCCGGCCGCTCGCCTTGCCGATCGGGACCTGCTCGGTTTGGCCGAAGAACGCGTCGCGCGGCAACATCACCTGCTCCAGGCGCAGCTCACCCGGGTCGGGCACCTCCACGGCCGGGGCCGGGGTCAGTTGGCCGGTGGCATCAGCGAGTTCGCCGAGCGCGGCCAGGAGGCGGTCGGTGGTGGCGGTGGTGGTGTCGGCGTGGGTGAGCTGAGCGCTGATGCGCCGATGGTCGCACACGTGCAGATCGACCTGGTGGTGGGAGCGCAGCCAGTCCCCGCCCCGGTAGCCGGTGGTGCCGAGTGCGGACACGTCGATGATCACCTGGAGGGGGGTGCGGGCCGCAGAAGTCGGCGCGGTCGTGGACGTGCAGGCCTTCCAGGTTCTCGATGCGCCCGCGGACGTCGGCGGCCTGGAGCTGCACTACCCGGCCCTGCCCGTCGGCGGCGGGACGTAGGGTGAGCGGCGGTCCCGAGAGATGTCCAGCGTCGGTGAGCCGGGCTCAGGCCGAGGACGGCAGCGGCGTGCGTGATGTCCTCGCCCGCCGGGCTGTCGGCCCCGGGTGGGCAGCTGGGTGAGCCGCCCGGCCCGGTAGCGGGCGGCCACGGCGAGGCTGTCCAGCTTCGGCTCGACGCAGCAGGCGGTGCCCGGTCTGCCCAGGCGGCGCTCCAGGCCGGCCACCCAGGACTCCGGTTCCTCTGCCGAGGATGGTGAGGGCTGCGGGGCCGCAACGTTGATCACGGGGCCATCCTGCCGCGCGGCACCGATAAACCGCCTTGTCGGTGTCCGCACGACCGACCATGATGCTCCGTCGTGACCTACCTTCTTCTTATCGGCAATCTGCTGGTCATCGCCGTATGCGTGGTGATCCACAGGGTCCACAAGTCCCGGGACTGGCGGCTCCGGGAACTGGCTCCAGCGCAGGTCGACTACGACGCGGCGGCCTACGGGCTCGTCCCACGCGAGCGGCTCGACCCCCGGCGCGCGGGCCCGCCACAGCCGCCGCCCCGCCGTAAGGAGGCGCAGGCGATAGCCGACGCCGCCTGGCGCGGCGACTGGAAGCCGGCCGCCGCGTACGTCGAGGCCGCCGGGCAGGACTGGGACGAGCGCTGGTCGCGCCTGTCGCTGCTGGACTCCATCGCCGACGAGGACGACCGCTGGCTGAAGGCCTGGAGAGCGGCCGACCCGGGCAGCTGCGACGCGGCGACGCTGGAGGCCCACCGGATGGTGCACGCCGCGTGGGCGATCCGCGGCAGCGGATACGCGCACCAGGTACCCGACGCGGACATGCGGGCCTTCCGCTCCATGGTGCGCTCCGCCCTCAAGGCGGCCCAGAACGCCGCCCAGCTGGACCCGGCCGACCCGGCTCCCTGGGCGGTCATGGTCACCGCGGCACGCGGCTGCCAGTACGTGCCGCAACACTTCGCCGAACTGTGGGTCGGGCTGCACCGGCGGGCACCGCATCACTACGAGGCCCACGTGCAAGGCCTGCAGTACTGGTGCGCCAAGTGGTTCGGCTCGCACGAACAGATGCTGGGCTTCGCCAGGCACGCGATGGACGCCGCCCCGCCCGGCAGCCTCCTGCCTGCCGTCTACCTGCACGCCCTGCGCGAGATGGAGCTGCGCGGGGCGCACAAGGAGCTGCTGTCCGGCAAGGACGCGAAGACCCGGCTGCGGCGGGTCGCGCAGGCCCTGGCAGAGGTACGGCCGGACGACGAGCGGCTGCCGGCGCTGCGGCACCTGCTCGCGCACTACGCGTTGAAGGCGAAGCAGTTCGACGTCGCCCTGGAGCAGTTCCGGGCGGTCGGCCCGTGGTGCGGCAGCTGGCCCTGGACCAGCGTCCCCGACCCGGTGGCGGCCTTCGACGCCGCCCGCGGCACCGCCGTCCTCCGCTCCCGGGCCCAGCCGCTGCCTCCGGAGCTGCGGCCGAAGGCGGCACCGCAGCAGGCCTTGTGACGCGACGCGTCCGCCCCGGTCCGAGGTCAGCATCCCGGTGCCCGGGTTCGCGCTGCGGAATCCATCGTGGACCGGCGGCTGCGCGAGCGTTGGCGTGAGCGCTCCGCGGCAACCGGATGTACCTGAGAGTCACCGAGCTGGTGGGCGCCAAGCTCACCGACGGGTTCTTCCAGGATGCCGCGTTCATCGAGCGGATGGACGTGATCTTCGCGGGTCTGTTCTTCCGCAACGTCGACGCGGCCAGGGCGGGAGGGCCGGTGAACCCCGCCTGGCGGCCGCTCGTCGACGCACGGCGTCGAGGTGAGGCGATCTGGCCCATCCCGCCGCCATCAGAACCATCCGCCGTCCGGTCGGCCCTGACGACCGCCCGCTCGGGACGCCACCAGGCCGGAACCCCGACTCCACGCCGTTCGAAATCCGCGGTCCTCCGCCGCCACCACAACCCATCCGTTCCGGCCACACCGACAGACACAGTATTGGAACGAGTTCCAACCGTGGAAGAGCGTAAAATCTCGGGGTTCTGTAAAGTCGCCCTGTGGCAGCGAACGAGACCTCCCGAACGGCCCGCCGAGCCGCCGCGACGCGGCAGTCGATCATCGAAGCGGCGGAGGCGATCCTCGTCGCGGGCGGGCCCACGGCGCTGACCCTGGAGGCGGTCGCCGAACGTGCCGACGTGGCCGTGCAGACGGTCTACAACCGGGTGGGCGGGAGATCCGCGGTCCTCGTCGCGGTGGCCGAGCGGGCCTTCCGGGAGAACCGGGAGTACATGGACGCCGCCTACGCCACCCCCGGCACCCCGCGCGAACGCATCCTGCTGGCCGCCGACGCCTACGCGCGCTTCGCCCTCGAACGCCCGCACCACTTCCGGCTGCTCGCCGAACCCCCCGCCGACGCCGGGTCACTGAAGGGCATCGCCGACCTCGTCGACGAACAGAACGCCAAACTCACCGCAGCACTGCGCGACGGCATCGCCGACGGCTCCTTCAACCCCGACCTGGACCCCAGGGCCACGGCCTACGCCCTGTGGGCCGCCATGAACGGCGTCCTCGCCCTGAGCTGGCGCGCCGACCGCCTCCACGTCGACCCGCAGGACATGGGCCCCGTGCTCGACACCATCCTCACCGTGATCACCCGGGGCCTCGACGCAAGGACCTGACCCTGCGCATGCACCCATCAGGTGTTCCGGGGTGGTTCCTTCGCGAAGACTTCGGCGTCGAATGCGAGGTACCGGTCGGCTCGGCCGCCGCACGACCTGTGCCGTCCGTGTCGGGCAACACATAGCCCTCGGATTCGTCCCAGGGAAGGTCCACGTCGTCCAGGTGCACGTGCCATTCGCCTTCGAGGGTGCGACGCAGGTGGGTGAGGGAGCCCAGGATGTGGGTGATCACCGGAAGCAGCCGGTCGGGATCAAGTGGCAGTTTGGTGGATCCGGCGAGGATCTCGTCCGGGTCGATTCCTTCTGCGCTGTAGAGGAACAGTTGCTCTTCGTCCGCATACGGGAAGGAGGCCGCGCGGGCGGCGACGATGCGCTGGATGGCGGCCGTCTCGACCCCGGTCAGCGGCTCCGCCCGGCTCGCGTGGTAGTAGAGGGAGACGCTCATGGCGCGAGCGTACTGTCAGGGTGTGACAGCGCGTTCTGGGGGGCGAGCAGCCTGACCGGCCGCCGTCTCGTCGCCTGGCGTGCGTGTCGAGGTGGTGGCGGGTCGTGGCGACGTCATCCGTCGAAGGACGACCATTCGATGCCCAGTTCGCCGAACGGCCGTAGGGCACGTATTCGGTCGTGATCAATCTGTGTGATTCACCTTCGCGGCGGGTCCTGATCCGGTAGACCGTGGTGTGTGACGCGAGCGCAACTGA
>NZ_JBSFGU010000097.1:0-10394 GCF_053596725.1 Kitasatospora sp. NPDC001660 | reverse complement strand
GTGAACGTCCTGTGGGCTCTCATTCGTGACGGAAAGTGCTACCGAAGCAACCTTTCTGTCACTGCCGCAGCTTGACAACCTCATTAGGAGGTGTATCGACGGCCACTCGGTGATTCGTTAACAGGCTATGCGGTGAGGGAAGTTGGGGTTAGGTCACTGGCCGTTTCTCCCTCGATGAGGTGAACGCGGCAGCGGCCGAGGATCTCGGGTCCCATGTAGCGGCGCTGTTCGGCCCACTCGTCGCTCTGCTCGGCCAGCACCGCGCCGACCAGCCGGATGACGGCGGAGCGGTCGGGGAAGATGCCGACCACGTCGGTCCGGCGGCGGATCTCCTTGTTCAGCCGCTCCTGCGGGTTGTTGGACCAGATCTGCTTCCAGACCTCCCTCGGGTAGGCGGTGAAGGCGAGCAGGTCCTCCAGGGCCGCCTCCAGGTGTTCGGCGGCCCTGGGGAACTTCTCGTCCAGGGCGGCGATGGCCTTGGCCATCTGGGCGCGGACAGAGGCGGCGTCCGGCTGCTCGAAGACCGTCCGCAACAGGGTGGCGACCCAGGGCTGCGCGGACTTCGGGGCCTGGGACAGCAGGTTCCTCGCGTAGTGGGTACGACATCTCTGCCAGGAGGCTCCGGGCAGCACGCCGCCGATCGCGTCCACGAGGCCGGCGTGGGCGTCGGAGACGACGAGCTCCACCCCCGCCAGCCCGCGGGCGACCAAGGACCGCAGGAACGCGGTCCAGCCGGCCCCGTCCTCGCTTGCGGCGATGTCGATGCCGAGGATCTCGCGGTGCCCGTCGGCGTTGACGCCGACCGCGACCAGGGCGTGGACGTTGACCACCCGGCCGCCCTCGCGGACCTTCTGGGTGAGCGCGTCGACCCAGACGAAGATGTAGGGGCCCTGGTCGAGGGGCCGGTTGCGGAACTCGGCGACCCGATCGTCCAAGTGCCGGGCCATCTCGCTGACTTGGGACTTGGACAGCTGGGTGACGCCGAGGCTTTCGGCAAGCTTCTCGACCCGGCGGGTGGACACACCGAGCAGGTAGCAGGTGGCAACCACACTGATCAGGGCCTGCTCGGAGCGGCGCCGGCGCTCCAGCAGCCAGCCGGGGAAGTACGAGCCGGAGCGGACACGCGGGATCGCCAGGTCGATCGTGCCGACCCTCGTGTCCCAGTCCCGATGCCGATAGCCATTGCGGGAGTTGACGCGGTCCTCGCCCGGGCGGCCGTACTCGCCGCCGCAGGCCCGGTCGACGTCGGCGGACATCATCGCCTCAGCGAAGGTCTTCACCATCGAGCGCAACAAGTCCGGACTCGCCGAGGCCAGGTTCTCCTCCAACAGGGCGGCGAAGGGCAGACTGTCGGGTGCGGTCATCGTGCGGATCTCCTTCAAGAGCTTGGTCGTTCTCGAAGAATCAGCCGGTGGCCGTCTTACGTTCTCGAGCGACACCCGCTCCCGGGACGAAACCCCCGGATCGGGTGGAACCCGTACACCACTTCCCTGGACGCAACCCGGCCGCCGACCACTTCGTCGACTGTCATGCCGAACCGGAGCGGTCCGACGCCGACAGCTGGCGAATAGGACCACTCGTCCCGTTCGACGACTTCGGAATCGGCTTCGGTCTTGAACGCCATAACCGCTCCTCAAGAGACACATGAGACTTGCCGCCGCTCATCATCGCAATCACCGCAGACAGCCGGGTGCCGCTGAGGTGTGAGGCTGCGCAGATCACCCACCGTGAACCTCAACTGGGCTCAGCCGCGAATACGCGACACCAGAACATGCGAGCTCACCAGTCGAGCGCGGCACCTGCCCATGCCCGCCGCAGTGGTCGGGCCCTATGCTCGTCGTCGTTTGCCCTGGGAGAGGAAACAAGCGGTGGGTTGGTGGGAGCGTCGGCGGTTGAACCGTCAGCTGGAGGCGGCTGAGTACCTGTACAAGCAGTTGCGCTGGGTGGACGCTGAGCGGGAGCTACGCGCTGTCCTGGAGGCCGCTGCGGACGGGGCGGGCTCGCTGGTCGGCTCTGCACGCACCCTTCTGGCCCAGGCGCTCCGCATGCAGGGCCGTCTGCAGGAAGCGGAGAGCGAGGCCAGGTCCGCAATCGCCGCCCAGCCGGTTCCGGGCAGGTTCGAGGGGCGCGACGGACAAGACGTACTGGCCTTGGTCCTCGGTGACATGGGCCGCCACCAGGAAGCCGCCGACCTCCTGGCCGCCACCGCCGCAGCACACGCCCGCATCACCTCCTCCGATCACCAGCTCGTCCTCAAGAGCCGCAGCGACCGCCTCCAGCACCTGGCCTACCTCGGCCTGCACGAGGAAGTCGTCGCGGAAGCAGACGCCGTGAAGACCGCCGCCAGCGGCACTGACGACATCCACCGGATCATGCTGCCGCTGGCCGCCACCAACGGCCTGGCCTTCAGCCTCTCACTCCACGGCCACTACGAGCAGGCCGAACAGGCGCTGCTCCCGGTGCTCGAGGAGGCACACCGGCAACGCCTGGGCAGGTTCCTGATGGTGCTGCACCTCGGCACGGCCCGGGCGCTGACCGGTCAGGGCCGGGCCCAGGAAGCGCTCGCCGCCGTCGACAAGGCGCAGGAGACCTTCGACCGGACTCCGGGCGCCAGCGCACTGACGCACGATCGGAGCGCGATACTTCTGGCGAGGAGCGCGGCGCTGCTCGCATCGAGCCGGCCCGCTGACGCCGAACACGAGGCCCGGCGGTGCCTCAGCCAGTGCGAGCGCCGCCTCGGCCCCGCTCACCATCGCGCGCTGGAAGCCGCCACCGTGCTCGGAACCGCCCTTGCGGATCTGCACCGCAACGATGAAGCAGTCGAACTCCTGCACGCCACCCACGACGCCTGGCGCACCCACTTCGGCCATGACCACCACGGCACCATCCGAGCCCGCCAGCTCTTGGCCGCCCTCACCGACAATTAGTCTGGTGTCCCCGGCCGAACCAGGCGCAAGCGGGCGGCGCCCGAGGCAGGGCCCGCAGCTCGGTGACTGCAGGGACTGCTGGCGGCCGCGTCGTCCGGGTTGTCGACGACGGCGTAATTCCCCAGGGGCTGTGTTCACGTAATTCCCCAGCAGCTGGCGGGTGCGCTGACCGTCTGCCCTGAGGTCACCACAAACGGAGTTGCGGGCCTGAAGGTACGGGTTCCAGTCCGGGGGGCCTTCCTGCCGCGTGACATGGCACCGGAACTGGTACATCGGCTCATCGAAATGTATGCGTCCTCCTTGTGTGGCCTCCAGTCTGCCCGCTGGCCGGGGCCGCCCGCTCACGGAAGGGGTCACCTCCGAGCAGAGAGCGGCTGCTTTTCAACGAGCAGCATCCCCCAACCCTTCCCTTCAAAGGAACTGCACCCATCAGCAATCGTGGACCAAGCCGTAATCGCTCTGGTCGCTGGAGTTGTACGCGGTCACGCCGTAGGGGCGAGATCGCGAGCTCCGGTGGCGCATTTGCACCTGTCCCGGGCATTCGATGACTGGCGGACTCGAACGGTGGGCATGCTCATGGTATTGCTGCGGCCGTGAGCGGCCGCCGAACGGGGAAAGGCAGGAACCCCACATGCCGAACCATCGGTTATCCAGCGGGTCGCGCGGAGCGGCGAGGCGGATCCTCGTCGTGCTCACCGCACTCCTGCTGGCGCTCGTCGCGGCGGCCGGCGTCTCGCACCGCGCCACCGCCGCGACGGCGGGCACCGAGCCGGCCGCCGCGAAGTGGGCGGCGCAGACGCTGCATGCCGGCCTGACCGGGGCGCAGGCGGCGCAGCTGCAGCGGGACGTCGATCACTACCTCGCGCAGGGCGGCACGCAGGTGTCCGCCAACCAGATCGTGCGGCCGGACGGGAGCCAGTTGCTGGTCGTCGTGCCGGGCGAGAAGTACGCCCGCGACCTGGTCACCACCAGGGCACCGGCGGATTGGAGCGAGTGCCCGTACACCTGGTTCTGCGGGTGGCAGTCGGCGGAGTTCCAGGGAACCATCTGGAAGCACTCCAGCTGCGGCGTCTACTGGGAGATCCCGAACGGCTGGAACAGCGGCGGCTCCTGGTTCAACCACCAGTCGACGGGCACCGTGGCCCGGATGTACGGCAAGACCAAGAACCTGGTCTACAGCACGCCGCCGGCGAACCAGAACTCTCCGTGGGCCTCGTTCGACGCGTACGCGGACTGGGGACCGGTCTGGTTCGTGAAGGTCTGCTAGCCCCGCACTTCGCACATAACGAGTTCGGATGATGTGGTGATGCGACCGGTATCCCGGAGGGGTGCCGGTCGTTGAACCTGACGTGCCGATATCTCGTTCACGTCGCTCACGGGTCCACCGTCCGCGCTTCGCCGTGGAGTTGACACCCGTGGTGGAGAGGCGTCTGGGCGCTCTGCCTGCCTCTGCCGAGTTTCTGCGCCGGCTGGACGTGGCCGGGATCGTCGACGAGCTGGGTGCCCGATCCGCGAGGTCGCACACCTCACCCACGGCCAGGTGATCGAAATGCTGGTCGCCAACCGGCTGTCCGCCCCGGCACCGCTGGTCCGGGTGGGCGACTGGGCCCGAGGGCGAGCCTGGGGCACTGGCCCCGGAGCGCAGGGCGGCGCTGGAGGAGATCGACCCGTGGTGGTGCCCGGCCTGGCCGATCACCTGGCAACGCTCGTACTCGGTGGCCCGGCAGTGGTGGCTGGAGTCGGACGGCCGGGTCGACTGGGCGCAGCTGCCGGTGGAGACAGGGTTCGAGGGCGAGCAGCTCGGCCGGTGGGTGCGGGCGCAGCGGGCCGGCCACGAGTTCGCTTTCCAGCATGACTTTGGTGCCGAAGAGGTCCCCGTGCGCGAGCAAGCTGCAGAGGCTCCACAGCAGCACGGCGTTACCGATGTTCGCCCGCTCGCCGGCGTCGCGCACGATCTCGCTGTACGGGGGCATCCGCAGCTTGCCCGTGGTGAGCTCCGCCTCCGCCATCCCGGCCGTACGCAGCAGGGCGCGGATCCGCTCGCGTTGCCACTCGGCGCCCCGCCGCTCCCTGAACCGGGCGGCAGCCGCGGCGAGATCCACGATCTCGATCACGAAAAGCCCAGCTCAGCAATCCCCCGCCCTCAACCAGCCCGCTGCCGCCCATCCCGCTGACACCACCCCACACACTCACAGGCGGGATCGCCACCGTCTCAACCGTGGCGGCAACCGGTCCGCCAACGCCGCCCTCTACCGCATCGTCGTCGTCCGGATGCGGCACGACCCGCGCACCCGCGACTACATCGCCCGCCGCACCGCTCAGGGACTCCAGAAGAAGGACATCATCCGCTGCCTCAAGCGCTACGTAGCCCGCGAGGTTTTCAGGGCCCTGACCTGCGCAGACATCCCCAGAATCGACCTCGCACAGGCCGCTTGACAGACGATAGGAGCATCTCCGGCGGTTCAGGGCGACTTGGGAAGGTCACCCCGTTCAACCGGAGCTTCGTTGCGTTCGTGACGGCCCAGCCTGGATTCCCGCGTCGCCGTGACCTACGGACTCACGTTCTCACCAGGGCTTTAAAACGGCCCTGGTGCAGGCGTACTCGACGAACACCGTCCGCGCCTATCCTAACGATCGCCTGAAGCCGTACCTGTTCTGCGAGGACCGGCGCATCATAATCGCAGGCCGAAGGGCATCGCGCCCAACTTGACATGGCCTCTCGTCCGGGTGAGAGTGATGAAAGAAGAAGCCTTTGACCTGCTGTTTTGGAAGCGACTAGTCAAACTTCGAGGAGCCGGATTTGCGCCAGTGGATCTGCATTTCCTTGCTCCCGTGATGGCTGACCTTTGAGCGCCCATGCGCAGCTCTTCGGCCATGCCATGGTGATTGCGATTCGATCTCCAAGAAGGTCATCATGGGTACTTCCCAACGCGCGCGCTTAGTCGCCCACTTCGCTCCCCTTCCCGTCCTCTGCGGGGTCCTCACATTCGGAGCTATCGGCTTCCAACCAGGCAATGCCGAACCTGTGTCATCACCGGTTGCAGCTATAGGCCTGGCTCAACGCCCCTCTGGCCACGTGCCGCGCGCGCTCGCACCTGCAGAGGTCCCGCAGGAACTGGTCGGTACTTGGAGCGAGCAGGACAAAGCCATTGGTGCGGCTTGGTCCTACACATTCGATCAGGACGGATCTTACTCTTATATGCTCAACGGGAAGAATGAAGTCGGGACCTTCGGTGTGAGCGGTGACGTCCTCACTCTTCAGCCCACGATTAGCGAAGTGGACTCCTCATTGAGCTCTCGGTCATACACGTGGTATGTTACTCAGCCAACGAACATAGAGCCCTACTACACACTCCGGCTTCAGGATGCCAACGGCAATAACGCCAATATGATCAAGGCCCCGTAGAGCCCAGTCAGCTCGAATTTGTAGTGACGCCGGTGCAACGCGGGACCTTCTCTCAGCATATTGGCGGCTTGTACGAGCTCCCTGCCAGCCTGATCGCCTTCATCGACAGTACTCTCGATGGCTTCCGCGTGTTGCTTGTAGGTCGCTGTGGGCTTCGGCCCAAGCGCGCCGTTCGGCCGCTCTGCAGCCGAGCACCTGTGAAGATCTCAAACAAGATCGGCTACACCACGCGGCGGGACACGACCTGTGTTCCGCGCTGGCCCCCAGGTGCGGGCGCGCGGCGGCGTGATCGCGAACCCGGCCTCGTCGCTGATCCAGGCTCCGAGTGCCGCCGCATGTCGGATGGCGCCAGCGCACCTGCCGGACGGCGCGAAGTAGCGAGATTCTCAGCTCAGCCGTGTACGAGTGGCGCAGGGGACGACCTTGACACATTCTGGTTCAGGGGACATCGCCGGACCCAGGCGCTCGCTAGTCGAGAGATTGCCAGCGCTACCCGATTCGGAATCTTAGGCAACACCCAAAGACACAGGAGGGCAATTATGGCTGGGACTGAACTCGCAAACTTCCTTGTCAGCCTCTCAGAAAACCCACAGCAAGCCCAGGCTTTCAAGGAAAACCCCGAATCGTACATCAATGCATCAAACCTCAGCGCAGAAAACAAGAAAGCCCTTCTTGATGGAAAGGATGGGATTCTTGCGGCAGTCCAAGAGGCTACAGGAGAAGACAAAAAGACGCCCATCACAATAAGCATCACCCTCTCCATCTAGGAGTTAGCAATGGCGCATAACATTGAGCCTAGACCCTCCAGTGGATCGGTTACTGTCGTTGGGACTGGCATACAGGCAGGAGGGCAAGTTACGATCGAAGCACTCAATGTTATGCGCCAGGCCGATAAACTTCTCCATCTGGTTGCCGACAGCATCACGGAGGAGTACCTAAAATCACTCAACTCCGATTGTGAATCACTTGCCAAATTCTATCGCGACGGCCAGGACCGATCAATATCCTATGAGGATATGGCGAATCACATTCTAGCGAATGCCCGCACAGGCCTCAATGTATGCGTGGCCCTATACGGGCACCCCGGCGTATTTGCAACACCAAGCCACCTGGCCATTCGAAAGGCGCGCGCAGAGGGGATCCCCGCCCGCATGCTGCCCGGGGTATCCGCCGAGGATTGCTTGTTCGCTGATCTGGGAATCGACCCAGGCATTCCCGGCATACAGAGCTTCGAGGCCACAGACTTTTTGGTCAACTCTCGAGAGTTTGACACGTCAAGCCAGGTGATTCTATGGCAAATAGGGGTGCTTGGGGATCTCACATATCGACCCAATGGCTACGATCCACGCGCACTGGCAACCCTTGCCGACCATCTTATGCGGCATTACGGGCGAGACCACACTGCAACCATCTATGAAGCATCCATACTGCCAATTTACCCTCCAAGGATAGATAAGATCGCCCTGAGCGACCTGCCTCAGGCAAACGTATGTCCGATAACTACGCTCTATATTCCGCCAGCCGTATTCAAATCTCCAGATCCAGTCATGCTCAAGCGACTCGGGCTTGACGCAGAAGGCACCAGAAGACGCGGAACCGGGGTAGCATAGCAATTCTCAAATAGTGCCACGAGAATCCGACATGAATATAAAGCCATCAAGAGTGAGTCGAAAGTGTCCAGCTACAACGTAGACGTCAAATTAACGGACGCGGGGGACCCGAACGCCTTTCAGTTTATCAATATGAATATCTCAGCCATTCCCCCGGGTGCAACTCAACTAAGAGGATACTGGCGCGGAGCTTCCGCATTCATCCCGTCATCGGGAGGCGAATTTGACTGGGACGGCAGGCCCGGGCAGGAGGTGGCGTTTATTTTTGATGGACCTTCTTCAGATGCGCGCCTAGTGCTCGACTTGCAGGATTTCATCAGCCCGCAAGGCGGACTCCCCGAAATAGGCGCAACCGGGGGAGGAAATATTCTTGATCCCAATACCCCTACATTTCTTGGGAATATCCATTGGGAGATCACCTAGTACTCCAGCCGGACTTCTCCATTTCCGCTGTTCAACGGCCTGGGAGTGGGGAGTGTAGCCGGGTGAGAGCGGGTGCGGGGCGGTCTTCGCCGCCCTGTCCCACCAGCGGATGACCGCGCCGCATGTAGTCACAGCGTCCCGGGCAGTGTGCCCATGTGATCGATGCAGCAACCAGCATGTGGGAACTTCTCCTGAGGATCGGGGCCTTCCCCCGCGTGGAGCTCGTCCGCATCGCAGGGCTGCCGCTGGAAGATCGAGGAGTGCCTCCCGGTTTCTGGTCCGCTGTACCGCCGCCTCGCCCGTCCGCGCCGCCTCGGTGCCCGGCGCCTTGTCTCGCTTGCTGCCTGGGCAGGGGCTACACCGCCAGCTTCTTTCTCACGCTCCTGGCTACGGCCGCTCCGATCGAAGCACCGATGTACGCGCCTACTCCGCCGCCTATGCCGCCGATCACGGCCCCGAGTGCGGACCCCAGGGCTCTCCGGAACACCGTCGTACGCCGCAACACGGCGCATCATCGAACACTGCGCCTCAGTGGGCTGTTCCTGGTCCCGGTCGGCGAGCTGGAATCGTGGGTGCCCAGTGTGCCTGCCCGAGACAAGAACCGGTGGCTAGCAGAGGTATTCGACCAGGACCACCACACCAAACCCAGCGCCGAACTGCAGCAGTTCTGCATGGACATCGCTGCCTACTCCGACGCGATCGCCGGGGAGCAGGCCCCCCTGCCAGGCGTTCCGTCCGGCAGGGGAGCCTGCTCTGCGGCCTGACCGCCGCACCACGGGTGTCCATCAAAGCGGCATGCGGCGGCCCGGCACTGAAGCTACGGCAGGATCTGGATGTAGAAGGAGTCGATGTAGCCCCGGGGGTGGCCGGCGCTGTCGAAGCCGGGGTCCAGGACGCGGTACCAGGCGTAGAAGTCCTGAGCGATGCGTCCGGCCTTTTGGTTGTCGTCTCTGTCGATGAGGCGGGCCGAGTATGCCCACGGATCGGCCCCGAGTTCGTAGTCCGCCTTGGCTGCTCCCTCGTACGTGGAGGCCATCGGGAATTCGTCGCATTCTTTGCCGTGCCGAGGACCGCACTGTGCAGTCGCGGTTGTCCGGTTGGCGTTGTACCGGGTCTCGCTGTCGGGCGGGGAGTAGTTCTTGTACAGGCGGTGCAGCGGGTTGTCCTTGAACCCGGGAATGATCTTCTTGCCCCACGGGTCGCTGGGGACTGTGTTGTTGGGGTAGGCCAAGGCGTCGTAGATATGGGCGGTGGCCTGGTCGGTCCCCTGGTAGCTGAAGTTGTACGTCAGGGGTGCGATGTCATCGAAGATCGCTGCTCCGTCAATGCTGTCGCCTTGCTTGACGTAGGAGGCGTTGTCCCAGCGGACAAGGAACGGCAGGAGACCGATCGGGCGGTGGTCGGAGTCGTAGCCGGGAGGAAACGTGATGTTGAACCCCGGCGACAGGTATTCCTTGATCACATCGTCGCGGCCGACGCCGCCACCGGGCGGGACATCGACATTGAACGACCAGGATTCCCCGCCGGTGAGACGCCACTGCTCGAAGACGGAGGTGTGGAAGCTGTTGCGGGAGTGGCATTCGCCCTTCCCGACGGCGGCCGTGCAGAAGACGGCACCATCCAGGACGACGGCAGGATTGAACTCGCCCTCGACGCGGATGTCGTCCACGAGGTTCTGGAAGGTGAGGATGCGATCCGCTGTGTCCCCGAAGCCGGCGCTGCCGATCACCGTGTACCTGAAGACGCCCAGTCCCTGGAGCACGCCGTTGGTCTTCTCCCCGATGTACAGGTCGTGCGAGGAGCAGGCGTTGAAGCGGTCCTGCACGTAAACCGACTCGGAGGGCAGGTCGGCAAGGCAGCCCTGTTGCGTGAGGGGATCCGGCTGTTTCTTGGGGTCGAACGGCGGCGGAGTCGTGGGCTTGATTCGCTTTGGCGGACACCCCTGATCAGGGGCTTCGGCCCCGGTAAGGATGATGTCCATCATGGAGAGCATGGGGAAGAAGAAGCCACGCCCTCGCCGCTCGTTCA
>NZ_JBSFGU010000096.1:0-10523 GCF_053596725.1 Kitasatospora sp. NPDC001660 | reverse complement strand
AGGCCCAGTCGGCGGGCCCGGACGCGCCGCTCGCGGAGCTGGACCCGGCCGTGCACACCGCCGCGACCGCCCGACACCTGTCACTGACCCTGCCGTCGGACGTCACCGCCGCCCTGCTCACCGACACCGTCGTGCGCTTCCGCGCCACCGTCAACGACGTGCTGCTCACCGCGTTCGCCCTCGCCGTCGACGCGTGGCGCCCCGGCCAGGGGACGGGTGTGCTCGTCGACCTGGAGGGCCACGGCCGCGAGAACGTCGTCGAGCACGCCGACACCACGCGCACGGCCGGCTGGTTCACCAGCATGTTCCCCGTCCGCCTCGACCCCGGCGCCCCCGGCGACCCCGCCCGCGCCCTCAAGGCCGTCAAGGAGCAGCTGCACGCCCTGCCGGACAACGGCATCGGCTACGGCCTCCTCCGGTACTCGGCGGCCGGCGCCGCGCTCGCCGAACTCCCACGACCACAGCTCGGGTTCAACTACCTCGGCCGCTTCGCCGCCGCCGGGGACAGCACCGACTGGGCGCTGTGCACCGACGCCGACCTCGGCGACGGCCGCGACCCGCGGATGCCGCTCGCCCACGCGATCGACCTCAACGCGGCGACCCTCGACACCGCCGACGGCCCGCAGCTCACCGCCGACTGGTCCTGGCCCGACGGCCTGTTCACCGAGGAGCGGATCCGCGAACTCGCCGAGGCCTGGTTCACCGCCCTGCGCGCCCTCGCGGCGACCACCGGCGGCGGCCTGACCCCGTCCGACGTCCGCCCGCTGCTCGCCGTCACCCAGGAGCAGATCGACCGCCTGGAAGCCGACCACGGCCCCCTCGCCGACCTCCTCCCGCTCTCCCCGCTCCAGCAGGGCCTGTACTTCCACGCCACCTACGACACCGAGGGCCAGGACGTCTACACCGTCCAACTCGCCCTCGACATCGAAGGCCCGCTGGACGTCCCCGCCCTGCGCGCCGCCGCCGGGGCGCTGCTCGCCCGGCACGGCACGCTGCGCGCCGCGTTCCGCCAGGACGGCTTCGAGACGCCGCTCCAGGTGATCCCGGCCGCCGTCGAACTCCCCTGGCGCGAGCTGGACTTCACCGACCGCCCGGAGGACCTCGCCGCGTGGACGGCCGAGGACCGCGCCGAGCGCTTCGACCCGGCGCGGGCCCCGCTGATGCGCTTCGCCGTGCTGCGCACCGGCGCCGGGCGGCACCGCCTGGTGCTCACCAACCACCACATCCTGCTCGACGGCTGGTCGATGCCCGTCCTGGTCAAGGAACTGTTCGCGCTCTACCGGGGCGAGGGCGCGAGCCTGCCCCGGGTCACCCCGCACCGCGACTACCTGAGCTGGCTGGACGGCCAGGACCGGGCCGTCGCCGAGGCCGCCTGGCGGCAGGTGCTGGACGGCCTGGCCGAGCCCACCCTGGTCGCCCCGGCGGACCGGGACGGCGGCACCGGCACGCCCGACCGCGTCACCACCGAGCTGCCGGCCGAGCTCACCGCCCGCCTCACCACCCTGAGCCGGGCCCGCGGCACCACCCTCAACACGCTGCTCCAGGCCGCCTGGGCACTGGTCGTCGGCCAGCTCACCGGCCGCGCGGACGTGGTCTTCGGCGGCACCGTCTCGGGCCGCCCCCCGCAGGTCGCCGGCATCGAGTCGATGATCGGCCTGTTCATCAACACCCTGCCGGTGCGGGTCGCCCTCGACCCGGCCGAGACCCTGGGCGCCCTGCTGCACCGGCTCCAGGACCAGCAGGCCGCCCTGCTGGACCACCAGTACCTCGGCCTGACCGACCTCCAGCACGCCACCGGCCTCGGCGAACTCTTCGACACCCTCGTGGTGTTCGAGAACTACCCGCTCGACGCCGACGTGCTGGACTTCGGCCGGGACTTGCGCGTCACCGGCCTGGAGGGCCACGACGCGACCCACTACCCGCTGATCCTCACCGCCGTGCCCGGCGAGCGGCTCCAGCTGCGCCTGGACCACCGCACCGGCGCGTTCGACACCGCCGCCGCGACCGCCCTGCTGGAGCGCGTGGTCGGCGTCCTGGCCGCCGCCCCCGAGCTGCTGGACGCGCCCGTCGGCCGGATCCCGCTGCTCGCCGCCGAGGAGCGGGAGCGGCTGCTGCACGGCCTGGTCGGCACCCCGCGCACCCCGGGCGCGGCCGTGCCCGTGCTCTCCCGGCTCTTCGCCGAGCTGGCCGGCTGGGCGCCGGCCGCCGAGGCCGTGGTCGCGGAGACCGGCAGCCTCTCGTACGGCGAACTCGACGCCCGGGCCAACCGCCTGGCGCACAAGCTGCTCGCCGCCGGGGTCCGCCCCGAGGACCGGGTCGCGCTGCTGATGGAGCGCTCGCCCGAGCTGGTCGCCGCGATCCTCGGCGTGCTCAAGGCCGGCGGCGCGTACGTGCCGCTCGACCCGCGCTTCCCGGCCGCCCGGATGCGGCACATCCTGGCCGAGACCGGCGCCGCGGTCCTGATCGCCGACGCGGCCGGCGACGCGGCCGGGTTCGGCCTCGACGAGGACGTCGAGCTGACCGTCCTGGAGGCCGCCGCGGCGCTCGCCGAGGGCCCCACCCACGACCCCGGGGTGGACGTCCGGCCGGACCAGCTCGCCTACGTGATGTTCACCTCCGGCTCCACCGGCCTGCCCAAGGGCGTCGGCGTCACCCACCGCGACGTCGTGGCGCTCGCCGAGGACCGCCGCTTCGAGTCCGGCCACGAGCGGGTGCTGCTGCACTCGCCGACCGCCTTCGACGCCTCCACCTACGAGCTGTGGGTGCCGCTGCTCGGCGGCGGCCAGGTCGTCGTGGCCCCGGCCGGGGACCTCGACGCGGTCCGGCTGCGCGAGACCGTCACCCGGCACGGCGTCACCGCGCTGTGGCTGACGGCCGGCCTGTTCCGGCTGATCGCCGAGGACGGCCCCGGCTGCCTGGCCCGGGTCGGCCAGGTGTGGACCGGCGGCGACGTCGTGCCCGCCGCGGCCGTGCGCCGCGTCCTGGAGGCCTGCCCCGGCCTGACCGTGGTCGACGGCTACGGCCCGACCGAGACCACCACCTTCGCCACCACCCACCGGATCGGCTCCGCCGCCGAGGTGCCGGCCGCCATTCCGATCGGCCGCCCGCTGGACGGCATGCGGGCGTACGTCCTGGACGCGGCCCTGCGGCCGGTCCCGCGGGGCGTGGCCGGCGAGCTGTACCTGGCCGGCGACGGCCTGGCCCGCGGCTACCTCGGCCGCCCCGGCCTGACCGCCGAGCGCTTCACCGCCGACCCGTACGGCCCGCCCGGCGCCCGGATGTACCGCACCGGCGACCTCGTGCGCCGGAACGCGGCGGACGCGCTCGACTACCTCGGCCGCACCGACGACCAGGTCAAGGTGCGCGGCTTCCGGATCGAGCTCGGCGAGATCGAGGCCGTGCTCGCGGGGCACCCCGCCGTCGCCCAGGCCGCCGCGATGGTCCGCGAGGACACCCCCGGCGACCAGCGGCTCGTCGCCTACCTGGTGGCCGCGCCCGGCGCCCGGATCGAGCCCGCCGAGCTGCGCGCGCACGCCGCCGACGGCCTGCCCGGCTTCATGGTGCCCTCCGCCTACGTCGCCCTGGAGACGCTGCCGCTGACCGGCAACGGCAAGGTGGACCGCCGCGCACTGCCCGCGCCCGCGCTCACCGCCTCGGCCGGCCGCGCCCCGCGCACCCCGCAGGAGGAGATCCTGGCCGGGCTGTTCGCCGGGATCCTCGGACTGCCCGCGGTCTCCGTCGACGACAGCTTCTTCGACCTCGGCGGGCACTCGCTGCTCGCCACCCGCCTGGTCAGCCGGATCCGCCCGGTGTTCGGCGTGGAGCTGGCCGTCCGCACCCTCTTCGAGGCGCCGACGGTGGCCGCGCTCGCCGAGCGGATCGCCGACGCCGGGCACGCCCGCGCCGCGCTCACCGCCCGACCACGCCCGGAGGAGATCCCGCTCTCCCCCGCCCAGCGCCGGCTCTGGTTCCTCAACCGCTTCGAGGGCGCCACCGCCTCCTACAACCTGCCGCTCGCGCTGCGGCTGGAGGGCGAGCTCGACCGGGCCGCGCTGACCGCCGCGCTCGGCGACGTCACCGACCGGCACGAGAGCCTGCGGACCGTCTTCCCCGAGTTCGACGGCCGCCCCCGCCAGTGGGTGCTGCCCGCCGGCACCTCCGCGCTCAGCCTGCCCGTCACAGAACCGGCCGACGGCGAGGGCGCGTTGGACGCGGCGCTGGCCGAGGCGGTGGCCGAGGGCTTCGACCTCACCACCCAGCCCCCGCTGCGCGCCCGGCTGTTCGAGGTCTCCGCCACCGAGCACGTGCTGCTCGTGGTGCTGCACCACATCGCCGGCGACGGCTGGTCGCTCGCCCCCTTCGCCCGCGACCTCGGCACCGCCTACGACGCCCGCCGGGCCGGCACCGCCCCCGCCTGGGAGCCGCTGCCCGTCCAGTACGCCGACTACACGCTCTGGCAGGCCGACGTGCTCGGCGACGAGGGCGACCAGGACAGCCCGCTGGCCCGGCAGGTCGAGCACTGGAAGCAGGCCCTCGCCGGACTGCCCGAGGAACTCGCGCTGCCCACCGACCGGTCCCGCCCGGCCGACGTCAGCTACCGCGGCGAGTCCGTCCCGCTGGCGCTGCCGGCCGAGGTGCACGAGCGGATCGCCGCCGTCGCCCGGGAGCACAACGCGAGCGTCTTCATGGTCGTCCAGGCCGCCGTCGCCGCCCTGCTGCACCGGCTCGGCGCCGGGGACGACATCCCGCTCGGCAGCGTGATCGCCGGGCGCACCGACGAGGCCCTCGACGAGCTGGTCGGCTTCTTCGTCAACACCCTGGTGCTGCGCACCGACCTGTCCGGCGACCCGACCTTCGCCGAACTCCTCGCCCGCGTCCGGGAGACCGACCTCGCCGCCTACGCCCACCAGGACGTGCCGTTCGAGCGGCTGGTCGAGGTACTCAACCCGGTCCGCTCGCTGGCCCGCCACCCGCTGTTCCAGGTGATGCTGGCCTTCCAGAACAACGCCGAGGCCACCCTCGACCTGGACGGGCTGCGCGCCACCGCGCTGCCGGTGCGCCTGTCGGCCGCCAAGTTCGACCTGCTGTTCTCGCTGGAGGAGACCTTCACCGCCGAGGGCGGCCCGGCCGGCCTGACCGGCGTCCTGGAGTACTCCGCCGACCTGTTCGACCGCGCCACCGCCGAGTCCCTCGGCGACCGGCTCGGCCGGCTGCTCGCGGCGGTCACCGCCGACCCGGAGCAGCCCGTCGCCGCCGTCGAGGTGCTCACCGAGGCCGAGCGCGCCCACGTGCTGGGCACCTGGAACGACACCGCCCGCCCGGTCGCCGAGGCCACCGTGCCGGAGCTGTTCCAGGCGCAGGCCGCCCGCACCCCGCAGGCCCCGGCCGTGCTGCACGCCGGCACCGAACTGGCCTACGGCGAGCTCAACGCCCGCGCCAACCGGCTCGCCCGGCTGCTGATCGCCGAGGGAGCGGGCCCGGAGCGCTTCGTCGCGCTGACCCTGCCGCGCACCGCCGACCTGGTCGTGGCGCTGCTCGCGGTGCTCAAGTCCGGCGCCGCCTACCTGCCGGTGGACCCCGGCTACCCGGCCGACCGGATCGCCTACATGCTCGACGACGCGCGGCCCGCGCTGGTGCTCACCAGCAGCGAGGCGGCCGGCGCACTGCCCGGGGGCGTCCCCGCGCTGCGGCTGGACGACCCGGCGGTGCGCGAGCGGCTCGCCGCCCTCCCGGACGGCGACGTCACCGACGCCGAGCGGCTGCGCCCGCTGGACGCGCGCCACCCCGCTTACGTCATCTACACCTCCGGCTCCACCGGCCGCCCCAAGGGCGTCGTGGTGGCCCACCGCAACGTCGCCGACCTCGCCGCCTGGGCGGCGGCCGACATCGGCCCCGAGCGGCTCTGCGACGTGCTCGCCGCGACCTCGCTCAACTTCGACGTCTCCGTCTTCGAGCTGTTCGGCCCGCTGCTGTCCGGCGGCCGGATCGAGCTGGTCCGCGACGTGCTCGCGCTGCTGGACGCGCCCGAGGGCCGGCACTACGGCCTGGTCAGCGCCGTCCCGTCCGCGCTCGCGCACACCCTCGGCCAGGCCGGCGCCCCGCGCTTCGGCGCCGACCTCGTGGTGCTGGCCGGCGAGGGCCTGTCCGCGCACACCGCGGCCGCGATCCGGGCCGCCGTGCCCGGCGCGCGCCTCGCCAACATCTACGGCCCCACCGAGGCCACCGTGTACGCCACCGCCTGGTACGGCGGCGACGGCGGCGACGGCTCTGCCGGGCGCACCCCGCCGATCGGCCGGCCCCGGCGCAACACCCGGGCGCTCGTCCTGGACGCCGGCCTGCGGCCGGTCCCGGTGGGCGTCGCGGGCGAGCTGTACCTGGCCGGCGAGGGCCTGGCCCGCGGCTACCTGAACCGCCCCGGCCTGACCGCCGAGCGCTTCGTCGCCGACCCGTACGGCCCGGCGGGCAGCCGGATGTACCGCACCGGCGACCTGGTGCGCTGGAACGCCGACGGCGAGATCGAGTACCTCGGCCGCACCGACTTCCAGGTCAAGGTGCGCGGCTTCCGGATCGAGCTCGGCGAGATCGAGGCCGTGCTCGCGGGGCACCCGGCGGTCGCCCAGGTGGCCGTCCTGGTCCGCGAGGACACCCCCGGGGACCAGAGGATCGTGGCCTACGTGGTGCCCGCCGCGGGCACCGAACCGCAGGCCGCCGAGCTGCGCGCGCACGTCGCCGCCGCGCTGCCCGAGTACATGGTCCCGTCCGCGTTCCTCACCCTCGCCGCGCTGCCGCTCAACCCGAACGGCAAGCTCGACCGGCGCGCCCTGCCCGCCCCCGACTTCGGGGCCGCGGCCGGGGCCGGGCGGGCCCCGCGCGACGAGCGCGAGGAGCAGCTGGCCGCGCTGTTCTCCGAGGTGCTCGGCGTGCGGCAGGTCTCGATCGACGACGGCTTCTTCGACCTCGGCGGGCACTCGCTGCTCGCCACCCGGGTGGTCAGCCGGGTGCGCACCCTGTTCGGCGTCGAGCTGCCGGTGCGCGCCCTGTTCGAGACGCCGACCGTCGCCGCCCTCGGCGAGCGGATCGGCGCCGCGGGCCGGGCCCGGCAGGCGCTCACCGCCCGGGTGCGCCCGGAGTCGGTGCCGCTGTCCGCCGCGCAGCGCCGGCTCTGGTTCCTCAACCGCTTCGAGCAGCGCACCGGCACCTACAACCTGCCGCTCGCCGTCCGCCTCACCGGCCCGCTCGACGCCGGCGCGCTGGCCGCCGCCCTCGGCGACCTCACCGCGCGGCACGAGAGCCTGCGGACCGTCTTCCCGGACACCGACGGCCGGCCGCGCCAGCAGGTGCTCGCCGCCGCCGAGGCCCGGCCGGTGCTGCACACCGCGCCGTACAGCGCCGACGCGCTCGCCGCGGCCGCCGCGCTGGACTTCGACCTCGCTGCCGAAGTGCCGCTGCGAGCCCACCTGTTCACGATCGACGAGCAGAGCGACGAGCAGAGTCACGTGCTGCTCGTGGTGATCCACCACATCGCCGGCGACGGCTGGTCGATGGCCCCCATCGCCCGCGACCTCGCCGCCGCCTACACGGCCCGACTGGACGGCCGCGCACCGGAGTTCACCCCGCTGCCGGTCCAGTACGCCGACTACACGCTCTGGCAGGCCGACGTGCTCGGCGACGAGAACGACCCGGCGAGCGAGCTCGCCCGCCAGACCGGCTACTGGCAGCGGACCCTGGCCCGGCTGCCCGAGGAGCTGGCCCTGCCCGCCGACCGGCCGCGCCCGGCCGAGCAGAGCTTCCGCGGCGACACCGTGCCGCTGCACCTGCCCGCCGACGCGCACGCCGCGCTCGCCGCGCTGGCCCGCGAGGCCAACGCCAGCGTCTTCATGGTCGTCCAGGCCGCCCTGGCCGCCCTGCTCGGCCGGCTCGGCGCGGGCGAGGACGTCCCGATCGGCTCGCCGATCGCCGGGCGCACCGACGAGGCCCTCGACGAGCTGGTCGGCTGCTTCGTCAACACCCTGGTGCTGCGCACCGACCTGGCCGGCGACCCGACCTTCCGCGAGCTGGTCGGACGGGTCCGGGAGACCGACCTCGCGGCCTACGCCCACCAGGACGTGCCGTTCGAGCGGCTGGTCGAACTGCTCAACCCGGAGCGCTCGCTGGCCCGCCACCCGCTGTTCCAGGTGATGCTCTCGCTGCAGAACAACGCGGCGGCCGAGCTCGCGCTGCCCGGCCTGACCGTCGAGCCGCACACGGCGACGGTGGACGGTGCCAAGTTCGACCTGTCCTTCCAGCTGGCCGAGGAGTTCACCGCCGACGGCACGCCGGCCGGCCTCACCGGCCGGATCGAGTACGCGACCGACCTGTTCGACCGGCGGACCGCGGCCGGCCTCGCCGAGCGCTTCGCCCGCGCCGTGACCGCCCTGGTCACCGCGCCGGACCGGGCGCTGTCCGAGCTCGACCTGCTCACCGCCGAGGAGCGCGAGCAGCTGCTCGTCACCTGGAACGACACCGCCCGCGAGGTGCCCGCCACCACGCTGCCCGCGCTGTTCGAGGCGCAGGCCGCCCGCACCCCCGGCGCCACCGCCCTGGTGGCCTCCGGCGAGCGGCTGACCTTCGCCGAACTCGACGCCCGCGCCAACCGGCTGGCCCGCCTGCTGGCCGGCCGGGGCATCGGCCCGGAGCGGTTCGTCGCCGTCGCCCTGCCGCGCACCGCCGACCTGGTCGTCGCGCTGCTCGCGGTGATGAAGGCCGGCGCCGGGTACGTCCCGGTGGACCCGGCGCTCCCGGCCGGGCGCATCGCCCAGCTGCTCCAGGACGCCGGCACCGCCGCCGTCATCACGGGCGACGGCGCCCGCGACGCGCTGCCCGCCGACCGCGGCGGCGAGCGGATCGACCTGACCTCCCCGGCCGTCGTCCACGAGCTGCGCGAGCTGGCCGGCACCCCGCTGGCCGACGCCGAGCGCACCGCCGCCCTGCGGCCCGCGCACCCGGCGTACGTCATCCACACCTCCGGCTCGACCGGCAAGCCCAAGGGCGTCGTCGTCCCGCACGCGGGCCTCGGCAACCTGTTCCACCACCACTTCACCGAGCTGTACGCGGCGGACATCGCCACCGCCGGCCGGCCGCTGCGCGCGGCGCTCACCGCCGCCGTGTCCTTCGACGCCTCCATGGACCCGCTGCTCTGGCTGGTCGCCGGCCACGAGCTGCACGTCGTGGACGACGACACCCGGCGCGAGCCGCAGGCGCTGATCGGGTACGTCCGGGAGCACCGGATCGACTTCCTGGAGCTCACCCCGTCCTACGCCGAGCAGCTCGTCGAGCACGGCCTGGTCCGGGACGAGACGGCCCGGCCGCGGATCCTCGCCCTCGGCGGCGAGGCCGTGAGCCCGGCCCTGTGGCAGGAGCTCGCCCGCACCCCGGGCGTCACCGGCTACAACCTGTACGGCCCGACCGAGGCCACCGTCGACAGCGCCACCAGCAGCACCGCCGACACCGACCGGCCGTTGGTCGGCCGCCCGGTGACGGGCGCCCGCGCCCTCGTCCTGGACGAGCGCCTGCGGCCCGTCCCGGCGGGCGTCGCGGGCGAGCTGTACCTGGCCGGCGAGGGCCTGGCCCGCGGCTACCTCGGCCGCGCCGACCTGACCGCCGAGCGCTTCGTCGCCGACCCCTACGGTCCGGTCGGCAGCCGGATGTACCGCACCGGCGACATCGTGCGCTGGACCCCGGACGGCCTGCTCGACTACCTCGGCCGCTCCGACGACCAGGTCAAGATCCGCGGCTTCCGGATCGAGCTCGGCGAGATCGAGACGGTCCTCGCCCGCTACGAGGGCGCGCTGCGCTCGGCCGTGGTCGTCCGCGAGGACCAGCCCGGCATCAAGCGCCTGGTGGCGTACGTCGTGCCGCGCGGCGGCGCCCTGGACGAGCCCGTGCTGCGCGCCCACCTGGCCGCCGCCCTGCCCGGGTACATGGTCCCGTCCGCCTTCGTGGCGCTCGACGAGCTGCCGCTGACCCCGAACGGCAAGCTCGACCGCCGGGCCCTGCCCGCGCCCGAGTACCGCGGCAGCGGCCGCGGGCGCCGGCCGCGCACGCCGGGCGAGGAGGTCCTGTGCGGGATCTTCCGCGACCTGCTGGGCGTGCCGGAGGTGTCCGTCGAGGACAGCTTCTTCGAGCTGGGCGGCGACAGCATCGTCTCCATCCAGCTGGTCAGCCGCGCCCGCAGGGCCGGGCTGGTGTTCACCGCCCGCGAGGTGTTCCAGCACCGCACCCCGGAGGCGCTGGCCGCCGTCGCCGGCACCGCCGCCGCTCTGCCGGCGGAGGAGCGCGAGGCCGCGTTCGGGCTCGTCCCGCAGACCCCGGTCCTCGGGTGGCTGCGCGAACTCGGCGGTCCCGTCGACGGGTTCAACCAGACGATGGTCGTGCGGACGCCCGCCGGCGCCACCTTCGAGCGCCTGGCCGACGCGCTCCAGACCGTGCTCGACCACCACGACGTGCTGCGCGCCCGCCTGGTCCGCGGTGCCGACGCCTGGAAC
>NZ_JBSFGU010000095.1:0-10815 GCF_053596725.1 Kitasatospora sp. NPDC001660 | reverse complement strand
GCGTTGGGCGGGACCCGCTCCGCGTGTCCGCACCCGGGCTTCGCCCGGGTGGGCCCGGCGCTTCGCTTCCGGGCCGCCATCGTTCCGCTTCGCTCCACGATGCCTGATGGCTGAGCTCTCGTCATGGGCTTGGCCAGTCAAAATGGCTGATCTCAAGGCAGGCTAGCCGGGTGGAGGGGGTGGCCCGGCGGGGCGCGTGCGGGTCGGCTTCACTCCTGCCAAATTGGTCTAGTCCATCATCCGGACCGGGATTCGCGCTCCTCGGCGGGGCGGGGTGCGCTACCCTGGCAGGGTGAGCAGCAGTCCTTGGTGTATCAGTCTTAGACTGTCAGGTGATCCCGCCGGTTTCGGGGTCTGGACCCGTGCGATTCGGGTATTTGCCGGAAATTCTGATCGAGGTCTTATGCCATTCCGGACGGCCGGTTTCTCCGGCCTCGTATTCCGGTCGTCCGGATTCCTTGGCCGGTCCGTCGAATGTATCGGTAGGGCACTGTCAGTGTTTCCCGTGGGCTCCCCGGTGTGGGCTCGGGGATGGGTGAGGGGAGATTCGTCTTCGTGGACGACGTCGTGAAGCCGGGCCTGATGGACGCCCAGTCCGCCGCCAGCGTCTCGCTGCGGGGGCATCAGGAGGAGGCCCTGGAAGCCATCGTGCGGGGCCTGACGTCCCGCACGGGGCAGTTGATCCCCCATGGTCTGCGGGTGACGGTGCAGATGGCCACCGGGTCCGGGAAGTCGTACGTGGGGGCCGCGGCCGGGCAGAAGCTCGCGCCGAGGGGCGTGGTCCTGGTGGTCGTGCCGACGCTGGACTTGCTGGTGCAGATGGTCGGCTCGTGGCGGGCGGCCGGCCGGGGCGGGGATATGCACGCGGTCTGCTCGCTGGTCGACTCCGGCCTGCCGTACGGGGTGAGGGCGAGCACCAGCCCGCTGATGATCGGCATGTGGCTGGCCCACGCGGCCAGGCACCGTCGGCCGATCACCCTGTTCGCCACCTACGCCTCCGTGGGAGCGGTCGCCGACGCCTACGCCTACAGGGCGCAGCGGGAGGGTCGGGAGGGTGGGGAGGGCGAGCTGTTGCCCCCGCTGGCGCTGATGGTCTGCGACGAGGCGCATCGGTCCTCCGGGAGTGTCGAGAAGACGTGGACCGTGGTGCACGACCAGGCGGAGATCCCTGCGGAGCGGCGGCTGTACATGACCGCGACTCCGCGGATCTGGGCGCCGCCCGGTAAGGCGATGCGGCGGCGTGAGGATGCCCTGCAGCCGCTGCCGGAGGAGCTGGCGGTGTCCATGGACGACCAGCGGATCTACGGGCCTCAGGTGTTCACTCTGGGGCTGGCGGAGGCCATCGGCAGGAAGCTGCTGGCGCCGTTCGAGATCGTGGTCCTGGAGCTGCGCGACCCGCTCGGCGACCGGGCTGGTGCGCGGCGCCAGGGGGTGCCGTGGGGGCCGGGCGTGGGTGAGGCGGGGGACGGCAGCGAGGACGAGGTGCCGGCCGAGCGGATCGCGGCCATCCAGGCTGGGCTGGTGAAGACGATGGTCGAGCGGGGGTTGGCTCGGTGCATCACGTTCCACAACCGCACGGTCGAGGCCCGCTACTTCAGCGAGACGCTGAACCAGACTGTCGAAAAGCTGAACATCGAGAACCCGCAGAAATACCCCGAAGAATTCTGGGCGCAGTGGCTCTCCGGAGAACACGATGTCGACTTCCGCAAGGAGGTCATCGCCGATTTCGGGAGCAGCGGTGAGGAGGACGGTCTGAGGCACCGGGTCGTCGCCCAGTGCAAGGTCCTCGGCGAAGGAGTCGATATCCCGGACGCAGATTCTGTTCTCCTGCAAGGCCGGGGCAGCATGGTGGAGATCGTCCAGGCCATCGGCCGGGCCCTGCGCATGAAACCCGGTGAGGGAAAAACGGCATCACTGATCGTGCCGGTCTTCCTGAAGCCTGGGGAGGAGCCCGGGGACATTCTAGAGTCGGACAGTTACGGTCCGCTCGTTCGTATTTTGACTGCCTTGAGGTCTCACGACGCACGCGTGGTCGAGGCCCTCGCTGTGCCCCAGAAGTCCGGCAGGCGCACGAAGGGGCGTAGCGCTGAGGCGGTGTCTGGGCCTGGTGGGAGCTGGTCTGGTGAGGGTGGGTTGGGGGCGTTCACGCTGCCGGTGCGGTTCCGGGCTCCGGTGGACGAGAACGTGCTCGCGCTGTTCATCGCCTCGCGGGTGCTGACGGGTGAGAACCAGTACTGGCGGGAGGGGATCAACCACGCGAGGCGGTGGCACGAGGAGACCGGCGGGCTCGATGTACCGTATTCCGCGATGGTTGGAGAAGAGGGGAATTTCCCGCTCGGGAAATGGCTGTCGGATCGGCGGGCCGAGCATTCTGCTGGTGAATTGGCGCGACACCGGGTCGACATGCTTGATCAGCTTGGGATGGTCTGGTCGGTGTCCGACGCCCGGTTCGAGGCCGGGCTGGACTGGGCGCGGGTGTGGGCGAAGGGGCACGGTGGTTCTTTGGCGGCGTCGGCACGCGCCTCCATCGGCGGGTACGCGATCGGCACCTGGCTCTCGGAGCTGCGTGCCGCGGCCCAGGTGCCGGCCGACCAGCCGGGGGCGCTGTCGCCGGAGCGACGCAGGGCGTTGGAGGAGATCGACCCGTGGTGGTGCCCGGTGTGGCCGATCACCTGGCAGCGCGCCTACGCCGTGGCACGGTTGTGGTGGCTGGAGTCCGACGGCCGCGTCGGCTGGACCACGCTGCCCGAGGACACCGTGTTCGAGGGCGAGCAGCTCGGACGCTGGGTCAAGACCCAGCGCGCCGACTGGCCCGACCTGGAGGCGGACCAGCGGGACCTGCTGACGGCGATCGGCATCGAGCCGGACGCCGAGCTGGTGGCCGCGAAGCAGGCCGCGGAGGCGAAGCCGAAGGTGTCGCGGATGGACCGGTTCCAACAGGGCCTGGCTGCGCTCGCCGCCTTCGCCGAACGGGAGGGGCATGTCCGCGTGCCGCGCTCGCATAAGGAGGGCACGGTGTCGCTGGGACCTGGCTCAACAACACCAAAGCCCGCCGGAACAAACTCACCCCCGAGCAGCGCGGACAGCTCGAAGCCCTCGGGGTCGGCTGGTAGCACCAGGCGGTTCGCAGGAGGCCGCCACCGCCTGCAGGTGGTGGCGGCCTCCTGGCAGGAGCGTTCATTCTTCTGTGGGCTCATTGCGGTAGTTCTTGGCTGGGTGTCCACGACGGCTTGGGGGTGTCGGAGTCAGTGGGCTCGGAGGGAGGCGGTGGGGCAAGGGCGTCGGCGGCTCTGGTGTTGCCGCGGCTGAGGAGTTCGGCGCGGACGGCTGGTGCCCGGTCTCCGAGGAGGGTGCGGGTCAGTGCGCGTGTGGGGGGTAGGGATTCCACCAGGTCGGCGTGGTCGGCGAGGGTGCGGGGTCCGAGGTTGGAGAGCAGGATCTCGGCGTACCAGTCGCTGGATGGGCCGTGGAGCCGGTGGGCGAGCTGCGCGATGTCCGGGATCAGACGTGTGTTCGCGAAGGCTTCGATCAGTGGAGGGACGACCCGATCCATCTGGCTGTTGCGCAGGGTGGCGGCTAGGTCGGCGACTTCTTGCGGGGTTCTCGTCGCGTAGGAGATGGCCATCTGCCGGGCCAGGTCGCTGAAGCCGGACCGGTGGAGGTGGTGGGCGAGTCGGCCGGTGTCGGTGGGGGTGTAGATGTCTGCGTAGCGCAGGACGGTCTGGTAGGCGTGATCGTTATGTCCGTTGCTGGTGAGCTTACGCACCAGGGCGATGAGTTGGTCGGCCGAGCGGGGGACGTCGGGGTCCGTGTTACCGGTGACCGGGGGCTGACGAGGCCGTGGTGGGGGTTGATGGACGGATCGGGTGTCGGCGGCGTCGGCGGCGGAACTGTCTTGATCTTCTTTGGCAGGGTGCTCGGTGCCTGTCGGGGGCGGGGTGGTGTCGTGGTGTTCTTCGGGCGGCGTCGGTGCGTGAGCCGCGGGCCGCTGGGGTTCCTGTTCCTCGTCCACAGGCCCGTTCGGCTGCGCGTTGTCGAGCGGGTCGGTGAGTTCTTCGGCTGGTGCGGGGTCAGGCTGTGTGGCCGGCTGTGCGCGTTCGTTGCCGGGGTCTTCGGGCACGTCGGCCGGCTCGGAGGGCTCAGGTCCGCCAGAGGAGTCGAAGATTTCCGCAGGAACTTGCAGTTCGTAGTGCGTCTTCTCGTCGCCGTCGGCGGTCTGGGTGAGGTCTCGTGGGGGATCGGCCGGGTCGTCGCCGGGCGGCACGGGGCGGTGCGACCAGGGCACTCGTTGAGAGGGCAGGATCACGCGAGGTCGCGAGATCGTGTCGAGGACGATGGAACCATTGGCGGCGGCGTCGGGAGGGTCGAAGGACACGAACCAGCGCGGTGGCTCGGCTTCTGCCTGTTCAGTGGCAGTGCCGGGTTGGGCGTGGGTCTCCAGCGTGAGACACGCGGTCGTCGGTCCGGGCCACCATGTCCCGATGACGCTCCAGCTCCTGGTCTGGTGGTCGTATGTCCATTTCAGGAACCGCAACCGCTCTACTGCTAAGTCCGCCTGCAGCCGGGTGTTCTGGTCGGCCAGGTGTTCGGCATCCGCGCGGCAGCGGGCGAGTTGGTCCCGGAGCTCGTAGACCTCGTGCAGGGTGGGGTTGCTGTGTTTCAAGGCCGGATCGTAGGCGTCGGTCACTGTTGTACGGGCCGCGTCATCGAGCGGCCCGGCGTGCTCGTCGGCGAGGTCGAGCATGAAGTCCAGGACCTCACGAGGGGGGATCTTCGTGCCGGAGCCGATGCGCTGGACAGTGGTCACGCTGTAGCCGCTGCCGAATGCTTCGATCAGCAATCCGGACAGGCGCCGGTAGTCGATGCCGCTTGCCTGGAGCGGTTGCAGTACGTGTGTGCGGAGGGCCTTGACGAACGTCTTCGCTTCGGACGTCGGGGCGGACAGGTCTTCCTTCGGAGGTCTGCCCGGTCTCGCTCCACGCTGCGGCGTCGATCCGTTCCTTGTTCCAGGCACTGAATGCGTCTCCCCAGGTCAGACAGATTGTTTCGCCCTCTGGATCCAATTGTTCCAGCTTGAGCTCCAATTCCCCTCTCATCGACGGTAGTTGCACCGGCAGCTCGCCGGGAAAACCATCAAGCCCGCCAGGAGGACCACCATGTCCAGGCGCACCCAGCGCACCCTTCGTGTTCAGGCCCGCCGAACCGCCTCACCCACCGCCGACAACCGCAGCGGGGCCCGGGACACCGCGAGCAGCTGGCGACTCGTCCGCCGTCTCGTCCGGGTCGGCGTCCTGAACGTCGTACGCGGGGCAGCCGACGCGCTCGGAAGCGGGGTCCGTCTCACTGGGCAGCGGCGGGGTCGGGCACTCGTGGACTGGTAGGTGGGATCAGATGGTGCGGAAGGGGAGGTTGTTCCTTCCCCCTTCATCGGGGCGGCTATTGACGCATGTTCAGGAGTTCGGGTAGCCAGCGGGCGAGCCTGCGTCGGGCCGTCGGCGATAGAATTTGCGGCTGTGACCTCAGAGGCCAGCTGAGGCCCGCAGCTACACCTGGCGATCTTGTGCTCTCGGTCGGCTATCACCGACGGTCTGCTCGGCTCGTATGCTGTATGCCCATCGTTAAGATGCACGCGCCCCGGGCGGGGCGGGAAGGCGGGGGAAGGGACCGGGGCGGAGGGGGTACCGCCCGACGGTCAATGGAGTTGGCGCGTACGGCCGCGCGGCCGTACCAGAGATCGGGCCCAGCCGGCCCGGTCCGTTCCGGCCCCGGCCGGGACCGAAGAAGGGGCGCGGCCCGGGGGCCGCGTCCTTGCTCAGGGGCAGACCCGGTCATCCGGGGCGCCTAGTGCTGGTTCTTGACTAATCACCGGCCCCGCCCAGGCGCGGCCCGCGCGAATCCGGAGAAACTCCGCTCGTGAGCACAACCCCCGATGTCCCTCCCGCACCACCCCCGACCGGGCAGATCGCACCGCAGACGCCCGGGAGCGCCGTCCCCCCGGACGGCGGAGCGCAGCAGCCGCCGGGACACCTTCCGGACCCGGCCGGCCTGTCGGCCCTCGCGTCGACGCTGCCTCAGGCGCTCTTTCCCGCCGGGGAGCCGGCGCTCGGGAACTCGGCTTCGGCCGAGGTCGAGCCCCGGGAGCAGCCCGGCCGCGCCCCCGCCCAGGCCGGCCCCGTCCACGGGCTCCCGGCCCAGGGACAGATACCTCCGGGGCCGACGCAGCCCGTCGAGCCCGTACAGATCAAATCGCCGTTCCTGGCGTTCGTGGACCGCTTCGTCCAGCGCTTCATGAACAGCGACGAGGAAGCCCGGCGGGGCAGGTGGTTGATGCTGTTGTGCTGCGTGGCGTTGGCCATCGTCTGCGGCACGGTGATCACCGTGCTCGCCATCACGCCGGTCTTCGGGTGGACCGCCCTGGCCGGCGGATCGGGCCTGGGAGGGACGCTCCTGTGGCGCAACCAGAAGCGGCAACCCGCTCCGCCCCGAACCACGTCGCCCACGCCGCCCGAGGCTCCCGGGGCCGCACCGAAGCGGCAACGGAAGCCGCCCAAGCGGGCCACAGACGCGGAACCGGCGAACGGACGGCCCGGCGGCGAGGTCGACGACCCACCGCCCAGGCCGACGCAGGAAACGAACGAATAGCCTGCCGCCACCGCAAGGATGTCCAGGGCAGGTCAGGCCGGGCGGGAGATACCTACTCCCGCCCGGCTCCGTCGTCCGGCGTCCGGTACTCCCTGGGCAGGACGCGATCGCCGACCAGGGCGGCCACCGTGCCGACGACGGCGAAAACGGTGAAGAAAACGACCCCGGTGTCTACACCGTCCCGGTGACCGGTAACACCGCGTGCCGTCACCGCGGCCAGGACAAGGTCGACGGCCAGGACCAGGCCGGTGAACAGGATCAGGGCGCGCTGGTTCACCCGGTAGCGCCGCCGTTTGACGCCGCCCGCGGCGATCGGGGCACTGCGGGTGGCGGCGGATTGCCCTTCAGCGGCGATCGAGGTCGAGGATGCGGCGGCGGATCGCTCGGCCGGTTTGGTGGGCTGGTGGGCTGAACCCCTGAAGTCCATGCTATCTCCAGGGTGGCCCGTTGCTGCCCCGGCCACCCGAGCTGCGTTGCCCATTACTCGTCCTCACCGTCCCCTGAAGTGACGGACATCCATGTTCTACCCCATCCGCCCGGCGTCCGACCCTTTTTTGTCGCGTTTCGCTGGTGCAAGAAGCGTCGCACGGTATACGGTGCGGCCCCACTCCTACGGAGCGTCCCGCGTCATCCTGCCCCATCAGAGCGGCAGCTTCCAGGGCGATTGCTCCAATCTTCACCAACTAGCAGTAGTCCAGTGTCCAACCGGTCAAGCCGGACACGGACGATGTGCCCAACGACACCCGCCCGGTAAGGACACGCGACTCCTGCCGCAAGAACGCTGATGTCTCATCAGAACCGCACGCCCGCACAACATACTTGATGATCCTGCAAATTCCCCCGGCGGGGCACCCAGTGCCATCGCAGCGAACCGGTCTCGGCCAGGAGCAGCCGGATCCGCTCGCCGCGCTCGGCATCGAGGACCAGCAGGAGCTCGCCGCCGCGCGAACGGCGGCGAAGGCACCCGCGGCGCAGCCGGCAATCGCGGCCAGGACGGCAAAGGCGCCGACCACCAAGCGGCGGCCGACGCCTCGTTGGGCGGTGAGGTCAGGCCTGCAGGGGGCGGCGGCCGGGCAGGTCGCGGAAGCAGAGGTGCTCGGCCGTGGCCAGGGTGTCCAGGACGACGGCGAGCTGTTCCTCGGTGTGCTCGCCGGCTTCCGCGCGCTCGGCCACCGAAAGGGCGCGGTCGACGTGCTCAGCGATCTCGGGTCGGCTCCCGCCTTCGAGGTACCGAATCTCGTAGCAGCCGCGCAGCTCGTGCACCCAGTCCCGCCACGGCGCCCCCTGGCCGTCCACCGCCGGCGTCCCGCAGCCGAGCCACAACCGGAAGTGGTCGGCGACGATCCGCTCCGCCGGGCGGACGTCGAGCATGGCCCCGCACCGCTGATTCTCGTCGGTGCGTACCAGCAGGCTGCGGCCGCCGAAGGCCCCGCGGCTGATCGACGGGTGGGGAGCGGCGGGGAGACGCGGGTCTTTCGGGCCGGCGGTCGGTCTCCCGGGCGCTCCTTGCTGGATCGGCTACCGACGGGTCGACCACCCGTCCGGGTTGGAGTACGACTCGAAGTCGTAGCGCGTGACCCGGTCCCACTCCTCGCCGGTCACCTGCTCATACGCCTGTTGGGCCACGTAGAGGAGCCACTCGCCGTCGAGCGCTGGCGCGGTGAAGGCGGAGAAGCGCGCCGGATCCCCGAAGAACATGCCCTCATAGACCTTGCGTCCAGCCGCAACCACCGCGCAGCGGGAGTACAAGAACACGTCCCCGGACTGCGGGAACGGATCGTCCTCGGTGCTCAGGCCGACCACCGGCAGCAAACCGAACCGCTCCTGGTCGAGTCGGTAGAGCGCCTCGGCCAACCGCTCTCCGAAGCCCGTGATCCCCGGCGTCGGCCGTCGGGCAAGCACGCCCGCCAAATCGGCGCAGCGGCGCTGATCGGCACGCCCGTCAAGAAGCGCGATCAGCTGCCAGAAATCTTCCCAGGTCATCACAGGCACAGCATCACACTCACGACTGACAGCACAACCGTCCACCTTGACTGGACGGCCAAGTAGGTGCCGTACACCCACCAGGGAGTCAACGGCCCGAAGTACGACTTCTGGCAGGACGATCCCACCGGCGGCCCCTACCGCCAGGACTGCTCCGGCTTCATCTCCATGGCCTGGCAGCTCGACAAGAGCCGGACCACTGGCGGCCTGCCGGACATCGCCGACCGGATCACTGGGAGCAGTTGCAGCCCGGGGACGCGCTGGACACCCCGTTCGACAAGAACGGGCACGCCATCCTGTTCGCCGGCTGGACCGACCAGGCCAAGGGCGAGTTCCGCTACATCGCCGAGCACAGGCCCGGCACGACCACCAGCGCCTCGACCGCCAACCGGTACGCCGCGACAATCGCCGGCCACACGGCGTCCGAGTACGTCCGGCTGCGGTACCGCAAGCTCACCGAAACCCCAGCACCGACACCCGCGCCCCAGCCCCCCGCACCCGCACCGGCGCCCGCCCCGGCCCCTGCCGCCCCGTCGGCACCCGCCGCCGCACCGACCGCCCCGCCGCCGGCCACACCCCCTGCACCATCGGCTCCTACGCCGGCACCGGCCACCGGTCAGACCCCTGCACCGCCCTCGCCCGCGAACTCGCCCACCGACTCCGGTACCAGCGTCGCCGCCACCGGCAGCCGCCTGTACCGGATCACCCCGGACCACACCGCCGTCGAGGAGTACACCGGCAAGAACGGCGCGTGGCTATGGCCTGGGCGCGGCCAGAGTGTCGAGGTGGCGGTGGAGCACCGCGCGCAGCTCGTCCGGGCCGACCAGGTCGGGGTGCTGGACCGCCTGGAGGGTGAGGCCGTCCAGCAGGGCGGAGAGGCGACGGGTCTCGACGGCGAGGTCGAGGCCGGAAGCCAGGCCGCCGGAGCGCTCGGCCTCGACCAGGACGCGCCGGATCAGGTCGTCCAGCCCAGCTTGCATCTCGGCGGCCCGGGGCCGGAGTTCGGGCCGGGTGCGGGCGGCGGTGACGAAGGAGAGCCAGAGCGCGGACTCCTCGCGGCGCTCGGGGTCCAGCGGGAGGGTCTCGGCGAGCAGGCGTGCGGTCCGTTCGCGTCGGTCGGCGCCGGGGGCCGGGTCGAGCAGGGCGCGGGCGCGGGTGTGGATCCGGGCGTCGATCCGGCGGCCCAGCTCCTGCATCGCGAAGATCATGAGCTCGGAGCTGTCCGCGAGGTAGTGCCGCACCGAGCCGATGGCGAGTCCGGCCTCCTCGGCGACGTTGCGCAGTGAGGCGTGCTCCAGGCCCTTCCTGGCCGCGACGCGCAGGACGGCGTCGGCGACGGCCTGGCGGCGTTCCACGGGGTCGACGATCTTCGGCACGTTGCCTTTATAGCACAGCTGAGCTAAATTGCCGATTTGGCACAGGCGGGCTACAAAAAGCGGGGGCAGGGATGAACAACTGGGTTTACGTGGCACTGATCGTCGCCGTGGTCGTGGTGGTGGTGATGCGGCGGCTGCGCGGCGAACCGCTCAACGCCCGGAACCTCTTCGCTCCGCCGGTGGTACTCACCGGCCTCGGCCTGTGGACGCTCTCGCAGCACCACGGCCTCGGCGCGGGCGACTACGCGTGGGTGGCCGGAGGCGCCGCGCTCGGTGCCGCGCTCGGGGTGGTTCGCGGTGCCACGATCCGGGTCTACGAGCGGGAAGGGGTGCTATGGCAGCGCTACACCGGCCGGACGTTCCTGGTGGCGGCTGTCTCGCTGGTCGTGACGGCCGGCTTCGCCCAGGCCGCCGAGCATTTCGGGCTCGCCCCGGATGCCCGCCCGGTCCAGCTGTCGATCGGTGTCGGCTTCCTGGGGGAAGCGCTGACGGTGGGCCGTCGCGCACTGTCCTCCAGTACCCCGTTCGCGCCCGAGCGGCGGGGCGCCGGGCCCTGGAGCGACTCGGGCCAGCCCGGTCGGTAACTACGGCTCTCGGCGGCAGGTCTGCACCCAGCGCTCCATGACGGAGTCTGGCCGGCAGAGAACCTGACGGCCTTCTGGAGCCGCCCAAGCGGCGCCATCGACGGAGGACATCTCTGATGTGTGCCTTGCCAGCCTGCTAGGACGCGTATTCGGTCGTGATCAATGGGTTCGGGTGAGGTCCTTGATCCAGATCATTGCGCCGCGAAGGTGAAGGCCGGCGAGGTAGCTTT
>NZ_JBSFGU010000094.1:0-10912 GCF_053596725.1 Kitasatospora sp. NPDC001660 | reverse complement strand
AAGCCGGCGATCCAGTACGTCGTCGAGGAGGCCGCCGCCGCCGGGCTGTCCGACATACTGATGGTCACCGGCCGCAACAAGCGCGGCATCTCCACCCGCCCGCCCCTCCCGCACCCAGGACTCACCTCCATGCCCCGACTCCCCGCCGGCCGAGCAGCACTGGCCACCACGGGCCTCTGCGGCCTGCTGGCAACCAGCTGCGCCTCCGCCCCACCTCCGCCCGACTCGGCCTCCGCCCTGCGGGCCCGGCTGCCGCAGTCGATCCGCGCCGCCGGCGAACTGCGCATCGGCTCCTACCTCAACTACGTCCCGGTCGAGTACAAGGACGCCGGCGGGTCACCCATCGGCCTCGACCCGGACCTCGCCACAGCCCTCGGCTCCTACCTCGGCCTGCGCGTCAGGTTCCTCGACATGCCCTTCAACGACCTCATCCCGGCCGTCCAGTCCGGGAAGCTCGATCTGGCGATGTCGGCCGTCATCGACTCCAGCGACCGCCAGCAGGGCAAGGACGCCACCGGCCACGTCACCAACCCCGGCGTGGACTTCGTCGACTACTTCCTCACCGGCACCTCGATCCTGGTCAAGGCGGGCAACCCGCTGGGCCTGTCCACCCTGGACAGCCTGTGCGGACGCACCATCGCCGTGCAGACCAACTCGGTCCAGATCAAGGTCGCCAAGGCCCAGTCCGCCGCCTGCGCCAGAACCGGCAAACCGCTCCGGATCGACTCCGTGGACACCGACGAGCAGGCCGTGGCCGAGGTCTCCTCCGGAACCGCCGCCGCCGACCTCAACGACTACCCCGCCGCCTCCTACAACACCACCGCGCCGAACCGCAGGGGCATGTTCCAACTGGTGGGCACCTACCGGGAGTCGGTCCCCTACGGAATCGTGGTCGGCCGGGACCGCAAGGAACTGTCCGCCGTGCTGTCCCGAGCGCTCGACCAGCTGATCGGCAACGGCACGTACCAGAAGATCCTCGACAAGTGGAACGTGGGCAGCGGTGCCATCGTCAACGTCACCGTCAACGCGGGACTTTGAGCTCAGTGCGCCGCCGGAGAGCCGGCCCCGCTTCTGAGGCGTGCCGCAACACTCGACACGAGGCCGGTGCCGTCCGGGAACTGCCGTGCCGGACGGCGCCGGCCTCGTGGGGTCGCGGGAGGTTCACCAACGGCCGCGCGACGGTGTGAGGTTGAGCTTGGCGCTGAGCGTCGAGAGGAAGGTCGGAAGCTTGTCGACCATGGTTCTGGGGACCGGGGTGGTCTGGACGGTGCCCCGCCTCACGTCCTGGATCACGAGCGTGAAGGTGCCGTCCTCCTCGACGAGTTCGGCGGCGTAGAGCAGTCTTTCCATCAGACGTCCCGGTTCTACGCGTTGTCGTTGAGCCAGGCGTTCCACGCCTTGGTGGCCTGCTCCTCGTCCGCGTCCTCGGCGAACAGGTGGTGGCCCAGCCAGATCGGCCAGTTCCAGGAGCTGCCGTTGAAGAACCGGTACAGCGCGTCGGGGCCGCGCAGGCCGATGAAATCGGTGCCGATCCAGTCCACCACCACATCCTCCGGGCCGCCGTCCGGGCCGGGGACGAGGAGTGGGAGCCGGTCGCCGACGGCCGCGTCGTCGGAGAGGCCGAGGCGTCGGCGAAGGACGGCGAAGTCGGCCGGGTCGGCGGTGGTTTCGGGGCGCTGGGCCCTGACGTAGACGGCGGGGCGGCCGGCGAAGTGCCGCAGGTACTCGGCGAGGCCGTGCTGGTAGAAGTCGACGTGCTTCTCGGCCGCGTCCGACTTGTTGTCCCAGGCCCAGGTGTCGTCGACGACGCCCGTGTGCACCCAGTGGATTCCCATGCGCAGGTGGCTCGTGCCACCGTCGACCGACTCGATCCGGTAGGTGAGCGTGTTGGAGAACCCGCCGTCCTGGGTCGCCCGGACCGCGAAGTGGTGCGGCGGCTCCCACGCCACGACGGTGGCGTCCCCCCGGGTGACCTTTCCGCCGACGCGCGGCTCCACCTCCATCGGGTAGAGCCAGCCGAGGTTGCCGGCGCCGGTGGCGACCGCGTCCCAGACCTGCTCGGGTGTGGCGGGCAGGTCCTGCTCCCGGCGGACCTCGAACTCTCGGGCCATGGTCAGTTCTCCTTCGTCGTCGTTCATGTGTCAGTAGGTGAGCGGGAGGGCGCTCAGGCGCCGTTGCAGCGGGTTGGGCCGCCATGCGAGGGCCGCGCCGTCGGCGGCCTCGTCGGCCAGCCGCAGCTGCGGGAGGCGGCGGACCAGCGTGCCGATCGCCACCTCCGCCTGGAGCTTGGCGAGCGGCCCACCGAGGCAGAAGTGCGGGCCGTTGCCGAAGCTCAGGTGCCGGTTGCCGGGGCGGGTCAGGTCGAGCCGGTCGGGGTCCGCGAAGCGCTCGGGGTCGCGGTTGGCCGCGGCGAGGAACAGGTACACCAGCTCGCCCTCCCGCAGCGTCCGACCGCCGATCTCCAGGTCCTCCGCGACGACCCGGACGATCGCCTGGGTCGGTGTGTCGTAGCGGGCCAGTTCCTCGACTGCGGTGCGGATCAGCGCTGGCTCCTCCCGCAGTCGGGCCAACTGGTCGGGGTGGCGCAGCAGGGCGAGCGTGCCGTTGCCGACCAGGTGGGTGGTGGTCTCGTCGCCCGCGGTGATCAGGACGAAGCAGGTGGACAGCAGCTCGGAGTCGGTGAGCCGGTCGTCCTGCGCCTGCGTCGCGACCAGGGCGCTGATCAGGTCGTCGCCCGGGTCGGACCGGCGCCGGCGGACGAGCCGGGCGAGGTACTCCTCGTACTGCTCGATCGCCGCCTCGGACTTGTCGATGTCCTCGCTGAGCCGGCCGAAGCGGCGGAACCAGGTCTTGACCTGCGGGCGGTCCTCGGGCGGGATGCCGAAGAGCTCGCAGACGACGGACAGCGGCAGCGGGGAGGCGACGGCCTCGATCAGGTCCATGGTCGGGCCGGCCGCGACCGCCTCGTCGACGAGCCGGTCGACGATCCGCTGGATGCCGTCGCGCAGGGCTTCGACCCGCCGGGCGGTGAACGCCCGGTTGGCGAGCTTGCGCAGCCGGGCGTGGTCCGGCGGGTCGGTGTTGGTCATCACCCGGTTGAGCCGGTCGGTGAGCCGGCTGAAGGCCTTCAGGTCGCCGCCGAGCGTGCCGTAGGCGCGGGTCATCCGGTCCCGGTCGTTGGACAGCCGCAGATCGCTCAGCGCCGCCTCGACGTCGGCGTACCGGGTGAGGTGCCAGATGCCCTGGGCGCTGCGGTGGACCGGGCTCTCGCGCCGCATGCGGGCGTAGAGCGGGTACGGGTCCCGACCGGCCTCGGGCGTCCGCAGCGCCGCGGCGAGGTCGTCGGGCCGGGCGAGGCCCGCGCTGTCGCGGGCCTCGTCCAGGGTGTCGGTGGAGGTCACGTCGGCCGTGCTACCGCTGGGCGTCCATGGCGTCGGCGAGGCTCTTGGGCCGCATGTCGGTCCAGGCCTGCTCGACGTGCTCCAGGCAGGCGGCGTGGGTGTCGGGGCCGTGGACGACGGTCCAGCCCTCGGGAACGTCGGCGAACTGCGGCCAGAGCGAGTGCTGGTTCTCGTCGTTGACGAGCACGAGGAAGGTGCCGTCCTGGTCGTCGAAGGGGTTGGTCATGGGTCAGTCCTCCTGGTGGGAAAGGGTGGTGTCACCGGTGGCCTCGGCGAGCTTGGCGGCCAGGATCGGTCCGATCTGGGCCAGCGAGCCGGCTTGGGTCATCCGGTCGTGCCGGGTGGTGATCTCGTGGGATTCGATCCGCCCGGCGATGTAGGGGCGCCAGGTTCCGGGCCCGGCGTTGTCCTCGGCCCGGTCGATCGTGGAGTTGAAGAGCAGCAGGTCTCCGTCGAAGGTGCCGGGGACGAAGTCGACCGCCAGCTTCGCGTTGTTGATCATGATCTGGACGATGACCTCGATCTGCCGCTCCGTCAGGCCCGCCAGCGCGCTGCCCCGCCGGTTCAGGACCTCCGCGACCTCGCCGTAGGTCAGCGCCCGCTCGCCCAGCTCCTCCGGGTCGACGTCGAGCACGCCGACGAGCACGTCCCGCTCGGTGGGCACGGGCACCTCCTCGAACAGCACGTCCTTCACCGGGTAGGCGTCGAGGATCGCCAGCATTGCGGTCCGTCCGCCGCGCGACTGCAGCTCGCAGGCGACCGCGTGGGCGATCAGCCCGCCGGCGGACCAGCCGAGCAGCAGGTACGGGCCCTCCGGCTGGATCTTCTGGATCTGGTCGGCGTAGTCGGCCGCCATCTCCTCGAAGGACGTCGGCAGGGGTTCGGGCCGGCCGAGGCCGCGCGCCTGGATCGCGTAGACCGGGTGCTCCGGGCCGACGTGGTTCAGCAGCCCGCTGTACGACCAGCTGATGCCCCCGCCGGGGTGGATGCAGAACAGCGGTGTACCGGTCCCGGTCGAACGCAGCGGCAGCAGCACGTCCAACGCGTCGTCGGGGTCGTTCATGACCAGGCGCTCCGTGAGCCCGGCCACGGTCGGCGCCTCGAACAGCATGCGCAGGCCCAGTTCCACGCCGAGGGTCTCGCGGACGCGGGAGGCCAGGCGGGCGGCCAGCAGCGAGTGCCCGCCCAGGTCGAAGAAGCTGTCGTCGATGCGCACCTGGTCCCGGCCGAGGACCTCGGCGAACAGGCCGCACAGCAGCTGCTCCTGCGGCGTCCGGGGGCCGCGTCCCTCGCCCGGTGTCCCGTACTCGGGGGCGGGCAGGGCGGCCCGGTCCAGCTTGCCGTTGGCGGTCAACGGCAGTGCTTCCACGGTGACGAACGCCGAGGGCACCATGTACTCGGGCAGTTCGCGGCGCAGCCGCTCGGACAGCGCGCCCACTTCGGGCGCGCCCTCGGGGGCGGGCACCACGTAGGCGACGAGCCGCTTGTCGCCGGGCTGGTCCTCGCGGGCGACGACGGCAGCCTGGACGACGCCCGGGCAGCCGGCGAGGACCGCCTCGATCTCGCCGGGCTCGATCCGCAGACCACGCAGCTTGACCTGGTGGTCGGCGCGTCCGGCGAACTCCAGCGTGCCTCCCCCGGCCTCCGGCCGGGGGGACCCCCATGCCGGCCACCACGCCAGGTCGCCGGTGCGGTACATCCGGCTCCCGGGCGGCCCGTACGGGTCCGCGGTGAAGCGCTCCGCCGTCAGGGCGGGCCGGCCGAGGTAGCCCCGGGCCACGCCCGTCCCTGCGAGGTAGAGCTCGCCGACCAGGCCCGCCGGCACCGGCCGCAGGTGGTCGTCGAGCACGTAGGCGCGCATGTTCGCCATCGGCCCGCCGATCGGCACGGTCGCGGCGTGCTCGGGGAGGGTGCGCACCGGGTGGCAGGTGGCCAGGGTCGTGGCCTCGGTGGGCCCGTAGCCGTTGACCACCTCGATGCCGGGGCAGGCTGCCAGCACCCGGGCGACGGCGGCCGGGGAGACCACGTCGCCGCCGGTCCACACCTCGCGCACCCCGGCGAGCAGGCCCGGCCGTTCCTCGGCGACCAGGCGGAACAGGCCGGCCGTCAGCCACAGTCCGGTCACCCCGTGCGCGGTGACCGTGTGCTGGAGCAGGTCGAGGTCGAGCCGCTCGGGCGGTGCGACCACGATCCGGCCGCCGCTGAGCAGCGGCACCCACAGCTCGTACGTCGAGAGGTCGAAGGCGGTCGGGGAGTGCATGAGCACCCGCTCGTGTCCGCCGCCGTGCCATTCGGGGGTGAGCGCGAGGCCCACCACGTCGCGGTGGGTGACGGCCACGCCCTTCGGCCGGCCGGTCGAGCCGGAGGTGTACATGATGTACGCCAACTGCCGCTGGTCACACGGGACGTCCACGCCGGACGAGTCGGGCTCGGCCTGGATCAGCGCGGTCACCACGTCCTCGGTGAGCACCAGCGCGGCCCCGGTCTCCCGCAGGATCAGCTCGATCCGGGACGAGGGGAAGCGCGAGTCGAGCGGCACGTAGGCGCCACCCGCCGTGATGATCGCCAGGATCGCCACGACCAGCTCCGCCGAGCGGTCCAGCATGACCGCGACCGGCGTCTCCGGCCGCACGCCCTGGCGGATCAGCGCCCTCGCCAGGCGGTTGGCCCGCAGGTCGAGCTCCCGGTAGGTCAGCTCGGTGCCGCCCGCCACGACCGCGACCGCGTCCGGGGTGGCCCGCACCTGGCGGGCGAACAGCTCCGGCACTGCGGCCTCGGGCAGTTCGACCGCGGCGCCGTTGGACTCGGACAGCAGCCGCCGGCGTTCCTCGCCGGACAGGACGTCGATCCGGCTGATCGGCCGGTCGGGGTCGGCGACTGCCGCACGCAGCAGCCGCGCCCAGCGCTCGAACAGCAGCTCCACGGTGGGCGCGTCGAACAGGTCGGTGGCGTACTCCACCGCGCCGACCAGGCCGTCGAGGCCACCGTCCGAGCGGAACTGCTCGGCCAGGCTGAACGTCAGGTCGACCCGCGAGGTTCCGGTCGACGCCTCCAGGTGGCCGGTCTCCAGCCCGGGCAGCGCGAACTCGCCGAGCGGCGCGTTCTGCAGGGCCAGCATGATCTGGAACAGCGGGTGGTGTGCCAGTGACCGCACCGGGTTGACCACCTCGACCAGGTACTCGAACGGCACGTCCTGGTGGTCGTACGCGGCGAGCGCCTTCTGCCGCACCCGGCCGAGCAGTTCGGCGAAACCGGGGTCGCCGCTCGTGTCGGTGCGCAGCACCAGGGTGTTGACGAAGAAGCCGACGAGATCGTCCAGCGCCTGGTCGGTGCGGCCGGCGATCGGGCTGCCGATCGGGATGTCCGTGCCGGCGCCGAGCCGGGTCAGCAGCGCGGCGAGGCCGGCCTGGAGCACCATGAACATGCTGGCGCCGCGCGCGCCGGCCAGGTCCCGCAGCGCCCGGTGCAGTTCGGCGTCCAGCCGGACCACCACCCGGCCGCCCAGGTGGGAGGCCACCGGCGGCCGGGGCCGGTCGGCGGGCAGCTGCACCTGCTGCGGCAGCCCGGCCAGCTCGTGCTTCCAGTAGGCCAGTTGCCGGGCGAACAGGCTGTCCGGGTCGGCGGCGTCGCCGAGCAGGTCGCGTTGCCAGCGGGTGTAGTCGGCGTACTGCACCGGCAGCGGGGACCACTGCGGCTCCTCGCCCCGGCAGCGCGCCGCGTAGGCAGCAGCCAGGTCACCGGAGAGCGGGCCCATCGACCAGCCGTCGGCGGCGATGTGGTGCACCACGACCAGCAGCACGTGCCGTTCGGGCGCGAGCGCGTACAGCTCCGCGCGCACCGGCGGCTCCGCGGCCAGGTCGAAGCCGCGCCGGGCCGCATCCGCCAGGCGCTCGGCCAGCCGGCTCTCGTCGAGCTCGACCACCGGCAGCGCCGGGTGCGCCTGCGATGCGCTCAGCACGACCTGGTACGGCACACCGTCCGTCTCGCGGAAGACCGTCCGCAGGCTCTCGTGCCGGGCGACCACGTCCGCGAGCGCGGCGTGCAGGGCCGACCGGTCGAGACCGCCGGTCAGGCTCAGCGCGAACGGCATGTTGTAGGTGGCGCTCGGCCCGTCCATCCGGTGCAGGAACCACAGGCGGCGCTGGGCGAAGGACAGCTGCACCTGTTCGGGCCGCGGCTGGGCGGTCAGCGCGGGCCGCGCCGTTACGGCGCCGTCGAGGCGAGCCGCCAGCCCGGCCACGGTCGGTGTCTCGAACAGCGTCCGGACTTCCAGCTCCGCGCCGAGGGTCGCCCGGACCCGGGAGGCGAGGCGGGTCGCCAGCAGCGAGTGCCCGCCCAGGTCGAAGAAGCTGTCCTCCACTCCGACCTGCGCCAGCCCGAGCACCTCGGCGAACAGCTCGGCGAGGAGCTGTTCCTGCGGGGTGCGCGGCGCCCGCCCGCCGGCCGGGCCGAGGTCGGGGGCGGGCAGCGCGCGGCGGTCGAGCTTGCCGCTGGCCGTCAGCGGCAGCGCCTCCAGCGCCACGAACGCCGACGGGATCAGGTAGTCGGGCAGGCGCCCGCGCAGCCAGTCGCGCAGTTCGCCGATGAGGGCGCCGGTGCCCCGGCTGCCGGTCGGGCGGTTGGTCAGCGACGACAGCGCCCTGCCGGTGGCCCTGGCCGGCCGGTACGGCTCGACCGGGGAGCCGTGGTGCGCCGACGGGTCGGCGAAGACGACGTCCAGGGCGTCGGCCGCGGTGACCGACCAGGTGACGCCCACCCAGCGGTCGAGCTCCCGCCCGAGGGCCTGGAAGTCGTCCGGGTCGGGGAGGTCGCCCTCCTCCGGGGCGTGCAGCCGCTCCAGCAGCTCGGCGAGCGACCCGTCCCCGTTCTGCACCGCCCGGGCCAGGGCGGACTCGCGCACCACGCGGCGGTTCGGCACCCCGGTGATCCGCAGCACGTCCGCGCGCGGACGGGCGAGCAGCTCGCGCAGCTCGTCCAGCCCGGCGAGCTGCCGACCCCACTCCAGCTCGACGGACCGGCTCGGGGCCGCCGGAGCGACCGGTGCCTTGTGCAGCGTCACGTCGTAGCGGTAACGCGTCAGTTCGTTGTGCTGACGGCCGCTCTTGACCTCCACGGCCACCGCGCCGATGTCCGTGCCGGTCTCCCGCAGGACGGTGAAGAAGTCCGGGTCGACCAGGAGCTCCTTCTCCACCCTGACCGCCTGCTCCACGGCGCGGCGCACCGCCGCGAGGTCACCGCCGTCACCGGCGCGGTGCAGCTGGACGGCGGTGGCCAGCGGGCGCAGCAGCCGCAGGTTGCGGACGTCGCCGACGAAGAGCGCACCACCGGGGGCGAGCAGCCGCATCAGCTTCCCGATCACGTCCGCGAGGTAGTCGGCGGACGGGAAGTACTGCACCACCGAGTTGATCACGATGGTGTCGAACTGCCCGGCCGGCAGCCCGTCGGTGTCGTGCGCCGGGCGGGTCTGCAGCACGACGCGCTCGGCCAGGTCCTCCCGCCGGGCCACCTGCGCGGTCAGCGCGTCGATCGCGGTGGCGGAGAAGTCGGTTGCCCAGTACGTCTCGCAGTGCGGTGCGATCTGCGAGAGCAGCAGGCCGGTGCCGACGCCGACCTCCAGCACCCGGCGGGGGCGCAGGGCCAGGATGCGGGCCACGGTGGCGTCCCGCCACTCCCGCATCTGATCGACGGGGATCGGGCTCGCGTCGTAACTGCTGTTCCAGCCGACGAAGTTCTGTCCGAAGGCGGCTTCCTCGGGGGCGATGGGCAGGGCGTCGTAGATGTCCTGCCACTCGCCCACGTGGTCCGCTTCCAGGCCGCTGTCCCGGGCCGCGTCCTGGCGCGGGACGACGTATCCGACGAGCCGGTCGTCCTGGGCGAGGACGGCGGCCCGGGCGACGGCGGGGTGCTCGGCCAACGCCGCCTCGACCTCGCCGGGCTCGACCCGGAAGCCGCGGACCTTCACCTGGTCGTCGGCGCGGCCGACGTATTCCAGCTGGCCGTCGCCCAGCCAGCGCACCAGGTCGCCGGTGCGGTACATGCGCTCACCGGTGCCGAACGGGCAGGCGACGAACCGTCCGGCCGTCAGGCCCGGCCGGTTCAGGTACCCGCGAGCGAGACCCGCACCCGCGACGTACAGCTCCCCCGCCACGCCCGGCGGCACCGGCCGCAGTTGCCCGTCCAGCACGTACACCCGGGCGTTGGCGATCGGACGGCCGATCGGCGGCACGCCCGCTCCCGGGGACAACGGGTCGCTCATCGTCGCGCACACCGTCGTCTCGGTCGGGCCGTACGCGTTGATCATCCGCCGGCCCGGCGCCCAGCGCTCCACCAGCTCCGGCGGGCAGGCCTCGCCCGCCACCACCAGCGTCGACACCTTCACCGAGCCTTCCGGCACGGCGGCCAGGACGGACGGGGGCACGGTCACGTGGGTGACCTCGAGGCCCGGGTCGGTCAGCGCGGCGAGCGGCTCGGCCGCGGGAGGCAGCACCAGGGCCGCGCCGCGCAGCAGCGCGGTGCAGATCTCCGACACCGAGGCGTCGAAGCTGGGCGAGGCGAACTGGAGCACCCGGCTGTCGGGTTCGATCGCGAAGCGCTCGATCTGTCCGGCGACCAGACTCGCCACACCGCCGTGGCCGACCACGACGCCCTTGGGGCGGCCGGTCGAGCCCGAGGTGTAGATCACGTAGGCCGGATGCCGGACGTCGAGCACGACGCCCGGGTCGGTCTCCGGCCAGTCCCCCTCGGCCACCAGCGCCCGATCATCGACCACCACCGACGGACAAGCGTCCTCCAGCATGAACGCGATCCGCGCCTGCGGGTACGCCGGATCCACCGGCAGGTACGCGGCCCCGGCCTTCAGCACACCCAGGACGGCCACCACCGACTCCACCGACCGCGGCAACGCCACCGCCACGACCTGCTCCGGACCCACGCCCCTGGCGATCAACGCATGCGCGAACCGGTTCGCCCGGGCGTTCAGCTCGCGGTACGTCAACTCGACGTCACCGCACACCAGCGCGACCGCCTCCGGCGTCGCCGCCACCTGCACCGCGAACGCCTGCGGGACCGGGACGGTCGCCACCTCGCGGGCGGTCGCGTTGCCCCGCTCCAGCAGCCGGTGCCGCTCGTCGGCGTCGAGGAGCTCGATCCGCCCGATCGGCTGCTCCGGGTCGGCGGCGACCGCCTCGAGGAGGAGCGTCCAGCGTCTGGTGAGGGCGGCGACCGTCGAGCGGTCGAACAGGTCGGTGGCGTACTCCACCGCGCCGACGATCCCGGCCGGGCTGCCGTCCGGACCGAACTGCTCGACGAGGCTCACACCCAGGTCGAACTTGGCGGTTCCGGTGGCCACCGCGTAGGTGGCGACGTCCAGGCCGGGCAGCGAGAACCGGCCCATCGGCGCGTTCTGCACGGCCAGGACGGTCTGGAACAGCGGGTGGTGCGACAGCGACCGGGACGGGTTCAGCACCTCCACCAGGTGCTCGAACGGCACGTCCTGGTGCGCGTACGCCGAC
>NZ_JBSFGU010000093.1:0-11265 GCF_053596725.1 Kitasatospora sp. NPDC001660 | reverse complement strand
CCCGCATGAACCACTCCGTCCCTCCCCGACGCTCGTCAGATCTCCGGCCCCCGCCCCGCCCCCCGCCCTCCCTCCTCCCCTCCCCCACCCCATCCCCCGTACCCCTACCCCGCCACCCCGGGGGATGGGAGGAGAGCGAGGAAGGCGGGCGGTCGGATCGGCGGGGCTCGCGGGATGTGCGAGCCGTGGCCGGTCCGGGATTCGGCCGGCTCGACCTTGCCGTGCGGGCCCGCCTTGTGCGCTCCGTGCGCGCTCTGCGGGTGCACGGCCGCGCCGAGGGTGGCCGGGGAGTCACCCGTCACGGCGATGTCCCCCGACCGGTCGGTGCGCAGCACCGCCGCGCCGAGCCCGCGCAACCGGTCCACCGTCCGCGGGGACGGGTGCCCGTACGAATTGCCCTCGCCGCACGAGATCAACGCCAGCCTCGGCCGCAACGCGTCGACCAGGTCCCAGTACTGATGGGCGGACCCGTGGTGCGCGACCTTCAGGACGTCCACGCGCCCCAACCGCCCCGACAACGCGGCCTGGGCAGGCGGTTCGAGGTCACCCAGCAACGCCATCCGCAGCCCGCCGGCCACCGTCACCACCATCGCGACGCTCGCGTTGTTGGCGCCCGGCGCCTCGACGTCCGCACCGGCGTCGGGCCAGACCACGTCCCACGCCAACTCCGGACCCGCCGAACGTCGTTCACCCCGCCTGGCACGGATCAGCGGCACGCCCGCACCAGCCGCCCAACCCGTCACCCGGGCCGCCTCACCCGGGGGATCGTTCAGCGTGGTGCCCTCGATCGCACCGACACTGCGCCCCCGGAGCACCCCGGGCACGCCCTCGACGTGATCGGCGTGGAAGTGTGTCACCAGGAGCAGCGGCACCCCCGTGACACCGAGGTCCCGCAGGCACCGATCGGCCGCGTTCGGATCCGGCCCCGCATCGACCACCACCGCGCTGCCCGGCACGTCCGTCGACAGCACCAGCATGTCTCCCTGGCCGATGTCACACATCACCATGCGCCACCCGGGCGGCGGCCACCCCGTGGCGACCCGGCTGAGCGCCGGCGGGCGCAGCAGCACCGCCATCAGGACCACCAGCAGTACGCCGGTCACCAGCGCCCGCACCCACCGCCGACCCCGAGGACGTGCACCGGGCTCCGCACGCCGGGGAAGCAGCAACGGCGCAGCCCAGCAGACCCCCAGAGTGGCCAGCGCGACCGTCACGACACCGAACCAGCCACCCGGCCAGGGCAGTTGCCCACCGGGCAGCTCGGCCCCGCGTCGTGCCACCAGGGCCAGCCAGCTCGCCGGCACCCCGGCGGGCTCCGCGAGCAGCCGGGCCAGTGCCGGGGAGAACGGCTCCAGCACGAGCACCCCGAAGCCGAGCAGCGTCGCCGGGGCCACCGCCAGCTCGGCCAGCAGGTTGCATGGGACCGCGACCAGGCTGACGTGCCCGGACAGCACCACCGTCACCGGCGTGCACAGCGCCTGGGCCCCCGCCGTCGCCGCGAGGGCGCCCGCCAGGTGGTGCGGCCAGCGCCGCGACCGCAGCGCCTCGGCCCAGCGCGGCCCGAGGACGAGCAGCCCCGCGGTGGCGAGCACGGACAGCAGGAACCCGTAGGACCGCGCCAGGTACGGATCCATCAGCACCAGGACGAGCACCGCCCCCGCGAGCGCGGGCACGGCCTGCCGGGGCCGGCCGGTGGCCAGCGCGAGCATGCCGATCAGGCCCGTCCCCGCCGCCCGCAGCACGCTGGGTTCCGGTCGGCAGATCGTGACGAAGGCCAGCGTCAGCGCCGTCCCGAGCAGGGCGCTGGTGCGCAGCGAGAGGCCCAGCAGCGCGGCCAGCCCGCGCCGCTCGGGTGTGCCCGCCTGGCCCGGGGAGCCCAGCAGGGCGCCGAGGACGATCGCGAGGTTGGCCCCGCTCACCGCCACCAGGTGCACCAGGTCGGTGGCCCGGAAGGCGTCCAGGAGGTCGTCGGGGAGCCGTGAGGTGTCCCCGACGACGAGCGCGGGCAGCAGGCCCCGCGCGTCCGGCGGGAGCGCGTCGCTGGCCGTCCGCAGGCCCTCGCGCAGCCGCCCGGCGATCCGCTGCGCCAGGCTCGGCGGCGCGAGCAGCCGGGGCTCGCCGCGGGCGACCAGCAGCGCCGCGGCCTCGGTGTCGTACCCCTCCCCCGCCGGCCTGACCTCGGCCTCCACGGCGAGCCTGGCGGACGGGAGCAACCCCAGCCACGGACCGGCCTCCTGCCCCCGCACCATGAGCGTGACCGGTGTCCGGGTCCGGGTGGCCCGTCCCTCGGAAGCGGTGACCCGGTCCACCATCGCGTCCAGCGTGAGCACGGACTGCCCACCGGTCATACCGCCCCGGAACGCGTGGGACCTGGGATCGCCGACGACGGTCAGCTCGACGTCCACGACCCGGTCCGGCTCGCCCGCCGAACGCGGTGGGCCGTGCTCGGCCGCCCGGGCGAGGCTCGGCAGCGGCCCGCGGTGCAGGTCGGCGGTGTGCAGGAGCGTCGCGGAGGCCGCCGCCGCGCCGGTGAGCAGGATCGCGGCCAGTGTCGCCACCACCCCTCCACGGCGGAGCGCACCCGGCCGGGCCAGCGTCGCGACACCGGCCAACGCGGCCGCGCCCGCCAGCCAGAAGAACACGGCGTCGTGCCCCGGCACCCGTCCCAGGAGCGCCGCCGCGACCACCCACGCGGAGATGGCCGGGAGCAGCAGCCGGAAGTCGGCACCGGTGGTGCGGACGGACGAGGCCTGGTCGGTGGCGGACATGGCGGTACCTCCCTTCGGCGGGACGGGTTGGCGCACGGGACGTCAGAGGGTGAGCAGCGGACGGAGTTCCGCGTACTTCCGCGCACCGATCCCGCTGACCTGCCGGAGCTGGTCGAGCGTGCGGAACGAGCCGTGCGACGTGCGGAACGCGAAGATGCGCTGGGCGAGGGTCGGACCGACACCGGGGAGGGCGTCGAGCTGTTCGAGAGTGGCTCGGTTGAGGCTGACGGGCTGCCTCGACCGGACAGCGGGCGGAGGACCCGGACCGGGCCCGGCGGCCGAGCCGGGCGGCGACGCAGGCTCGCCGACGAGGATCTGCTCACCGTCCGTCAGCACCCGGGCGAGGTTGAGACTTCGGGTGTCCGTCTCCGGCAGCGGACCTCCTGCCACCCGTAGCGCGTCGGCCACCCGTGAGCCGCCGGGCAGGGTGTGCAACCCTGGCGCGTGGACCCGACCGCCGATGTCCACCACGACGACGGGCTCGGGGGCAGGAGGCGGCACCGACGCGGGCGGACCGCCCTCCGTACCCGTCTCCGCCGCCCCGGGCGGGAGCGAGGGTGACAGCATCGACGGCCCGGAGCCCGCCGCCAGCGCCGGCACCGCGACCGCCTGCGGCCGGGCCAGCCAGAAATGCTGCACGGCGTACCCGACCGCGAACAGCAGCAGGACGGCCAGCCCCACCACCGCCCGCCGGTCCAGCATCACCGCCGGCCCGAACCGGAACGGCGCCCGCTGCCCCACCTCCAGCGGCTCCACCGGGCCAGGCTCACCCGGCGCCGCGCCCGGTCCACCGACACTCGAAACAGGCTCCGAAGCAGGCCCCGAAGATGGCCGCGAAGATGGCCGCGGAACAGACCCCGAAGGCGGCCCCGCGGCCCCCGCCTCCCCAGCCCCCGCTTCCCCGGCCACCGGCAGCGCCGCCACCGGCAGCGCACTCGTAGCCGGCAGCGCACTCGTCACCGGCAGCACAGCCGCCATCCGCAGCCGGACGGTCTCGTCGAGATCGTGGCGCTTCGCCGCGCCCAGGCCCATGCTCGTCATGCGGAGCACGGTAGGAGCCCGCGATCGAACGCGCGGACATTACCGAACCCCTGTGGACAACACGGGAGTTGTGGATAAAACAGCTAACTCGCACGAGTGATGGACCGCCCGCAAGGTTGACCACACGCCGCGGGGGAGCGGCTCCCGCCCCCTACGCCCCCGGCGAACCCACCCCCGGCGAACCCACCACCGGCGAAACCACCACCGCCAGCAACCCCGGCCCGACGTGCGCCCCGATCACGGCCCCCACCTCGCCGACGTACAGCTCCCGCAGCCCCGGCACCCGCTCCCGCAGCCGATCCGCGAGCGGCTCCGCCCGGTCCTCCGCCGCCAGGTGGTGCACGGTGATGTCGACCGGCCCCTCCCCCGACCGCTCCACCGCGATCTCCTCCAGCCGCGCGATCGCCCGCGAGGCCGTCCGCACCTTCTCCAGCGGCTCGATCCGCCCCCCGTCCAGGTGCAGCAGCGGCTTGACCGCCAGCGCCGACCCGAGCAGCGCCCGCGCCGCCCCGATCCGGCCGCCGCGCCGCAGGTGCTCCAGGGTGTCGACGTAGAAGAACCCGCTGGTCCCGCCCGCCCGTCGAGTCGCGGCACCGGCCGCCGCGGCCAGGTCTTCGCCCGCGGCGATCGCCTCGGCCGCCGCCAGCACCCCGTACCCGAGGGCCATGCCCACGAGCCGGCTGTCGACCACCTCCACCGGGACGGGCGCCTCGGCCGCCGCCAGCCGGGCGGCCTCCACGGTGCCGGACAGCTCCCCCGAGATGTGCACCGAGACGATGCCCTTGGCCCCGGCCTCGGCCGCCGCGCGGTAGGTCGCGGCGAAGGATTCGGGGTTCGGCCGGGAGGTCGTCACCCGCTGCTTGCCGCGCAGCGCCTCGGCGACGTCCTTCGGCGAGATCTCGACGCCTTCGGCGAGGACCGCGTCCCCGACCACGACGCTCAGCGGGACCACCGTGATCCCGTGCCGGTCGAGGGCCTCCTGCGGCAGATAGGCCGTGGAATCCGTGACAAGTGCGAGGTCGGAGGGCATGAGGCGGAGGTTACTCCCCGTTCGGCCGGGATGACAGCGCCGGCCGCCCGGCACCCGGACGACGCCGTCGCGCCGCTCGAACAATCCTGCACGGCCGCTCGAACAGCCGCCCCCGGAGGCCTGCCGGGGCCGTCGGCGCCACCGGATCAGCCCGCCGAGGGGCCCGCCGACGGCTTCCGCAGCCGCTGCGCGAGCTTGGCCAGCGGATCGCCGAGCCCGAGCAGGTCCTCGGCGCTCGGCCGCCCCTTCCCGTCGGTGAGCCCGGCCCGAGGCGTCGACGCCTCCCCGGCCGCACCCGCCCCCGCCGAACCCGAAGCCCCCGAAGCCGCCACCCGCGAAGCACCCGAAGAACCCGCCGAACCCGGAGAACCCGCCGAACCCGGAGAACCCGCCGAGCTCGAAGCCCCCGCCGAGCTCGAAGCCCCCGCACCGTCCCAGTGCCGCAGCGCCCCCGCCTCGCTCTCGCACTCCTGGCTGAGCCTGCTCAGCTCGTCCTCCGCGAACCGGTGCATCCGGTCCTGCGCCGCCCACCGCATGGTCTCCGCCGAGTGGGTGATCCGCTCGGCCCGCTCGCGCAGCTCGGGCAGCTTGGCCGCGATCCGCCCGGTGTCCGGCTCGCGCTCCAGCACGCGCAGCTCGCCGTCGAGCTCCGCCGCGTGGGCGTCCAGCCGGGTCAGCAGGGCGAGCGCCTCACCGAGCTGGCCGTCCTGGGCGAGGCCGGCCTCCAGCACCTGCCGGGTGCCGTCGAGCGAGGTGCGCAGGCCCAGCCGGACGGCGGCGATCTGCCCCTGCGGGCCGGGCTTGGTGAACGTCTTCGCCTTGAGCGTGGCGTTCTCGACCGCGCGCCGGGCGTTGGCCTCGTGCCGTTCGACCTTGGCGGCGACGGCCTTGGCCGCCTTGACCGTGCCGGCGACGGCCAGCACGACCACCGCGATCCCGAAGAGCAGGACCAGGCCGATCATCACGCCGAGCACGTCCATCACGAGCCACCTTCCGCCACCGGGCCGACCGCCGCCGGTCCGCCCCCACCGATTCGACCCCTCCGGGCCGACGCGGGCCGCCCCGCCGAGGGTTCCACGGTAGCCGTCGGCCCGGTCCCGGGGGCAGGCCGAACGGGCCCGATCAGCCGAGATCAGGGACAGATCGGGGATCCTCCGGAGGGCGTACCCCCACACGCCCCGCACCCCGCACCACACGCCCCGCGCCACACGCGCCATACACCCCACGAAAACGGGCGGGCGTCCCGAAGGACGCCCGCCCACAAGAGCCGTCAGCCCGTCACCCCGTGACGATGTTGACCAGCTTCGGCGCCCGAGCGATCACCTTGCGCACCGGCGCGTCCCCGATCGCCGCGACGACCGCCGGGTCGGCCAGGGCCAGCGCCTCCAGCTCGGCGTCCGAGATCGTCGGCGCGACCTCCAGCCGGGCCTTGACCTTGCCCTTGATCTGCACGACGCAGGTCACGGCCTCGTCCACGACGTACGCCGGGTCGGCGACCGGGTAGTCGGCGTGCGCCAGCGAGTCGCCGTGGCCCAGCCGGCGCCACAGCTCCTCCGCGATGTGCGGGGCCAGCGGCGCGACCAGCAGCACCAGCTGCTCGGCGACGGCCCGCGGCGTGGAACCGCGCTTGACCAGGTGGTTGTTCAGCTCGATCGCCTTGGCCACGGCCGTGTTGAAGCGCAGCCCGGCCATGTCGCCGCGGATGCCGTCGATCGCCTTGTGCAGCGCGCGCAGCGTGGCCTCGTCGGGCTGCTCGTCGGTGACGACCAGTTCACCGGTGGACTCCGAGACGACGTTGCGCCACAGCCGCTGCAGGAAGCGGTACGAGCCGACGACGGCCCGGGTGTCCCACGGACGCGAGACGTCCAGCGGGCCCATCGACATCTCGTACAGGCGCAGCGTGTCCGCGCCGTACTCGTCGGCGATGTCGTCGGGGGCGACGGCGTTCTTCAGGGACTTGCCCATCTTGCCGGCCTCGCGCTTGACCGGCTCGCCCTGCCAGTAGTACTTGCCGTCGCGCTCCTCGATCTCGGCGGCGGGCACCGGGAAGCCGCGCTCGTCGCGGTAGACGTCGGCGGTGATCATGCCCTGGTTGAACAGCTTGTGGAACGGCTCGACGGAGGAGACGTGGCCCAGGTCGTGCAGCACCTTGTGCCAGAAGCGCGCGTACAGCAGGTGCAGCACGGCGTGCTCGGCGCCGCCGACGTACAGGTCGGCGCCGCCGGCCGGCTTGTTCGCCGTCGGGCCCAGCCAGTAGCGCTCGTTGGCCGGGTCCACCACGGCCGCGCCGTTCGACGGGTCGACGTAGCGCAGCTCGTACCAGCACGAACCCGCCCAGTTGGGCATGGTGTTGGTCTCGCGGCGGTACTTCTTCGGCCCGTCGCCCAGGTCCAGCTCGACATTGACCCAGGCCTCGTTGCGGGACAGCGGGGTCTTGGGCGAGGAGGTGGAGTCGTACGGGTCGTAGGTGTGCGGCGAGTAGTCGTCGACCTCGGGCACCTCGACCGGCAGCATCGACTCGGGCAGCGCGTGCATCACGCCGTCCTCGTCGTAGACGATCGGGAAGGGCTCGCCCCAGTACCGCTGGCGGCTGAACAGCCAGTCGCGCAGGCGGTAGTTGACGGTGCCCTCGCCGATGCCATGCCCGGCCAGCCACGCGGTGGCGGCGGCCTTGGCCTCGACGACGCTCAGCCCGTTCAGCGACAGGTCGCCCTGCTCGCGCGCGGAGTTGACGATGACGGAGTCGTACGTGTCGAAGGCGTCGTCCCACGTCGACGGGTCCTCGCCGCGCCCGTCGGTCGGCTCGACGACGCAGCGCATCGGCAGCGCGAAGGCGCGGGCGAACGCGAAGTCGCGGTGGTCGTGGGCGGGGACGGCCATGATGGCGCCGGTGCCGTAGCCCATCAGCACGTAGTCGGCGATGAACACCGGGACGGGCTGCCCGCTGACCGGGTTGACGGCGTAGGCGCCGGTGAAGACGCCGGTCTTGACCTTGGCCTCGACCTGCCGCTCGACGTCCGACTTGGCGGCGGCCGCGGCGCGGTAGGCGGCGACGGCTTCGGCGGGGGTGGCGGCGCCGCCGGTCCACTCGGCGGGCACGTCCTGCGGCCACGCGGCCGGCACGATGGAGTCGACCAGGCCGTGCTCGGGGGCCAGCACCATGTAGGTGGCGCCGAACAGGGTGTCGGGGCGGGTGGTGAAGACGGTGATCTTCTCGCCGTCGCCCACCGCGAAGTCGGCCCGGGCGCCCTCGGAGCGCCCGATCCAGTTGCGCTGCTGCAGCTTGATGGCCTCGGGCCAGTCCAGCAGGTCCAGGTCGGCGATCAGCCGGTCGGAGTAGGCGGTGATCCGCATCATCCACTGGCGCAGGTTGGACTTGAACACCGGGAAGTTGCCGCGCTCGGAGCGGCCGTCCGCGGTGACCTCCTCGTTGGCCAGCACGGTGCCCAGGCCCGGGCACCAGTTGACCGGCACCTCCTTGGCGTAGGCCAGGCGGTACTCGCCCAGGACCTCGTCGCGCTCGGCGCCGGACAGCTCCGTCCAGGCGCGCCCGCCCGGCACCTCGCGCGAGCCGGACTCGAACTCGGCGATCAGCTCGGCGATCGGGCGGGCCTTGCCGGCCGCCTCGTCGTACCAGGAGTTGAAGATCTGCAGGAAGATCCACTGGGTCCAGCGGTAGTACTCCGGGTCGATCGTGGAGATCGAGCGGCGCGGGTCGTGGCCCAGGCCCAGCCGGCGCAGCTGCTGGCGCATGTTGGCGATGTTGGCCTCGGTGGAGACCCGCGGGTGGGTGCCGGTCTGCACCGCGTACTGCTCGGCGGGCAGGCCGAAGGCGTCGTAGCCCAGCGTGTGCAGGACGTTGTGGCCGGTCATCCGCTGGTAGCGGGCGTAGACGTCGGTGGCGATGTAGCCCAGCGGGTGGCCGACGTGCAGGCCCGCACCCGAGGGGTACGGGAACATGTCCATGATGAAGCTGTGCGGCTTCGCGGTGACGTCGCCCGCGGCCGGGTCGGCCAGGTCGCCGGCCGGGTTGGGAGCGTTGAAGGTGCCTTCCTTCTCCCAGATGTCCTGCCAGCGGGACTCGATCTCCGCCGCCAGCGCGGCGCTGTACCGGAACGGCTCGGTCGCGGTCTCGGCCGCACCGGACGCAGGGGTCGTCTCGCTCATGGTCCTTCAAGCTCCATCGATGTCAGTTGGCGAACCGCGCACGTGAACCGTGCACATGGACTACGCCCATGGACCACCCCCATGGACCGCCCATGGACGGGACACGGGACCGGGCATGTGAACCCCGGACGCGGCGGGCCGGTACCGAAACCCCGGACCGGGCCGGAAACGGGGCGGAAAACAAAAAAGCCCCTCGCAGGAGGGGTCGCCACGCCGACTCCGGCACCGCCCGAGGGCGCAGCCGGTCCTGGTCAGCGCGGCCGGCTAAGGAGCAGGCGCACGGTTCGCATGGGCTCAGGGTACCGCAAGCGGGTCAGCGCGCTCCCGGGGATACCGCCCGCCCGGCCGCGTCGAAGTCGCGCAGCGCCCGCGCGACCCGCTCGGACTGCATGCCGGAGGCGAGCGTGCGGGCCGCGGCGGCGGTGCGGGCGGCCTCCCGCTGGTCGCCGAGGCGGCGGTGGGTCTCGGCCAGCCGGACCATCAGCAGCGCCTTCGCCCGGGCCCGGCCGGGGCCGAGGCCTGCGACGGCCTCGGCGAGCAGCGTCTTGGCCCTGCGGTGTTGGCCGAGGAACAGCCGGCCCTCCCCCACCATGCCGGCCAGGTCGGCGCGGGCCTCCTCGGTGCCGGGCAGGCCCTCCAGTTCGGCGAAGGCCCGCTCGGCGGCCTCGGCGGCCTCCTCGGCCAGGCCGCGGCGCCCGTACGCGCGGGAGATCCGGCCGAGCTGGCGGGCCCGGCCGGGGGCGCCGAGCGCGTGGCCGTGCGCGTCGAGGGCGGTGGTCAGCGCGGCGACGGCGTCCAGGCCGCGCCCGCCCGCGCCCTGGGTGGCGAGCACGACGAGGCCGCCGAGCACGAAGACGCCGAGCCGGGCGTCGCCGCTGACGTGGGCGGCGCGCAGCGCGGCGACGAACGCCCGCTGGGCGGCGGCGTCGTGGCCGAGGTCGTAGGCTGCCCAGCCGGCCAGCCGGGCGAGCCGGCTGGACTGGCCGTAGAGGTCGCGGCCGAGCCGTTCGTCGTAGGCGCCGAGCTCCAGCAGCTTGGCCACCATGGCGAGTTCGGCGCGCGCGGGGCCGAGGACGAGGCCGCCGCCGCAGGAGCGTTCCAGCCGCTGCTTGCTGCGGTAGGAGAGGCCGAGTTCGCCGACGAGTCCGGGGTCGACACGCAGCGCGCCCTCGCCACCGCCGACGGGCGGGGGCGGGGAGGAGAGCCGGTCGGCGGCCTGGTCGAGGTCGGCGCTGCGGAAGAAGTCGGTGAGGCGGACGGGCCCGGCGTCGGTGGCCGCCTCGCGGAGAGCGGTCTGGGCGTTGTCGGCGGTCCACGGGTCGGTGAGCAGCCGGGGCGAGAGGATCTTGGCGCCGCGGTGGCCGCCCATGCGGCCCCAGAGCTGCTCGTAGGTGACGGCGATGCCGAGGGTGCGGCTGAGCACCTCGCACACGGTCTGGTCGTGCGGGCTGCGCGGCACCATGCCCCGGTCGCGCCACTTGTAGGGGGCGGTGGAGCTGATCGCCAGGCCGGGCGGCAGGGCGAGGCTCACCTCGCGGGCGAGCCGCTCCGGACTCCAGCCGAGCTGGTGCAGTATCCGGGCCAGTTCCTCGTTCCGCCTTCGCTCCAGATCGGCCATGGCACGACGGTAGCGGTCCTGCGCGGTCCCGTGCCGGTGGCATGCACAGACGAGGGGCGTACGGCGGGGCGCACGGGCCGGAACGGCGGAGCCCACGGAGGCCAGCCGGAACGGCGGGGCGCGCGGAGGCGGGAACGGCCGAGGGCCGCCTCCCGGATCGGGAGACGGCCCTCGACTTCTGTGGAGCTATGGGGAATTGAACCCCAGACCTCTTGCATGCCATGCAAGCGCTCTACCAACTGAGCTATAGCCCCTTGACCTGCGATGTCACCGGGGTTTCCGTCCGGTTTCCCTCGGCGACATCGACTACTTTACACGGTCGCGGGGGTGCTCCACTAATCCGTTTCCCGGCCCCGACGTCCCGGCCCCGACCGAGGAACACCGAGCCGAGCACTGCGGCCCCGATCGCCCGGCCGAGCTGGATGACCGTCACCATCCCGCCGCGGCACCCCGCCGAGCCGGCCGGGCGACCGGCGGCCGGCGACACGTCTGCCGAGCCTGACCGGCCACCGGAGAACGGTGCGGGAAAACACGAGAGGCCGCCACCCGGTGGGTGGCGGCCTCTCGGCGACTGTGGAGCTATGGGGAATTGAACCCCAGACCTCTTGCATGCCATGCAAGCGATCGGAAGAGCGTCGGGG
>NZ_JBSFGU010000092.1:0-11284 GCF_053596725.1 Kitasatospora sp. NPDC001660 | reverse complement strand
AGGCATGCGACGTCCACAACTCCGACATGACCCAAAGCGACCCGCTTCAAGCGGCCTCGGCCGACCATAGACCAGGAGTGTCCGCCTGCCCCTGCCGGTATCCTTCACATCTGACGATCAGCCAGGAGGATGGCATGAGGCGCACCGATCCGGACTATCCAAACGCCCTGGAGGCCGCGGTCGAGATCCTTCGGGAGCGGGCTCGCGAGGGCCTGGACATGTCCTACGGGGAGCTGAGCGCCAAGTTGGCAGACAAGGACTTCGACTCGATCCCTCCCCATCGCGGAATCATGACCTACCTCCTCAAGGACGTCTGCCTCTACGAGAACCAGGACGGTCGATCCCCGATGCTCTCGGCCATTGTGGTCAACAAGGCCAGCCGCGAACCGTCCGGACAGTTCTCGGCCCTTGCCCGGCAGCTGCCATTCGCCCGGCCAGGCGGGTGGACCTGGAAGGACGAACAGCAGGCGGTGTTCGCCCGATACGGCGGAAGCTGACGCACGCCCTGCAAGCGCGGCCGTATGACGATCGAGGCGTTCCTGACGGCCGAGGCTCACGCAGGCGTGCCGACAGCCCTCACGTCTCCAGGGAGCTGCATCCCGGGGCCGGCCGGACGGAATCTGAACGAGCAGCTGGCCTGGCCGGCTCAGGACATGACGGAGCAGTCGATCACCAAGCTGCTGTCGAACCATGCCGACTACGGAGTGCGGGCCGCCTCTCGGTCCCCGGTAGCTCCGTCGATGCGTTCGCGAAGGAGGTCGGCGTGGCCGTTGTGGCGGGCGTACTCCTCGATCATGTGGGTGAGGATGTAGCGGAGCGAGAAGTCGTTCCTGCCGAAGTGACCGGTGGCGTCGAGGGATTCGGCCGCGTCCACGATGGCGCTGGACCGGGCACACTCCTCGTGCCAGATCTCGAACGCTTCGGCCGGGTCTGCGGTGTCGACATCGAATGCGCCGCCTTCGCTCCGGGGCCAATGGGGCTTGGTGTGCTCGCCGTCAAGCACGTTGCGGAACCAGGTCCGCTCGACGTCGGCCATGTGCCGAACGAGCCCGAGCAGGGAGAGTCCCGAGGGCGGCACGGCCTTCTCCCTCAGCCGCGCGGCGGTGAGCCCCGCGCACTTCATGGCCAGCGTCTCGCGCTGGTACTGCAGGAAGCCGGTCAGCATCGTGCGCTCATCGGCCACCCTGAGTGACTCGGGCCTCTTCTGGGCGTCCATCGTGACATCGTCCCAGCCCCAGTCGATCGACGGCATCTCGGGCGGAATGCGCCCCCATGCATGCGGCTGTCCTGCCACCTCTCGCCGTCACGGTGATGGGGCGCCCAGGGGCGGCGCGGACAGAACCTGCAGCCGATGAGGTGCGAAGGGCAAGCGGCGAACAGAGCCGCAGCCGCAGCCACAGCCGCAGTCCGGGCTCCTCATGAAGGACATCGGGGCTTCGAAAAACTATTGATGTCAACAATGACCGCTCCTCGCACAAAGCCCGGGTCACGGAGTCGGCGGCTTGTGACTAGCGTTGAGGCATGGACGCCGATCCGGTGAGGTTGTTTCTCTGCGGCGACGTGATGCTCGGGCGAGGTGTCGACCAGATCCTCCCCCACCCGGGCGATCCGACCCTGCGGGAGCCGTACGTCGGGGATGCACTGACCTACGTCGAGTTGGCGGAGGCCGTGAACGGCACGATTCCTCGTCCGGTCGACTTCTCCTGGCCCTGGGGGGAGGCCCTGCGGCTCCTCGACAGCGCCGCGCCCGACGTCCGGGTGGTGAATCTGGAGACGAGCGTCACCCGGAGCGACGACTTCGCACCGGGCAAGCAGGTGCACTACCGGATGGCTCCGGCCAATCTCCCCTGCCTGGCCGCGGGCCGACCCGACGCCTGCGTGCTGGCCAACAACCACGTGCTGGACTTCGGGCGCCTCGGGCTCGAAGAGACGCTCGGAACCTTGGCGCACGCGGGACTGCGGGCGGTGGGGGCAGGACGGGACACGGGCTCGGCACGGCGGCCCGCGATCGTCCCGGTGGACGGCGGCAGGCGGGTTCTGATCTTCGCGTTCGGGACGGCGTCCAGCGGGATTCCGGCGACGTGGGCCGCAGTCGAGGACCACGCCGGCGTCGCCCTCGTGTCGGAAACCTCGGACGCGGACGCCGCCGAGGTCGCCGACCGAGTACGGCGGGTGAAGCGACCGGGCGACATCGTGGTCGTATCGATCCACTGGGGGTCCAACTGGGGCTACCACGTCTCCCCCGCTCAGATCCGCTTCGCGCACGCGCTGATCGACGGAGGTGCCGACGTGGTGCACGGGCACTCCTCGCACCATCCCCGCCCCGTCGAGGTCTACCGCGGCAAGCTCGTCCTCTACGGCTGCGGCGACTTCATCGACGACTACGAGGGCATCTCGGGCCATGAGGAGTACCGGGACGACTTGCGCCTGCTGTACTTCGTCTCGGTCGAACCGGACACCGGAAAGCTGGTCGACGCGTACATGGCGCCGGTACAGGCTCGACAGATGCGCCTCACGCCCGCACCGCACGAAGACTCCCAGTGGGTACGGGAGATTCTCGACCGGGTCAGCCGCGTCTTCGGCTCACGCATCGACCTCGGTCCGGACGGCATGCTCGGCCTCCGGCGGACGCGAGGAGAGCGGACGTGACCGGAGAGATTTCTCCTGCATCCCAAGATCTCCTCCAGGCCGTCCTGATGGCCGGGATCCGCGACGAGCGACTGCTCGACGCCGTACGGGAGACGCCGCGAGCAGGATTCGTCCCTGCCGAATACGTCGCCCTCGCCTACGAGGACCGGCCCGTCCCGATCCCGCACGGGCAAGTGACCACCCAGCCCTCGCTGTCGGCGAAGATGATCGAAGGTCTGGAACTCACCGGAACCGAGCACGTCCTCGAAGTCGGTACCGGCCTGGCCTTTCAGACCGCTCTGATCGCCCGCCTCGCCGCGGACGTCGTGAGCATCGAGATATGGCCGGATCTCGTTCGGCGGGCGCGGCGGAATCTCGCCCACCAGAGCATTCGCAATGTGGAGCTGCGCGTCGGGGACGGCGGCTGCGGCGTCCCGGACCGCGCCCCGTACGACGCCGTCATCGTCTCCGCCGCGTTCCCCGAAGTCCCTCCCCCGCTGGTCGGGCAACTTCGGCTCGGCGGCCGCCTGGTCCAGCCCATCGGACCGGGCGGGGAGGAGCAGGTCATGTCCTTCCGACGCACCGCTTCGGGACTGCAGCACCGGCAGACCCTCACCTGGGCCAGGTTCGTCCGGCTGCACGGACGGTACGGCTTCTCGTCCTGAGACAGTGAAGAGACCTGCCCGAATCGCACTCGTTCCGAACAGCGTGCTCGTTCTCCGGCGGACGTGAGGGGAGCGGACGGCGAGGGTGTACGCCACCCCGCCGTCAGTGTTCCCAGACGGCGGTGAGTGCGGCGACCGGGTCGGCTTCGGCTGGGGCGCACGGCCACCAGTCGCCGTTCTCCTGCCGGTACGGGTACCAGCGGCCGTCCGGGCCGAGGCGGAGCTGGAGGCCGGTGTCGCCGAGGGTGAGGCGGTTGCGCCAGGCCCGCAACGGCGTCGGGGCGCCCGGGGCGTCCCGGGGTGCCATGTCGGTGAGCGCCTCGGTCACCGCGGTGCGGGCCGAGGTCATGACGGCCGGGTCGGCCGGCCCGGGCTCCTCGGCGACGGCCATCCCGACCGCGCCATCGTGGCGCCAGGCCCGGGTGAGCCGGGCGAGCTCCAGGGGGCGCAGTCCGGTACCGGCCTGCAGTCCGTGGAACCAGTCGGGGTCGCGTTGGGTGGTGGTCAGGCGTACCGCGTCCTGGCGTTGGGCGAGTGCGAGGGACGAGTGGTCCCCGGCGAGAAGCGATCGGGCGCGGGCGGCGGTGTCGGCGCTGAGGCGTTCGAGGTCGCCGCTGGTGAGCCCCGATCCCGTGGGGGGATCGGCGGGCAGCCGGCCGTCCGCAGGTCGCGCAGCGGACCGGGCCCCGGGCAGGCGCGGCTGCGGCAGACCTGGCTGTTCCTGCGCCCAGCGCGCGTACGCGGCAGCGGCCGGGATCCCCGCCGGGACGTCCTGGGCGGCGGCCCGTTCGGCCGTCCGCCGCTCGCGCAGGGCGGTGAAGACCTGCTCGCGGTCCCGGCCGCGCAGGGCGAAGAGCACGAACGGGTCCTCGTCGATGCGGGCGGCGATCGCGTAGCACAGGGCGGCGGCGTGCTTGCACGGGTAGCCCCAGTCGGGGCAGCTGCACTCGGGGTCGAGCTCGGTGGGCGCGGGCAGCAGGGGTACGCCCGCGGTGCGCGTGTCCTCGACCAGTTCCGCGGGCATCTCGCCGTCCAGCAGTGCGGCCACGTGGCCGGCCCGGGTGGCGATCGCGTCGAGCAGGGTGTCCCACTGGCGGTCCGTGAGCGGAGGGACGTGCACGGCGGAGCGGTAGGGCCGGGGGCGGCTGCCCTGCACCGGGGCCTTCATCTGCCCGGGCGCGACCACGACCTGACCGACCATGCCCTTGCGGGCGTAGGTGCGGCCCCGGGCCAGACGGCCGGAGTCGAGGGTGGAGTCCTCCAGGGCGGTCACCCAGGCCTGGCCCCACCAGGTGGCGGCGAACGCGCGGGCGCCTCGGGTGGGTGCTCGACGGGCCGGGCTCATGCGCACCTCTCGCTTCGCTCGACAGGGGCGTTCGCCCATGCGCACCTCTCGACGACTCTCCCCCGGCCTTCGGCCGGGGGGACCCCCATGCTGCGCTCGCTCATGACTGCCTCCTCAGGGCCACCAGTTCCGCCAGTTCGTCGTCGCCGAGTTCGGTCAGGGCGGCCTCGCCGGAGCCGACCACGGCCTCGGCCAGGGCGCGCTTGCTCTCCAGGAGCCGGGCCACCTTGTCCTCCACGGTGCCCTCGGCCACGAGTTTGTGGACCTGCACCGGCCGGTCCTGGCCGATCCGGTAGGCACGGTCGGTGGCCTGGTCCTCGACGGCCGGGTTCCACCAGCGGTCGTAGTGCACCACATGGGTCGCACGGGTGAGGTTGAGCCCGGTACCGGCCGCCTTGAGCGACAGCAGGAAGACCGGGACCTCCCCCGCCTGGAACGCGGACACCATCTCCTCGCGCCGGGCCACCGGGGTGCCGCCGTGCAGGTACAGCGGGGCCGTCCCGCGCTGCACGAGATGACGTTCGATCAGCTTGGCCATCTGCGTGTACTGGGTGAAGACCAGCGCCGACTCCCCCTCGGCGACGATCGTGTCGAGCAACTCGTCGAGGACGTCGAGCTTGCCGGAGCGCCCGGTCAGCGGACCGGCCTGGCGCAGGTACTGCGCGGGGTGGTTGCAGATCTGCTTGAGTCCGGTGAGCAGTTTGAGCACCAGGCCGCGGCGGGCGATGCCCTCGCTCTCGCGGATGCGCTCCATGGTCTCGCGCACCACGGCCTCGTACAGCGAGGCCTGTTCGGCGGTGAGCTGGACGATGCGCTCGGTCTCGGTCTTCGCCGGCAGCTCGGGGGCGATGCCGGGGTCGCTCTTCTTGCGGCGCAGCAGGAAGGGCCGCACCAGACGGGAGAGCCGCTCGGCGGCCTCCGGGTCCTCGCCGGACTCCACCGCCCGCGCGTGGCGCTCGCGGAAGGCGGGCAGGGATCCGAGCAGCCCCGGTGTGGTCCAGTCCAGCAGTGCCCACAGCTCGGAGAGGTTGTTCTCGACCGGGGTGCCGGTGAGTGCGACCCGGGCCCGGCCCGGCAGGGCGCGGAGCTCGCGGGCGGTGGTGCTGTAGGGGTTCTTGACGTGCTGCGCCTCGTCGGCCGCCAGCAGTCCCCAGCCGACCTCGGCCAGGCGCTCCCGGTCCCGGCGCAGCACGCCGTACGTCACCAGCACGATCTCGTCGTCGGCCACGTCGTCGAGGTGCCGTCCGCCACCGTGGTACCGGCGTACGACGGTACCGGGCGCGAACTTCTCGGCCTCGCGCTGCCAGTTGCCGAGCAGCGAGGCCGGGCAGACCACCAGGGTCGGTCCGGCCGTTGCCGGATCCGCCTGGCGGTGCAGGTGCAGGGCGAGGAGGGTGATGGTCTTGCCGAGGCCCATGTCGTCGGCGAGGCAGCCGCCCAGTCCCAGCTCGCACATCTGCGCAAGCCAGGCGAGGCCCCGCCGCTGGTAGTCGCGCAGGGTGGCCTTGAGCGCGGGCGGCTGTTCGACGGCGCTTTTCGCCTCGGGGTCGCGGATGCGGGCCACCAGCTCGCCGAGCGCGCCGACCGCCAGGCAGGGAACGGGCTCGCCCTCGTGCTCGGCCTCCCCGGTCAGCGCCGCGGTGAGCGCGTCCATCGGGCCGAGCGGCTCCATCCGACGGCGCTTGGCACGGGCCACCAGCTTCGGGTCGGCGATCACCCACTGGTCGCGCAGCCGGACCAGCGGACGGCGTGACTCGGCCAGGGCGTCCATCTCGGCCTCGGTCAGCTCCTCGCCGCCGAGCGAGATCTGCCAGCGGAAGTCGAGCAGCGTGTCGGTGTCCAGCAGGCCGCCGGCGGTACTGCCCGGGGCGGTGTGCTGCCCGATCACCGCCTGCGCGGTGAGTGCCTTCACCAGCTCGCGCGGCCAGTGCACGGCGATGCCGGCGGCGCCCAGCGCGTCGGTGGCATCGCCCAGCAGCTCAAGCGCCTCGTCGTCGGTCAGCCGCAGCTGGTCGGGCGCGGCGTCCTGGAGCAGCCGGCCCAGCGGCGCCCAGGCGCGGGCGCCGCGCCGCAGGGCCAGCAGCATCTCCGTCTCGGCACGCGGGCCGAGCAGCCGCTCGGTCGCCGCCGGATCGGCCCATGCATGCCCTGCTTCCAACACCAGAGCGGGGTCCTGGGCGGTGTGGAGCTGGAGCACGGCGCGGAACTGCTTCCGGCGGCCCACGGGCGGGTCGACCCGCAGTGACACCGAGACATCGGCGACCAGTGACGCTTCCAACTCCTCAGCCCAGGAACGCAGTTGGGGCAGAGGACGGACTTCCCGCCAGGCGTACGGGAGTTCGCCGACCGCGAGCGGCGCGGCCGGCGTACGGGCCAGGGTGTCGGCCGCAGCGTCGCAGAAGGCTCGCAGGAGCGGGGCGGGCTCGGCGATGCGCAGCGGCGCGGGGCCCGGCTGCGCCAGGCAGTGGGCGTGCGGCGGGAAGGCTGCAGCCAGCTCGTCCAGGGCCCGGCGGTGCCCGGCGTCGTACGGCCCGGCCCGCCAGGTGTCGTACCCCTCGGGGCTGAGCCCCGGGTAGAGGCGGCCGTCGCCGATCAGCGCCAGGGCGAATCGCGCGGCGGCGGCCCAGGCGGGGACGGAGGGGTGTCCGGCGTCGGCGGAGAGCAGCGCGGGCAGGGCGACGGCGGCCTCGACCGCGAAGCCCGGGACGGTACGGCGGCGCACCGAGCGTCCGTGCGGCAGCACCAGTTCGGCCGAGCGCGCGTCGACGCCGGCCGGGGGCTGCGACGCCGGGGCGGCCTCGGCGTCGGCGGCCCGCCACAGGAACAGCCGTCCGTGGCGGGCCACTTCCTCGGGCAGGAACACCGCGGCCCAGCCGCCGCCGAGCAGCCCGGTCACCCACGACACGGCCTCCGGAGCGGCAAGGGGCGGCACGGCGCGCTGCCTCGGCACCTTGACTGTCACGCGAGCCATGTCGGGAGAGCTCCTTCGGTTCCGTCGTGTGTCACCGGCGCGACCTGGCCTTGTTGGCCGAGGTGCGCAGGCGCTTGGCCAGCTTCTTGTCGACGTCGCGCAGCGCGTCGCCCAGTGCGGTGAGCACGTCGGCGGCGGACGGATGTCCGCTGCGCCACAGCTCGTCGGCCACCAGGGAGAGCGTGGTGCACAGTTCACCGTCCGCCTCGCCGAGGAACTCGGCGAGCTCGCACGTGTCCAGGCCGGCCATCGCGGCGAACGTGTCGACCGTCAGCCACAGCGTGGTCAGCCCGTCGTGCCCGTCCGTCTCCTCGCCGCGCGCGAACAGGGCACCGGCCGCCAGCTGGCGGCAGCCGTCCACTTCGGAGGCGGCGGCCTTGCGCAGTACCCGAAGCGCCCGTTCCTCCTCCAGCCGCGTCAGCACCGGCAGCGCGCAGCTGCGGCGCATCGCGGACCCCGCGTCGGTGCCCGTGCAGGCGTCGATCAGCTGCACCGCCGCGTCCGCCTGGGTACGGCGGGCCAGCCAGCCGTGCACCTCCTGCGCGGCGGCCTCCGGCGAGTAGGCGGGCAGGGCGTCGAGCAGGGTGGCGGCGTCCGCGTCGGCGTGCTCTCCGACCAGCGGGGCGATGTCCCCCAGCTCCAGCAGGAACTCGCGCAGGCCGTGGCGGCCGAGCCGGGTCAACCGGAGCCGGCCCTGCGCGCCTGCCTCCTGCCGGGCCTGGCGCGGCACCAGGGGCGCGGCCGGGCTGCCGAGCAGGATGCCCAGCACCGCTGCCTCGGGATCATCGGGTCGATCACCCCACTCGACCTCGGCGGCACCGAGGCGCTCCAGCACGTCGGCCAGCTCGTCCACGAGCGCGCTGAGCATCACCTCGAGGAGAGGGACGGCCCGCGCGGACGCCCCCTCCGTCATGCCGACGAGCTCGGTGCCCTTGTCCAGCCACTCGCCCTCGGGGAGCGCGTAGAGGAGTCGGAGGAGCTTGATCACCGTGTCCGGTGCGACCGGCAGCAGGTTCCCGAGCAGGCCGGGGATCCCGCTCGCGGTCTCTTCGGCGAGGAAGAGCAACTCCTCGCCGAGCGCCTCCTCCCAGCCCGTCAGCAGCATGTCGTCGTCGACGACGGCACACCGGGCAGCACCTGAGGCGATCTCGACCAGTCCGCCCGCGACGGCGAGCTGCCACGGGTCGTCGACGATCGGTAGATCGCCGGCACTGCGCATCGCCCCGAGATGGCCGGCGCGCTCCTCGGGGTCCTCGAACTCCTCGTCGAGCCGCCACAGTTCGAGCTCCTCGACGGCCTCGCGGGCGAGCGCGGGCCGCAGCACGCCTTTCGCCGTGACCTTCCGGCCGTCGCCGCACCAGGCGGCGAGTCGCGACGCGGCGTCGAACAGCGGGACCGCGCGAGCCGTGGCAGCCAGTTCCGCGCGGGGCGGCAGCGACACCGCAGGCAGTAGCTCCGGCTCGGCCGCACCGTCCGGAAACCCCCCGAGGTCGGGACTCGACCGCACATGGTCCCCCACCCGGCACTGACCGCACGTGCAGTGCACCAGATCCGCTTCGGTGGGACGAGGACCGTCGCGCCGGGCGAGGGCACGATCCTTCCCGCCGTTCCGGCGCCGACCGGCCGGACCAGGAGTGCGCAGCGCCAGCGACTCCAGTGCGCGGCTGACCTCCCGGGCGTCGAAGGCGGCCGGGTCATGGCCGCGCTCGCGCAGTTCCCCCACCAGGTCCGCGTACACCTCCTCGGAGTCCGCCGGTTCAGGATCGGCGAGCATCGCCAGTACGGTCTCCATGCCCCGGGGCCCGCCGATGTCCTCGGCGGGCGGGTCGGCCCGGCGACCCCCCACGCAGCGGGCCACCCGCTCCCCGCTCCCGGTCGGCAGGACCTTCTCCACGGTGACCCGATGGACCCAGTCGTCACCGAAGTCGTAGGTGTAGTCGAGGCGATCGCCGACCTCGGGGAGGACGTCCGCCACGGAGACCGACTCCTCGTCGACGCTCCCGAAGTACGACTCCTCCGCCGCATCGGCCGGGCCGTACTCCCGGCCCAGACCGTCCTCGAAGCCGTGCAGATGGCTCTCGGTCCAGCCGAACGCCCGCTGGATCACCTCGTGCAGACTGCCCAGCGTGACGTCGGACGCCAGTAGGACGCGGCGCCACACCGGGGGCTTCGTGCCGAGGAGCACGATCTTGAGCTGATGCTCCGTCGTCTGTCGCATGCTCCAGGCCACCTCTCCGCACCCCTCACCCGATCAGAGGAAATCCTGGCGGTTGCACCGACGCCAGGGCAAACCGCCGCGGAAGGCGTGCCGGGCACGACGGACTCCACCTCGACGCCCGTCCTGCCGCCGGGCGATGCCGGACACACCCGGCACGGCCACCAGCACATCGGGAACCCAACACGTCGGGACCCCACGTGGACGAGTTGATCCCGCCCGCCTGCGCACCGGCTGTCAGTTCGGCCTGACGTCACTCGAAGGAGTGATGTCAGGCCGCGCCCCTTGCCCGCTGCTCCTCCTGGCTGCCAGCCCGTGTCACGGTGCCCGAACCTCGCTGACGTCGGCTTCAGGCCGCTCCGCCGAGACTGCGGCGGTCAGGGGCCGTCCAGCTGCAGCACCGTGGAGGCCCACTCCAGAGTGGCCGATGGTTCAGGTTTCCTCTCGGACGCGGAACATCCCCTCGGGGCTCGGAAGAGCGCCGAGGGGATTTCGCGTTTTCCGGGATGGTTTTCGGGGGGGGGGGTGGCAGGGCTGGCAGGGTCGGCTCGCGCAACCTCGCGGCGGCTCAGATCTGCCGGGACTCCCCCAGTGCGCTCTCGATGCCCTGGACCATCCGCCACAGCGGCGCCCTACGGCTGGCGACCAGGACGACGACGTCGTCGGGCTCGCCCTCGCCCGCGCCCTCGGTGGGGCGCTCGCTCCAGGTGCCGACGACGAAGGCCATCGCGGTGTCCACCTCGGCCACCCAGTCGCTCTCCCCGCCCGAGCGCAGCCAGGTCCGCAGGGCGTGGTTGTGCGCCGCGACGACGGCGGCCGCGATCACGTCGGCGCGCAGCGACCCGTCCGGGCGGTCGTCGAACCTGCCGCGCAGGTAGGCCGCGAGGGTGTGCTCGTACCGCCACACCACCGACAGCTCGTACGCGCGCAGGCCGGGCACCTTGCGGGTGAGCCGGTAGCGCTGGACGGAGAAGGACGGCTGCTCGGCGTACATCCGCAGGACGAGGCGGGCCGCGTCGCAGGCGTGCTGGACCGGGTCCTCCTCTCCGGTGCCGGACTCCAGGAACTCCGTCATCTCGGCCAGGCTGCGTTCGTGGTCGGGGAAGACCACGTCCTCCTTGGCCGGGAAGTAGCGGAAGAAGGAGCGTCGGCCGACCCCGGCGAGGGACACGATGTCGTCGATGGTGGTCTGTTCGAAGCCACGCTCCAGGAAGAGCTCGAAGGCCGCGGCCACCAGCGCCTCGCGCATCGCCGGCTTCGAGGGCCCGTCGTTCATGGGCAGGTCCTGCTCTTCCTTCTCGCTCATTCCCGGGAACATAACATCGCGCATGGCATCGGCCCCGAACGGCCGAGGCCGCGTGCGTTACGGCAGGTTGCGGGCCATGACGATGCGCTGGACCTGGTTGGTGCCCTCGTAGATCTGCGTGATCTTCGCGTCCCGCATCATCCGCTCCACCGGG
>NZ_JBSFGU010000091.1:0-14246 GCF_053596725.1 Kitasatospora sp. NPDC001660 | reverse complement strand
TACCTGGTCGCGACCGGCCGCATGGCCGCGGGTGCGCGCCCGCGCGGAGACGTGCCCACCATGTTCCGCGCCCTCCTGCCCGCCGGGCGCCGCACGGCCTCCGCCACCGGCACCGGCGCCGCGACCATGACGGCCCTCGCCGCCCGCCTGTACGAGCTGCGCGAGACCGACCGCCTGCGCCACCTCGTGGACCTGGTCCGCACCGAGGCGGCGGCCGTCCTCGGCCACGCCTCGCCGCAGGCCGTCGCCGCCGACCGCGACTTCCACGACCTCGGCATCGACTCCCTCACCGCGATCGAACTGCGCAACCGCCTCACCGCCGTCACCGGCCTGCGCCTCCCGGCGACCCTGGTCTTCGACCACCCGACCCCCGCCGCGATCGCCGAACTCGTCCTCGCGGAGGTGCTCGGGCAGGACGACGAGCCGGCGGCCCCGGCCGCGGCGGCCGTCGCCACCGCCGACGACCCGATCGCGATCGTCGGCATGGCCTGCCGCCTGCCCGGCGGGATCGGCACGCCCGAGGAACTGTGGGCGCTGGTCGCCGAGGGCCGCGAGGGCATCTCCGACTTCCCGACCGACCGCGGCTGGGACCTCGACACCCTGCTCGGCGGCGGCCCCGGCGACCGCGGGCGCAGCGCCACCGCGAAGGGCGGCTTCCTGCACGGGGTGGCCGACTTCGACGCGGCATTCTTCGGCATCTCGCCGCGCGAGGCCCTCGCGATGGACCCGCAACAGCGCCTCCTGCTGGAGACGTCCTGGGAGGCCGTCGAGCGCGCCGGGATCGACCCGACGGCGCTGCGCGGCAGCCGGACCGGCGTCTTCGTCGGCACGGGCGGCCAGGACTACCTGACGCTGGTGATGAACGCCCAGGAGGACATCGAGGGCCACGCGAGCACCGGTCTGGCCGCGAGCGTGGTCTCCGGCCGGATCTCCTACACCTTCGGCCTGGAGGGCCCGGCGGTCACCGTCGACACGGCGTGCTCCTCGTCGCTCGTGGCGATGCACCTGGCCGCGCAGTCCCTGCGCAGCGGCGAGTGCACGCTGGCGCTGGCCGGCGGCGTCACCGTGATGTCGTCCTCGCTCGGTTTCCCGGGTTTCACCCGGCAGGGCGGTCTGGCCCCGGACGGGCGCTGCAAGGCGTTCGCGGACGGGGCGGACGGGACCGGCTGGTCGGAGGGCGCGGGCGTCCTGGTGCTGGAGCGCCTCTCGGACGCGCGCCGCAACGGGCACGCGGTGCTGGCCGTCGTGCGGGGCAGCGCCGTCAACCAGGACGGCGCCTCCAACGGCCTCACCGCCCCCAACGGCCCGTCCCAGCAGCGCGTCATCCGTCAGGCCCTCGCCAACGCCCGTCTCTCGGCGGCGGAGGTCGACTTCGTGGAGGGCCACGGCACGGGCACCACCCTGGGCGACCCGATCGAGGCCCAGGCCCTCCTCGCCACCTACGGGCAGGACCGTGAACGCCCGCTGCTGCTCGGCTCGTTGAAGTCCAACATCGGCCACACCCAGGCCGCCGCCGGTGCGGCCGGCGTGATCAAGGCCGTCCTCTCGATGCAGCACGGCGTGCTGCCCCGCACGCTGCACGTGGACGCGCCGTCCTCGCACGTCGACTGGACGGCCGGTGACATCCGGCTGCTCACGCAGGCCGAGGAGTGGCCGGAGACCGGCCGGCCGCGCCGCGCGGGCGTGTCGGCCTTCGGGATCAGCGGCACGAACGCGCACGTGATCGTCGAGCAGGCGCCGCCGGCCGAGGCTCCCATGGCGGAGCCGTCGGTCGTGCCGGGCGTCGTGCCGTGGGTGCTGGCGGGCAAGTCGGAGGCGGCGCTGGACGCGCAGCTCGCGCGGCTCGCCGGGCTGGACGGCTCGCCGGCGGACGTCGGCCTCTCGCTGGCCGCCGGGCGGTCGCGGTTCGCGCACCGGGCGGTGCTGCTGGACGGTGCCGAGGTGGCCCGGGGCGTCGCCGACGGCGAGCGCAGGACGGCGCTGCTGTTCTCCGGACAGGGTGCCCAACGTCTTGGTATGGGAAGGGAGTTGTACGACCGCTTCCCCGTGTTCGCCGAGGCCTTCGACGCGGTGTGCGCGCAGTTCGACCTGCCCGTCCGCGAGGTCGTGTGGGGCGAGGACGAGGAGCCGGTCAACCGGACCGCCTACGCCCAGGCGGGCCTGTTCGCCGTCGAGGTGGCACTGTTCCGCCTGGTCGAATCCCTGGGCGTGCGGCCGGAGTTCGTGGTCGGCCACTCGATCGGTGAGATCGCGGCGGCGCACGTGGCCGGGGTGTTCTCGCTGGAGGACGCCTGCGCGCTGGTCGCTGCTCGCGGCCGGCTGATGCAGGCGCTGCCGGAGGGCGGCGCGATGCTCGCGGTGCAGGCGACGGAGGACGAAGTCCTCCCGCTGCTGGACGAGTTCGTGTCGATCGCAGCCGTGAACGGCCCGAGTTCGGTCGTCGTCTCGGGCGCCGAGGAGGCCGTCGAGGCGATCGAGGAGCACTTCGCCGACCGCCGGACGACGCGCCTGCGCGTGTCCCACGCCTTCCACTCCCCGCTGATGGAGCCGATGCTGGAGGACTTCCGCGAGGCCCTCGACGGGCTCACCTACAGCGCTCCTTCGATCCCGCTGGTCTCCAACCTGACGGGTGAGATCGCTGCGCCCGAGCAGCTGTGCACCCCCGACTACTGGGTGCGCCACGTCCGCGAGGCCGTGCGCTTCGCCGACGGCGTCCGCACCCTGCACGCCGCCGGCGCGACCGACTTCCTGGAGCTGGGCCCCGACGCGGCCCTGTCCCCGGCCGTCCGGCAGACGCTGGCCGACGCCCCGCCGGCCGACGGTCCGGACGCCGTCGTCGAGCCGGCCGGCCGCCGCGGCCGCCCCGAAGAGGTCGCCCTGCTGACCGCGCTCGCCCGCCTCCACGTCGTCGGCGTGCCCGTCGACTGGGCGCGGCTGTTCGACGGCACCGGCGCCCGGCGCACCGGCCTGCCGACCTACGCCTTCCAGCGCGAGCGCTACTGGCCGCAGACGCACGCCCCGGCCGGCCGCCCCGGCGCCGCCACGCCGGACGACCCGCTGGACGCCCGCTTCTGGGCCGCCGTCGAGGGCGAGGACCTGGACGCGCTCGCCGCCGACCTGGCCGTGGACGGCGACGCGCTCGGCGCGGTGCTCCCCGCCCTGTCCGCGTGGCGGCGCCACCACCGCGACCAGTCCCTGCTGGACGCGCTGCGCTTCCACGAGTCCTGGCGCGCGCTGCCGGGCGGGTCGGCGGCCCGGCCGTCCGGCCCGTGGCTGGTGGTGACGCCGGCCGAGGGCGGCGACGAGGCGTGGGCGGCGGCGGTCTGCGAGGCCGTCGGTCCGGACGCGCTGTGCCTGTCCGTGCCCACGCCGGAGCGCGCCGAGCTGGCCACGCTGCTGCGCGAACTTCCCTCCACCGGACGCCCGTTCACCGGCGTCCTGTCCCTCCTCGCGCTCGGCCGGGGCGCCGAGCCGGCCGCCGCGACCCTCACCCTGCTGCAAGCGCTGCACGACGCCGACGTCACCGCGCCGCTGTGGTGCCTGACGCGCGGCGCGGTCTCCGTGGCCCGCACCGACCCGCCGACCGCGCCCGAGCAGGCCGCCGTGTGGGGCCTCGGCCGGGTCGCCGCGCTGGAGCACCCCCAGCAGTGGGGCGGTCTCGTCGACCTGCCCGGGACGCCGGACCAGTCCGCCGTGCGCCGACTGGCCGCCGTGCTCGCCGGCGCGGACGGTGAGGACCAGATCGCGATCCGCTCGGCCGCCGTCCACGCCCGCCGCCTGGTCCCGGCCCCGGCCGGCGCGCCGGACGCGGGCTGGACGCCGGGGGAGACCCCGGGCACCGTGCTGATCACCGGCGGCACCGGCGGCCGGGGCGCCGCCGTGGCCCGGCAGCTCGCCGCCGCGGGCGCGAGCCACCTGCTGCTGGCGAGCCGCCGCGGGCCCGACGCCCCCGGCGCCGCCGACCTCGCCGAGGACCTGAGCGGCCTGGGCGCCGTCGTGACGATCACGGCCTGCGACGTCGCCGACCGCGAGGCTCTGGCCGCCCTGCTGGCCGGGATCCCCGCCGACGCGCCGCTCACCGCCGTCGTCCACGCGGCGGGCACGGTCGACGACGGCGTCCTGGACGACCTGACGCCGGAGCGCCTCGCCGCCGTCCACCGGGTCCGTGCCCGAGGAGCGCTCCACCTGGACGAGCTGACCCGCGGCCTCGACCTGACGGCCTTCGTGCTCTGCTCCTCCGTCGCCGGCGCCGTCGGCACCCCCGGCCGGGCCACCCTCGCCGCCCCGGCCGCCGTCCTGGACGCGCTCGCCCAGCGCCGCCGGGCCGAGGGCCTGCCCGCCACCTCCGTCGCCTGGGGCGCCTGGGTCGGCGCCGAGTACACCAGCATCGACTCGGGCGCCCCGGTCGAGGACGACGGACGCACGCAGCGCGCGGCCGTCCCGGCCCTGCACCCCGACCTCGCCCTCGCCGCGTTGCGCCAGGCCGTCACCCGCCCGGCCCCGGCGCTCGTGCTGCTCGACCTGACGCAGCCGCAGATCCTGGAAAGCCTCGTCGGCCTGCGCGGCAACCCGCTGCTGCGCGACCTCCCGGCCGCCCGGCCCGCCCTGGAGGCCGCCGCCGCGACCCGCCGCGACTACGCGACCGCCGCCTCCGAGCTCACCGGACGCCTCCGCGCGCTCACCCCGACCGAGCGGACCACCCTCCTCACCGACCTCGTCCGCACCCACGTCGCCGCCGTGCTCGGCTACGCCGACCGGTCCGCCGTCGCCCCGGACCGCAAGTTCCGCGACCTCGGCTTCGACTCGCTGACGGCCGTCGAGCTGCCCGCCCGGCTCGGCGCGGCCACCGGCCTCAAGCTCCCCGCCACCTCCGTCTACGACTACCCGACCGCCCAGGCCCTCGCCGAGCACCTCCTGGCCGAGCTCCTCGACACGCCCGCCTCCACCCCGCTGCTCCCCGCCGCGGGCGCGGCCGTCGACGGCGACCCGATCGCCATCGTCGGCATGGCCTGCCGCCTGCCCGGCGGGGTGACCTCGCCGGACGAGCTGTGGCGGCTGGTCGCCGAGGGCGGCGACGGCATCGCCGGCTTCCCCGAGGACCGCGGCTGGGACCTGCGGACCCTGCTCGTCGGCGACCGGGACGGCCGCGGCCGCAGCGCCACCCTGGAAGGCGGCTTCATCGACGCCGTCGCCGACTTCGACGCCTCCTTCTTCGGCATCTCACCCCGTGAGGCCCTCGCCATGGACCCGCAGCAGCGCCTGCTGCTGGAGACCTCGTGGGAGGCGCTGGAGCGCGCCGGGGTCGACCCGCAGAAGCTCGGCGGCAGCCGGACCGGCGTCTTCGTCGGCACCAACGGCCTCGACTACGCGACGCTCATGATGAACTCGCGCGAGGACATCGGCGGCCACGCCGGCACCGGCCTCGCGTCGAGCGTGCTGTCCGGCCGCATCTCCTACACCCTCGGCCTGGAGGGCCCGGCCGTCACCGTCGACACCGCGTGCTCCTCGTCGCTGGTCGCCCTGCACTGGGCCACCCAGGCGCTGCGGGGCGGCGAGTGCGCGCTGGCGCTCGCGGGCGGCGTGACGGTGATGACCACGCCGGTGAGCTTCGCCGGCTTCACCGTCCAGAACGGTCTCGCCGCGGACGGCCGCTGCAAGGCCTACTCGGACGCCGCCGACGGCACCAACTGGTCCGAGGGCGTCGGCATGCTGGTCCTGGAGCGGCTGTCGGACGCCCGCCGCAACGGGCACCCGGTGCTCGCCGTCGTCCGGGGCTCGGCGGTCAACCAGGACGGCGCCTCGAACGGCCTCACCGCGCCCAACGGCCCGTCCCAGCAGCGCGTCATCCGCCAGGCCCTCGCGAGTGCGGGACTGTCGGCCGCCGAGGTCGACGCCGTCGAGGGCCACGGCACCGGCACCGCCCTCGGCGACCCGATCGAGGCCCAGGCCCTCCTCGCCACCTACGGCCGGAACCGCGAACGGCCGCTGCTGCTCGGCTCGTTGAAGTCCAACATCGGCCACACCCAGGCCGCCGCCGGCGTCGCCGGCGTGATCAAGACGGTGCTCGCCATGCGGCACGGCGTGCTGCCGAAGTCCCTGCACATCGACCGGCCGTCCGCGGTCGTGGACTGGACGGCGGGGTCGATCGACCTGCTCACCGAGGCCCGGCCGTGGCCCGAGGTCGACCGCCCCTGGCGCGCCGGGGTGTCCTCGTTCGGGATCAGCGGCACCAACGCGCACGTGATCCTCGAACAGGCCCCCGCCGTGACCGAGCGCACCGAGGACCAGCGGGTGCTGCCCGCCGTCGTCCCGTGGGTGCTCTCCGGCCGCTCCGACGAGGCGCTGGAGACCCACCTCGCGCGCGCCTCCGCGCTCGAACTCTCCCCGCTGGACATCGGGTTCTCGCTCGCCACCGGACGCTCCGCCTTCGAGCACCGGGCCGTGCTGCTCGCGTGCAGCGAGGGGCTGACGGAGGTCGCCCGCGGCGTCGCGGCGGACCGCTCGACGGCGTTCCTGTTCTCCGGGCAGGGCTCGCAGCGCCTCGGCATGGGACGGGAGCTGTACGCGCGCTTCCCGGTGTTCGCGGACGCCTTCGACGCGGTGTGCGCGGTACTGGACGAGCACCTGGACCAGCCGCTGCGCGCGGTCGTGTGGGGCGAGGACGCGGACCTGCTGAACCGGACCGCGTACGCCCAGGCCGCGCTGTTCGCCGTCGAGGTGGCACTGTTCCGCCTGGTCGAATCCCTGGGCGTGCGGCCGGATTTCGTGGCCGGGCACTCGATCGGTGAGATCGCGGCGGCGCACGTGGCCGGGGTGTTCTCGCTGGAGGACGCCTGCGCGCTGGTGGCTGCTCGCGGCCGGCTGATGCAGGCCCTCCCGTCCGGCGGCGCGATGCTCGCGGTGCAGGCGACGGAGGACGAAGTCCTGCCGCTGCTGACCGAGTTCGTGTCGATCGCGGCCGTCAACGGCCCGACCTCCGTCGTCGTCTCCGGCACCGAGGAGGCCGTCGCGGCGATCGAGGAGCACTTCGCCGACCGCCGGACCACCCGCCTGCGCGTGTCCCACGCCTTCCACTCCCCGCTGATGGACCCGATGCTGGAGGACTTCCGCGCCGTCCTCGACGGCCTGTCCTACAGGGCTCCTTCGATCCCGGTCGTCTCCAACCTCACCGGCGGACTGGGCGAGGACCTCGGCACCCCCGACTACTGGGTGCGCCACGTCCGCGAGGCCGTCCGCTTCGCCGACGGCGTCCGCGCCCTGCGCGAGGCCGGCGCGACCGCCTTCCTCGAACTCGGCCCCGACGGCGTCCTCACCGCCCTCGCCGAACAGAGCCTCGGTGAGGACGCGGCCGACTGCGTCCGCGCCGCCGCCCTGCGCAAGGACCGCGGCGACGAGCGCGCCCTGCTGACCGCCCTCGCCGTCCTCCACGCGGCCGGCGTCCCGGTCGACTGGGCGGCCCTGTTCGACGGCACCGGCGCCCGCCGGGTCGACCTGCCCACCTACGCGTTCGACCACCGCCGCTACTGGCCGCGCCCGGCCGCCCTCTCCGGCGACGTGACCTCCGTCGGGCTCGTCCCGGCCGAGCACCCGCTGCTCGGCGCCGCCGTCCCGCTCGCCGACGACACCGACGGCGTGCTGTTCACCAGCCGCCTCGCCCTGCGCGTCCACCCGTGGCTGCTCGACCACCGGATCGGCGGCCGGCCGGCCTTCCCCGCCGCCGCCTTCGTCGAACTGGCCGTCCGGGCCGGCGACCAGGTCGGCTGCGGCCGGATCGCGGAGCTCACGCTCGGCGACCCGCTGCCGCTCGCCGAGGACGACGAGCCCGTCGTGCAGGTGCGCGTCGGCGCGCCCGACGACACCGGCGCCCGTCGGGTGGCCTGCTACGCCCGCCCCGGCGACGCCGCCCCGGACGAGCCGTGGACGCGCTGCGCCGGCGGCACCCTCGTGCCGCAGGAGACGGACCTGCCGGACTACGCCCAGGCGGCCTGGCCGCCGGCCGGCGCGCTCGCCGTCGACCTGGACGGCTTCTACCGCGAGCCCGGGCGCGGCCCGGCGTTCCGGGGGCTGCGCGCGGCCTGGCTGCGCGGCGAGGAGGTGTTCGCCGAGGTCGAGCTGCCCGGCGAACCGGGCGAGGACGCCCGCTACTTCGGCCTCCACCCGGCCCTGCTCGACGCCGCCCTGCACGCCGCCGTGCTGATCGGCGTCGGCACCGAGGAGCAGCTGCCGCAGCCGCAGGCCTGGCAGGGCGTCGCCCTGCACGCCGGGGGAGCGGCCGCCCTGCGGGTGCGCGTCGCCCGTCTCGGCGAGGACACGGTGTCCGTGACCGCCACCGACCCGGCGGGCGGCGCGGTGCTGACGGTCGGCTCGGTCACCCTGCGCGCCCCGCAGGCCGCCGCTGCCGCCGCCCGCACCGGCCGCGACCCGCTGTTCCGGATCGAGTGGGTCCCCGCCCCCGCCGCGCTGCCCGCCGCCACGGCGCCGCGCTGCACGGCGCTCGGCCGGGACGCCTACGGCACGGGCTCCTCGGCCGCGACGCTCGCGGACCTCGGCCGCCGGGTGCCGGACCTCGTCCTGGTCGCCCTGGAGGGCCCGGCCGGCGACGTCCCGGAGGCCGTCCATGCGCACACCACGCGCGTGCTCGCCCTGGTCCAGGACTGGCTGGCCGAGGACCGGGCCGCCGCCTCCCGGCTGGTGTTCGTGACCCGGGGCGCCGTCCGGGCCGCCGACGGCGAGACCGTCCGCGACCTGCCCGGCGGCGCCGCCTGGGGCCTGGTCCGCTCGGCGAACTCCGAGCACCCCGGCCGCTTCGCCCTGCTCGACGTCGAGCGCACCGAGGACGTGGCCGCGGCGCTGCCGCTGCTGTCCGGCCTCCTGGCCGACGGCGAGGCCCAGTTCGCGGTCCGAGGCGGCGCGCTGCGGGTGGGCCGGCTCGCCCGGCTCGCCGACGCGGCCGGACTGCTGCCCCCGGCGGGCACCCCGTGGCTCCTGGACGGCACGCTCGCCGACGACATGGCCCTCGTGCCCTGCCCCGGGGCGGCCGAGCCGCCCGCGGCCGGGCAGGTGGCCGTCGCCGTCCGGGCCGCTGCTGTCCTGCCCGCCGGGGCCGCGCGAACCGGCGGTGCGGCCGGCGTGGTGACGGCGGTCGGTGACGACGTGCCGGACCTGCGCCCGGGCGACGAGGTCTTCGGCGTGCTGCCCGCCGGGCCGAAGGCGGTCGCCGACCGGCGCCTGCTGGCCCCGCTGCCCGGGGGCTGGTCCTTCGAGGCCGCGGCCGCCCTGGCCGCCGACTTCGTCCCCGCCCGGCAGGCCCTCGGCCGCGAACCGGCCGGCCGGACCGTCCACGTGCACGCCACCGTCACCGGACCGGCCACCGCCGCCGTCGAACTCGCTCTGCGGCTGGGCGCAGACGTGTCCGCCACGGGGCCCGACGGGCTGCGCGACGCCCTGCTCGGCCACGGCCTGCCGCCCGAGCGGATCGTCGAGCGTGCGGCGGCGGGCACCGAACTCGTCCTCGACGACGACGCCTTGGCCCAACTGCCCGCACCGGCCGCCGAGGACACCGCCGACATCCTCGCGGAGCTCGTCGCCCTGGCGGCAAGCGGTGAGCTCGCCCCGCCGCCGGTCGCCGCGCACGACATCCGCGACGCGCGCACCGCGCTCGCCGCCGGGGCCCCGGCCGACCGGACCGTCCTCACGATGCCCGCGCAGTGGAACCCCGACGGCACCGTGCTGATCACCGGCGGCACCGGCGCCCTCGGCCGCCACCTCGCCCGCCGCCTCGCCGTCAGCGGCACCCGCCACCTGCTGCTCACCAGCCGCCGCGGACCGGACGCGCCCGGCGCCGCCGAACTCCTCGCCGACCTGGCGGCCCTCGGCGCCGAGGGCCGCGTCGTCGCCTGCGACACCGCCGACCGCGCCGCCACGGAGGCCCTGCTCGCCGGCATCCCGGCCGAACACCCGCTCACCGCCGTCATCCACACGGCCGGTGTGCTGGACGACGGCATCATCACCGCGCTCACCCCCGAGCGGCTGTCCGCCGTCCTGCGGCCCAAGGTCGACGCCGTCTGGCAGCTGCACGACCTCACCCGGCACCTGGACCTCGCCGCCTTCGCCGTCTTCTCGTCCATCGCGGGCGTCATGGGCAGCCCCGGCCAGGGCAACTACGCCGCCGCCAACGCCTTCCTCGACACCCTGGTCGACCACCGCAGGTCGCTCGGCCTGGCCGGCACCTCGCTCGCCTGGGGCCCGTGGGCCCAGGAGGCGGGCATGACCAGCGAGCTCAGCGAGACCGACATGCGGCGCATGCAGTCCGGCGGCATCCCGCCGCTCTCCGTCGAGCAGGGCCTCGCCCTGTTCGAGGCCGCCCTCGGCTCCGCCGAACCGCTCGTCATCCCCATGGGCCTGGCCGCCGGGGGCATGCGCCCCCAGGGGGAGGTGCCGCCGCTGTTCCGCGGACTCGTCCGCGCCGCCCGGCGCACCGCCGCCGGAGGCGGCGCGAGCGGGGCCGACGTGGCCGCCGACTTCACCCGGCAGCTGCTCGACCTGAACGAGCGCGACCGCATGCGCTACCTCGTCGACACCGTCCGCGCCGAGGCCGCCGCCGTCCTCGGCCACCCCTCCCCGGAGGCCGTCGACGCCGAGCGCGACTTCTACGAGCTCGGGTTCGACTCGCTCACCGCCGTCGAGCTGCGCAACCGGATCGCCGCCGTCACCGGCCTGCGGATGCCCGCCACCGTCGTGTTCGACAGCCGCTCGCCCGTCGAGCTCGCCACCTGGATCCGCAGCGAACTCGCCAACCAGCGCACCGAGGACGGCGAGGGCGGGGCCGTCCTCGTGCCCGGCGGCGAACCCGAACTCGACTCCCTGGAACGGCTGTTCACCGACGCCCTGGCCAACGGCAAGGTGCCCGAGGCGCAGCGCATGCTCGCGACCGTCGCGGCCCTGCGCCCCACCTTCGAGGCGACCGCCGAACTGGAGGACCTGCCCTGGGCGACCCGTCTCGCCGAGGGGCCGCGCCCGACCCGGCTGATCTGCGTCAGCGCGCCCACCGCCAACGCGGGCGTGCACCAGTACGCGCGGCTCGCCGCCCACTTCCGCGGCGAGCGCGAGGTGTCGGCGCTGCCGCTGGTCGGCTTCGCCACCGGCGAGCGGCTGCCCGCCACCCCCGAGGTCGCCACCCGGGTGATCGCCGAGAGCGCCCTGCGCGCCGGCGACGGCCACCCGTTCGTCCTCGCCGGCCACTCCTCCGGCGGCTCCTTCGCCTACGCGGCGGCCGGCCTGCTGGAGCACACGTGGGGCATCCGCCCGGCGGGCGTGGTGCTGTTCGACACGCTGAGCTTCCAGCACAACGCGGACGAGGGCACCGACTACAGCGGCATGATGCGGCTCAACTTCACCGGCGCCGACTCGCCGGTGCGGCTGACCAACTCCCGGCTGTCCGCCATGGGCCGGTGGATGGTCCTGCTCAACCGCCTGGAGGTCCACCACACCACGGCCCCCGTCCTGCTGGTCACCTGCGACCGCGCCCTGACGGGCGTCGACGAGGCGCCCATCGAGCAACGCGCCCAGGCCGAGCCGCTCGTGCCGGGAGCCCGGGTGGTCGGTGTCGACGCCGACCACCTGTCGATGATCCGCGAGGACTCGGCCCTCACCGCGCAGATCGTGGAGGAGTGGCTGCGCGGCCAGGAGTGACGCCTCCGAGCGGGCGTGCCCGGCACCCTAGGTGCCGGGCACGCCCGTTGTCGTCGCGGGGCCCACTCGCTCGGTGGTGGGGGTGAGCCGCAGGTGGATCGCGAGGACGCCGAGCGCTTCCTTCGGAGGATCTCCAGATACCAGGAGATGGCAAGTCCACGTGCACAGCGTGCCGATCGCAGGAATTGAGTCCAGACCCTCGTTGTGGGGCCATTCGTTTAGGGAAAACCGGGGCCGTCCGTGGCGAGACTGGGCGGGCGACGGGTCGGACCTGACGTCAGGAGCTCGCGGTCGGCCCCGGATCGGGCCTGCCGGGACGGGCTCGCACGACAGGACCGCCCGCACGGCGTTCCTGGCGACCCCCGGAGAGGTTGACGTCCCGATGTCGAACGAAGACAAGCTCCGCGACTACCTGAAGCGGGCGATCGCGGACCTCCACGAGACCCGCGAGCAGCTGCGCGAGGTGACCGAGCAGCACCGGGAGCCGATCGCCGTGGTCGGCATGGCCTGCCGGCTGCCGGGCGGGGTCGCCTCCCCGGAGGAGCTCTGGGAGCTGGTGCGGGACGGCGTGGACGCCGTCTCCGCCTTCCCCGCCGACCGTGGCTGGGACCTGCCCGAGGGCGCCGTCACCGCCCGCGAGAGCGGATTCCTGCACGACGCGGGCGAGTTCGACGCCGAGTTCTTCGGCATCTCGCCGCGCGAGGCCCTCGCGATGGACCCCCAGCAGCGGATCCTCCTGGAGACCGCCTGGGAGGCCGTCGAACGGGCCGGCATCGACCCCGGGACGCTGACCGGCACGCCGACCGGCGTGTTCGTCGGCACCGGACACGGCGGCTACGACAGCGCCTCCACGGCTCCCGGCCAGGTCGCCGAGACCGCCGCCGGGCACCTGCTGACCGGCAACACCGTCAGCGTCGCCTCCGGCCGCATCTCCTACGTGCTCGGCCTGGAGGGTCCGGCCATCACCGTGGACACGGCCTGCTCCTCCTCCCTCGTCGCCCTGCACCTCGCCGTGCAGTCGCTGCGCCGAGGCGAGTGCACGCTCGCCCTCGCCGGGGGGGTGACGGTGATGTCCACCCCGCAGATGTTCACCGAGTTCTCCCGGCAGGGCGGCCTGGCCGCCGACGGCCGGTGCAAGCCCTTCGCGGCGGCGGCCGACGGGACGGCGTGGAGCGAGGGCGCGGCCGTCCTCCTGGTCGAGCGGCTGTCCGACGCGCAGCGCCTCGGCCACCCGGTGCTCGCCGTCGTCCGGGGCTCCGCCGTCAACCAGGACGGCGCCTCCAACGGCCTGACGGCGCCCAACGGCCCGTCCCAGCAGCGGGTGATCCGGGCCGCGCTCGCCGACGCCGGCCTGACGCCGGGCGAGGTGGACGTCGTCGAGGCACACGGCACGGGCACCCGGCTCGGTGACCCGATCGAGGCCCAGGCGCTCCTCGCCACCTACGGCCAGGACCGCGAACGGCCGGTGCTCATCGGCGCGTTGAAGTCCAACACCGGCCACACCCAGGCCGCCTCCGGCGTGGCCGGGGTGATCAAGGCGGTGCTCGCGATGCAGCACGGCCTGCTGCCGCGCACTCTGCACCTCGACACGCCGACCCCGCACGTCGACTGGACCGCCGGCGCCGCCGAGCTGCTCACGGAGGCCCGGGAGTGGCCCGAGGCCGACCGTCCCCGGCGCGCGGCGGTGTCGTCCTTCGGCGTCAGCGGCACCAACGCGCATGTGGTGCTGGAGGCGGCGCCGGGGGAGGACTCGACGGTCGCCGAGGGTGCACCCGGGGCGGTGCTGCCCTGGGTGCTGTCCGCGCGCAGCGAGCCTGCCCTGCGGGCCCAGGCCGGGCGGCTGGCCGCCCACCTCAGGACCCGTGGGCCGCTCGCCCCGGCGGACGTCGCGTACTCCCTGGCGACCAGCCGGACGGCCATGGCGCACCGGGCCGTCGTCGTCTCGGCCGACCCGGAGGAACGGCTGCGCGCCCTGGACGCCCTGGCGGGCGGGGGCGGCGGAGCGGGCGTTGTCGCGGGGGTGGTCGAGAAAGGGGCGACAGCGTTCCTGTTCTCCGGGCAGGGCTCGCAACGCCTCGGTATGGGACGGGAGTTGTATGCGCGCTTCCCGGTGTTCGCGGGGGCTTTCGACGCGGTGTGCGCGGCGCTGGAGCTTCCCGTACGCGAGGTGGTGTGGGGTGAGGACGCGGAGTTGCTGAACCGGACGGAGTGCGCCCAGGCGGGCCTGTTCGCGGTCGAGGTGGCGCTCTACCGGCTGCTCGAATCGTTCGGCGTGCGGCCGGAGTTTGTGGCCGGCCACTCGATCGGTGAGGTCGCGGCGGCGCACGTGGCCGGGGTGTTCTCGCTGGAGGACGCCTGCGCGCTGGTGGCTGCTCGCGGCCGGCTGATGCAGGCCCTCCCGTCCGGCGGCGCGATGCTCGCGGTGCAGGCGACGGAGGACGAAGTCATCCCGCTGCTGGACGAGTTCGTGTCGATCGCAGCCGTGAACGGCCCGAGTTCGGTCGTCGTCTCGGGCGCCGAGGAGGCCGTCGAGGCGATCCGCGAGCACTTCGCCG
>NZ_JBSFGU010000090.1:0-14351 GCF_053596725.1 Kitasatospora sp. NPDC001660 | reverse complement strand
GGTGGAAGGCGGCCGGTTCGGCACGCTCAGGGCCGGCAAGGACGGCGTGCTGTGGACGGGCCCGGCAGCACCCGGGCCGGTGCGCGGACGCCGTTCAGCGGGCCAGCACCCGCCGCAGTACCCCGGTCAGGGTGCCCGCCGGATCGCCGCCCGGGTCCGCCCCGGTGGCCCGCCATGCGACGATCCCGTCCGGCCGGACCAGCACGGCGCCCTCCGGGCCGACGCCGTACACCTGGCCGAACGCGCCTGCCGGGTCGCCCGGGTCGGTGCCGATCCGGTACGCGGCCAGCCCGACGCCGAGCCGTCCGGCGGCCTCGGCCGCCGCAGTGGCCCACGCCGGGCCGCGCTCGCCCGCCAGCAGGACGAAGCCCCGCCCGAACAGGTCCAGGGTGGCGATCGGGCCGTCCGTACCCGCCAGCACCAGGTACGGCGCCCGCGTGCCGGGCTGCCCGCGCAGGGCGCGCGGGTCGGAGGCGACCGGCAGCGGGTCGGCCCCGTCCTCCGGGACCACCGCCGCCGACCGGTAGGACTGGCCCATCGTCACCGCGAGCGCGTCCTGGACGGCCGCCTGCTGCTCCTCGGTGGCACTGCCGGAGCGCACCGCGAGCTGCAACGACCCCTGGGCGGCGGTGTGTTCGCCGACCGGCCGGCGCTCCGCGTCGTAGCTGTCCAGCAGCGCCGGGCCCGCCTCGTCGCGGAGCACCAGGGCCAGCTTCCAGGCCAGGTTGTGCGCGTCGGCGATCCCGGTGTTGGCCCCGTAGCCGCCGGTCGGCGGGATCACGTGGGCGGCGTCCCCGGCCAGCAGCACCCGGCCATGCCGGAAGCTTTCGGCGACCTGCTCGGCCATGTCCCACGGGAAGCGGGACCGGATGGTCACCTCGACCTCGGGAGTGCCGATCGCGGCGGTGACCAGTTCGGCGCAGCGCGCGTCGGTGAAGTCGTCCAGGCTCTCGCCGTCCTCCGGCCGGTAGCCGACGATCAGGGTGCCCTCGGTGAGGGTGTCGTCGTGCACCAAGATGCCGGTGACCTGGGGGTTCTTCACATGGACCACGCTGTACCGGCGTTCGCCGAGGGCGGCAGCCAGATCGGCCCGGAACGCGATGCTGACGTGCCGGGAGAGCACACCGCGCCCATGCCGACGCACCTTGAGCGCCTCCCGCACGGCCGAGCGCGGTCCGTCGCAGGCCACCAGCCAGCGGCTGCGGAAGGTGGTGGTGCCGCCGTCCGTGCCGAGTACGGCGGTGACCCCGTCCGGCGTCTCGTCGAAGGCGAGCAGCTCGGTGCCGAACCGTAGGTCCGCCCCGAGCTCCTCGGCCCGGGCCCGCAGCAGCGGCTCCAGCCGGTCCTGGGGCAGCAGCAGCAATCGGCTCGGCGTCAGCCCGGCCAGCTCGTCGGCGCCCTCCAACTCCTGTCGACTGAACAGTACTTCGCCGACGAGTGAAACCACGCCGGCCCGGGTCTGGTGCCGCTCGAAGCCGGCCGCCGCCCGCTTGGCCGCCTGCTCCACTCCGGCCTGCGCCAGCAGCTCGGCGGTCCGCGGGTAGTAGCCGACCGCGCGCGGGTGCACCGAGGTGCCGGGGTGGCGCTCCACCAGGGTGACCGGCACGCCGTGGTGGGCCAGGAACATCGCGGTCGACAGGCCCACCAGGCTGCCGCCGACGATCAGTACGGGTGCATCCGGTTCGGGTGCGTCACTGGAAGTCATCGAGGTCTCTCTCGTAGCGCGGTCGGGTGGTCGAAATCCGTGGGTGTTCAGGCCTTGAGCGCGTACGTGGCCCAGGTGGAGTCGGTGGTGAAGCCGAGCCTGCGGTTGAGCGCCACCACCGCGTGGTTGTCGATGTCGTTGAACACCTGGACCAGGGCCAGCTGCGGTTCGCGGGCGGCCACGTCGAGCAGCAGCTCGGCCTTCAGCCAGGACGCCAACGAACGGCGCTGGTGCCCGGGCAGGACGAGTGTCTCCCCGGCGTCCGCCATCGGGCTGTCCCGGACGAACAGCGTGCTGTAGCCGACAAGGTCACCGCTGTCCTCGGCCACCGCGGCCACCGCGTACAGCCGGTGGCCGGCCCGCTCGGCCTCGGCCTCCCGGGCCCGGACGTCGGCCACGCCGGGGTCGGACACCCGAGCCTGGCCGTTCACCGGGGCGTCCAGTGCGGCCCAGGCCCGGGCGTAGCCGGCCACCAGCTGATCGGGGCAGCGGCCGGTCCAGCGCACTAGCCGGTAGCCGGGCACCGGCCGCCCGGCGGCGGCCGCAAGAGCGGCCCGGCCCGGGCCGGCCAGCAGCAGCCGGTTGCGCAGCGTGGTCGCGGTGCGGTCCGCGCCCAGAGCGTCCGCGAAGGCCTGGGAGACCGCCCCGGCCGGTGCGTCCACCTTGAGCAACGACCGCTCCCGGGCGAGTAGTTCGTCCTGGGCGGCGCCGACCAGTGCCCGGCCGGCGCCCCGGCGGCGGAAGCCGGGGAACACCCATAGCGAGCCGTGGCCCGGCCCGGCCGGATCGGCCAGGTCGAGACCGAGTTTGATGCACCCGGCCGGCTCGTTCCCGTCATAGGCGGCCAGCAGCACCCGGTCGGCGCCGTGTCGGCGTTGGAACAGCCGGGCCAGCAGTAGCCCGGACACGGGTGGGTCGTTGGGCAGTTCGAGGCTCATGGTGGCCCGGAAGCCGGGCAGCAGGGCGGCGATGGTGGCCGGATCGTCTCCGTCCAGACTGCGAATCTCCATGGCCGTCAGCCTGGCGGCCGGTTCTCGAAGCTCCGTCCAGGGGCGCTGGACGGCGCCTCCTGGTGAACGACCCGCCGGGCTCGGCGAACGCCGTTGAGCCCCGCGGCCCTCGAGGAGTCCCGGAAGAGCCCTCGAAGGCCGCGGGGCTCAGGCCCGCGCCGTTGCCGCTGACGGCCGGTCAGGCTCCGCCGGTGACCCGCAGGGTCTCGCCGTTGATGTTGCCGTTGGCGGCGGAGCCGAGGAACACCACGGCCCGGGCCACGTCCTCCGGCAGCGACATCCGGCCCGACGGCAGGGAGCGGCCCTTCTCCGCCAGGAATCCGGCCGGAACGTGCGCCCGGACGGTCTCGGTCAGGGTCTGTCCGGGGACCACCATGTTCACCAGGATCCCCTCCGGTCCCAGCTCCCAGGCCAGACTGCGCATCAGGCCGTACAGGCCGGACTTGCCGGCCCCGTAGGCGCCCGCCCCGGGCTTGCCCGTGTCGGCCAGCCCGGCGCCGATCAGCACCACCCGGCCCCACTCCCGCCCGCGCATCGCGGGCAGCGCCGCCTGCAGGGTGTGGAAGGCGGCGTCCAGCGAGTTGTGCAGCACCTCCTGCCACTGCTTGGCGGGCACGTCCTCGAACCGGGGCGTCGGCACACCGGGTCGGGGGATGGCCTCGCTCCACACCACCGCGCTCGCCACCAGGACGTCGATCCCGCCCCACTCCTCGGCGACCCGGCCGAGCGTCTGCCGGATCGACCGCTCGTCCGTCAGGTCGTACTGGACCACCAGCGGGGTGCCGCCCGCGTCGGCCACCTGGGCCGCCGTCAGCTCGGCCCCCTCCCGATTGGTGTGGTAGGTGATCGCCACCCGGGCGCCCTCCGCGCCGTACGCCACCGCGGTCGCCCGGCCGATGCCCGAGGAGGCGCCGGTGACCAGCACGACCTTGTCCCGCAGAGCTGTCTCCATGGTGCTGCCTCCGTCATGAGCCGGGACGGACGCTCTGTCCGTGCCGGAAGAAGTCGTTGGGGTCGTAGGCCCGCTTCACCGCGCGCAGCCGGACCGCGTTCGGTCCGAAGCAGGCGTCCGCCCAGTCCGGGGCTACCCGGGAGCTGGGAAAGTTGATGTACGAGCCGCAGGCCAGCGGGGCCAGCGCGGCCTCCGCCCGGTCGGCCCAGGCGGTGAGCTCGGCGGCGGTGGCCGCGCTCGGTTCCGGCTCCCGGCTGGCGATCTGGTAGCCGACCAGGAACCGCGCGTTCCGGTGCGGGTAGGCGGTCGCGGTGCGGCCGACCCGGTTGGCCGCACCGCCGAGCGCGATGCACAGCAGGTAGCGCTCCCGGTCGATCGACGGATCCCAGGCGGCCAGCAGCTCGGCCGCCTCGGCCCGCGTGGCGGCCCGGGCGGTGAGCCGGTAGCTCTGCCGGGTGTACGGGTGCCGGTGGCCCTCCGCCTCCGGGTTGCTGCCGGTGCGGTGGCACTGCGCCACCGTCTTGGAGTCGCACAGCGCCTCGTGCATCACCCGGGAGTACGAGGCCCGCTCGCCGACCTTCCGAACCATCGGCCCGCACCCGGCCCGCTCGGCCAACTCATCGAGCAGGAGCTCCAGTTCCCCGGTCGGGCCGAGGTACACCCCCCAGATCTTCAGCACCGGCTCGCCGGCCGGGCCGAACATCCCGGGCAACACCACCAGCGAGCAGCCGAGTTCGTCCGGGGCGGCCACGCACCAGTCCTGCCAGGCCGCCAGCAGCCCGGCGGCGTCCCCGTACTCCCAGAGCGTCTCGAAGCCGGTGAGCTCGGGCGCGTCCACCGGCCGCACCTCGAATTCGGTGACCGCGCCGAAGCTGCCGCCCCCGCCGCCGCGCAGCGCCCAGAAGAGGTCCGGTTCATCGGTCGCCGAGCAGCGGACGATCCGGCCGTCGGCCAGCACCACGGTGGCGGCCGTCAGTCGGTCGCTGCCGAGGCCGAACGCGCGGGTCTGCCAGCCGAGGCCGCCGCCGGTCAGGAAGCCGGCCGCGCCGACGGTCGGGAAGGTGCCGGTGATGATCTGCCGGCCGAGTCGGCCCAGTGCGTCCAGCGCGTCCAGAGACTGGGTGCCGGCCCCGAGCCGGACGGTGTCCGGGCCGACCGAGACCCGGTTCATCCGGGATACGTCCACCACCAGCCCGGGCCCGGTGGACCAGCCGTTGAAGCTGTGCCCGCCACTTCGCAGGTGCACCGCGAGCCCGTGGTCCTGGCCGTGCCGGAGGCAGGCCCGGATGTCCTCGGGGGTCTCGCAGTACGCGATCGCGTACGGGGTGACGGTGTCGTACTCGGTGTTCTGCAGTTGACGGGCGAACGGATAGCCCGGGTCGGACGGCAGGACGAGCTCGCCCTGGAGCCGGTCGCGCAGCATGGTCCCTCCAGTGGGGCCGGGCCGGCACCCGATCGGGTACCGGCCCGGCGGCGCGGTGAGCGGGTGGCTACTTGTCGATGGCGAACTTGCGGGCGGTCACCTTCGCGCCGTCGTGACCGCGCAGCAGCTTGCCCTGCGGGTCGTAGAAGTTGGCGCCGCCGGTGCCCTCCCAGCGGTCGTCGCCGATCAGCTCCCCCTCGACGTGCACGTGTGCCTCGCCGATGTGCACACCCTCGTCGTTCACGGCCAGGATGTGGAAGTTGTAGCGGAAGGTCGACCCCGCGCCGGTGCTCTCCCAGTTGCCCAGCCCGATGTTCTTGGTGTTCACCTGGGTCGACGTCACGACGCCGTCCCCGGTGAATGAAACCAGTCCGAAGACGGACTTGCCGCCGTCGTCCAACTCGGTGGTCCAGGTCCCCACCAGCCGTGTGTCGGTCATGACAGCTCTCCTTCTGGGTTGTCGGGTTCGGTCGTCGGGCAAGGCCGTCCGGTGCCGCACACGCTGCTCCGCCGCTCTCAAGCCGGGCTCGAAGGGCCCTGTAGTCGGGCTGCGGCCGACGGTCCGCCCGGCCGAAGTTCCCGCATGTGTTCACCGCTTCGGCGGCGTTCGTGCACGCCGCCACCACTGGTTCCGGGTCAGCTGCTGCTGGAGCCGCGACTCCGTGGCACTGAGCGGGACTCCGGGGCACAGCCGCTCCGGGTGGAGGGGCGGAGGGCCGGCCGGGTACTGGTCGGTGGGCGGCCAGGGCGGGGACAGCGGCGTGCAGATCCAGTTACTGCCCAGGACGGCCAGGGCTCTCATGGCCCAGCCCAGAACAGCTCCGGGCGTCATGTGGCGGCGCATGGGCGCTCCTCTGCCGATAGGCCCTATTGATCGGACCCACGGTTGCCCGGAGCTCTCGAACGGTGGTCGAGACCTGGTCGAACCACCGCGGCGGCACAGGTTCGCCGCGGCTCCCCAAGCGAGGAACCGCGGCGCCGTGAGGAGGGTGTCCGGCTGGTCGGTCGCGGCGACCTGGTGCTGGACACCCTCCTCCGTCGGACGGACCGCTACGCGGTCGGCGTGGCGGTCTTGGCGCTGCGGCGCCGGACGTAGACGCGAGGACGGCGCCGCCGCCGAGCACGGCCACCCACCTTCGCAAGCTCCGCTGCCGGCCAGCGGTCAGGGCGCGGAGCGTAGCGGGTCGGCCGGATCGGGCAGCTCGCCGTGGGTGATCGGTGATGGGCTCCAGGAGATCGGGCCGGGCTGGCCGGGGCGGCCGCTGGTGATGGTTCGCTGGTCGCCAAGCTTTGGTAATGATTTCCATCTCGCTCTCGAAGTAGCTGGTTGTGAAAACCGTTTCCATCTATGGTGATGCCGTCCAACGGAGCCGGACCCCGCCCGGACGGCGGATCCGGCAGGTTTCGAGGAGCAATCCGTCATGCGTGTCGTTCCGTCCAGCAAGCCCCGCCGCCTCCCGAGAATCGTGCTCGGTGCGACCGCGGTCGCAGCCCTCGTCGCGACCAGCGCGTGCTCCACCAGCTCGCCGGCGAAGAGCACGTCCGCGGGGTCGAGCGGCACCGCGAGCGCGAAGGTGATCCAGGTCGTCGCGGCGGAGAACTTCTGGGGCTCGATCGCCACCCAGCTGGGCGGTGACCACGTGAAGGTGACGAGCGTGATCACCAACCCGGACACCGACCCGCACTCGTACGAGCCGACCGCCGCCGACGGCCGCACGGTCGCGGGCGCGGACTACGTGATCAGCAACGGGATCGGCTACGACGCTTGGTCGGACAAGCTGCTGTCCGCGAACCCGGCCTCCGGCCGGACCACGCTGAAGGTCGGTGACCTGCTGGGCGAGAAGGAGGGTGACAACCCGCACCAGTGGTACTCGGCGGACAGCGTCACCAAGGTGATCGACCGGATCACCGCCGACTACAAGAAGATAGACCCGGCCGACGCGGCCTACTTCGACACCCAGAAGAAGACCTTCACCACGCAGACGCTGGCCAAGTACAACCAGCTCGAAGCCGACATCAAGGCGAAGTACGCGGGTACCCCGATCGGCGCGTCCGAGTCGATCGTCACCCCGATGTCCGAGAGCCTGGGCCTGAAGATGCTGACGCCCGAGACGTTCCTGGACGCGGAGAGCGAGGGCACGGACCCGACCGCCGCCGACAAGGCCGCCATCGACCAGCAGATCTCCGGCAAGCAGATCAAGATCTACGTCTACAACACCCAGAACTCCAACCCCGACGTCGTGGCCCAGGTCAACGCCGCGAAGGCGCAGGGCATCCCGGTCGCCCAGGTCACCGAGACCCTCGCCCCGGCGGGTGCCACCTTCCAGGACTGGCAGACGCAGGAGCTCCAGGGCATCGCGGACGCGCTGAAGCAGGCGACGGGCAAGTGAGTATCCACCCGATCGAACGGGTCCGTAGCGAGATGGGCCGTACCGAGACGGAGCGCAACGCGCCCGGAGGGGAGCCGGTGCTGTCGCTGCGCGGTGCGGCCGTGCGCGTGGGCGGGCGGACCCTGTGGTCGGGTGTCGATCTGACCGTGGCGGCCGGGGAGTTCACCGCCGTCCTCGGCCCCAACGGGGTCGGCAAGTCCACCCTCGTCAAGGTCCTGCTGGGGATCCTCCCGGCGGCGGCCGGCGAGGTCCGCGTGCTCGGCGCGGCACCCGGGGAGCGGAGCACCGCGGTGGGCTACCTGCCGCAGCGCCGCAACTTCGACGCGAGCGTCCGCATCCGTGGGATGGATGTGGTGCGGCTGGGCCTGGACGGGGATCAGTGGGGGATCCCCGTCCCCGGCCTGGGCCGGGCCAAGCGCCGAGCAGCGCGTGAACGAGTCGAGCAGGTCATCGAGTTGGTCGGCGCAGCCAAGTACGCGCACCGGCCGATCGGGCAGTGCTCGGGCGGCGAGCAGCAGCGGCTGCTGATCGCCCAGGCGCTGGTACGGCGTCCGCGCGTGCTGCTGCTGGACGAGCCGCTGGACAGCCTGGACCTGCCCAACCAGGGCGCGATCGCCGGACTGTTGGGCCGGATCTGCCACGAGGAGGGGGTGTCGGTGGTGATGGTCGCGCACGACGTCAACCCGATACTCCACCACCTGGACCGGGTGGTCTACATCGCCGAGGGCGGCGCCGTGGCCGGCACCCCGGCCGAGGTGATCACCACCGAGACGCTGACCCGGCTGTACCGCACGCCCGTCGAGGTGCTGCGCACGAGCGACGGCCGACTGGTGGTGGTCGGGCAGCCGGAGGCCCCGGCCGTCCACACCGACCGGCACGGCGGGGGAGGCCGGGATGATCACTGATGTCGTTCCGCTGGCCTCCGACGCGACTTCGCCGGTGTTCTCCTGGAACCTCCTCGCGGACTTCCAGGACATGTGGTCCTACCTGTCCATGGTGAACGCCTTTCGGGCCGGGCTGATCGTGGCCGTGGTGTGTGCGGTGGTGGGCTGGTTCATGGTCCTGCGCCGGCAGACCTTTGCCGGGCACACGCTCTCCGTCGCCGCCTTCCCCGGTGCCTCGCTGGCCGTCCTGGCCGGTTTCTCCACCTCGCTCGGCTACTTCGGATTCTGCGTCGCCGCGGCCCTGGTGATAGCAGCGATGCAGCGCAAGGGCCGGGACGGCGGCGCGGAGGAGTCCGCCGTCACCGGTACGGTCCAGGCGTTCGCGCTGGCCTGCGGCTACCTCTTCATCAGCCTGTACAAGGGCTTGCTGGAGGGGCCGACGGCGCTGCTGTTCGGCGACTTCCTGGGCATCACCACCGGCCAGGTGGTGACCCTCGCGGTGGTCGGCGCGGTGGTGTTGGCCGTGCTGGCGGTGATCGGGCGCCCGTTGCTGTTCGCCTCGGTGGATCCGGAGGTGGCGGCCGGGCGGGGCGTGCCGGTGCGGCTGCTGGGCACGCTGTTCCTGGTCCTGCTGGGCGCGGCCACGGCCGAGGCCAGCCAGATCACCGGCACGCTGCTGGTGTTCGCACTGATGGTGATCCCCGCTGCGACCGCCCAGCAGCTCACCGCCCGGCCGGGGCTGAGCCTGCTGCTGTCGGTGCTCCTCGCTCTGGCGGCGTGCTGGGCGGGACTGATCGCGGCGTACTACCAGCCGTACCCGCTGGGCTTCTTCGTGACGGGCTTCGCCTTCGCCGCCTTCGTCCTCGCCCACCTGTTCCGCTTCGCCCGCGAGGCCGCCGGCCGTCGGGCGCCACTACAGATGGGGAGCGCCGCATGAGTACGGTCATCAGCCAGGCGTTCTTCCAACACGCCCTGCTCGCCGGGACGTTCATCGCGCTGGCGTGCGGTCTGGTGGGCTACTTCCTGGTGCTGCGAGCCCAGATCTTCACCGGCGACGCGCTCAGCCACGTCGCGTTCACCGGCGCGATGGCCGCCCTGGCCGGCGGATACGACCTGCGCCTCGGGCTGTTCGCCGCGACCGTCGGCGTCGGCCTGCTCATCGGCGGTCTCGGCCGCCGGGGCCGGGCGGACGACGTGGTGATCGGCAGCGTCTTCGCCTGGATCCTCGGCCTGGGCGCCTTCTTCCTCACCGTCTACACCACCTCGCGCAGCGGCGCCCAGGGCGGCGCCGGAACGAGCGTGCTGTTCGGCTCGATCTTCGGCCTGCACGGCAACCAGACCACCGTCGCGGTCGCCGTCGCGGGCGCGGTCTGCCTGATCGTGCTGCTGATCGCCCGGCCGCTGCTGTTCGCCACCCTGGACGAGGCCGTGGCCGCCGCCCGCGGAGTGCCGGTACGGGTGCTGGGCTTCATGTTCCTCGCGCTGGTCGGCGCCTGCGCCGGCGAGGCCACCCAAGCCGTCGGCTCGCTCCTGCTGCTGGGACTGCTCGCCGCCCCGGCGGGCGCGGCGATCCGACTCACCGACCGCCCGTACCGCGCGCTCGCGCTGTCCGCCGCGCTCGCCGTCGCGGAGATGTGGGGCGGCCTGCTCCTCAGCGCGGCGGCGCCGAAGCTGCCGCCGAGCTTCGCGATCATGGCGGTCGCCACCGCCGTGTACGCGGCCACCTTCCTCGTCCGCCCGGCCCGCGCCGCCCACCCCGCGACGGCCTGATCAAGCGGGGAAACGGGGGAGAGGATGACCGACACGAAGCCGACCGCCTTCGCCGACGCCGCCGAGCGGGCCGAACGCCGTCGGGCCAACGGCACGCCCGTTCGTCCCGCAGCCGGTGACGTCGAGCTGATCGGCCGGCCGACCCCGCGCCGCGCCGAGGTCCTCCAGGCGCTGGCCGAGTCCGAGGAGTTCGTCAGCGCCCAACTGCTGTACGCCAGACTGGTCCAGGCCGGTTCCCGGGTCGGCCTGAGCACCGTCTACCGCACCCTGAGCGCGCTCGCGGGGGTCGGTCGGGCCGACGTGGTGCGCGACGTCAACGGTGAGCGGCTGTTCCGCTACCGTCCCGGCCCCGACCACCGGCACTACCTGATCTGCCGCGCGTGCGGCCTCAGCCTGCCGGTGGACTCGACCGCCGTCGAGGCGTGGGCCGAGCGCATCGCCGAGATATCCGGCTTCGGCGAGGTCCACCACACCGTCGAGCTGGCGGGCATCTGTCCCAACTGCCGTACTGCCGGCTGACCAGCGGTCGGCCCCGATCCTCCTCGGCATGCGCCTGCGGTCGCGCGGATCGGTGCGCCTCGCCGGCGCGGACCCGGCGAGCACTCCCGTGATCGAGACCGGCTCCTTCGACGAACCCGGCGACCTGCGCGACGCCGTGGAGGCGTACCGGTTCGCCGAGGAGATCGCTCACACGCAGGCGATGCGCCCCTACCCTTCCGGGCGGCGGGAACCTGGCGGTCAACCGTCGCACGCTGCGCCAGATCCTGCTGTCCGGTCTGGAGAATGACGTGCACTACGGCGCCCGGCTCACGCACTACGAGCTCGGTCCCGAGGGATCGGTGACGGCGCGCTTCGCGGACGGCACCAACGCCACCGGTGACGTCCTGGTCGGCGCGGACGGCGTCAACTCCGCGGTGCGCGGCCAGTACCTGCCGCACGCGCGGGTCGTCGACGCCGGGCTGCGGCTGGTCTACGGCAAGGTCCCGTTCACGGACGAGGCGGCCCGCACGCTGCTGCCGCCCGAGCTGTTCGGACTGTGGACCACCGTCGTCGGCCCGCAGCGGCGCTTCGTCGGGCTTGCCCCGTGCGCTACCGCGAGCCGGTGCGCCGGGCCGCGGCGCGCCTCGCGCCCGGCATCGAGCTGACCGAGGACAGCGACTACCTGGCCTGCGTGTTCGGCGCCCGTCGGGAGCAGTTCCCCTGCGGCGACGAGGAGTTGTTCGCGATGGACGGCTCTGGGCTGCGGGCGCTCACACTGTCGATGGTGGAGGGCTGGGATTCCCGCCTGGTCGAGACGGTGTCGCGCCAGGATCCCGCCTCCCTGTTCCCGGTAGCGGTGCGCACCAGCGTGCCCGTCGCGCCCTGGGAGGCCACGGCGGTCACCCTGCGCGGGGAAGCGATCCACGTTATGAGCCCCGCGATCGGCGTCGGCGCGAACACCGCACTGCGGGACGCGCGCATCCTGACCGGGCACCTCGTGCAAGCCGCTGGCGGCCGTCCGATCTCTGAGGCCTTGCACGCCTACGAGGAGGAGATGCGCGGCTACGGGTTCGACGCCGTGCGCGAATCGGCTGCCCGCGGGCACCGCCTGGTGGGCCAGGACCCGATGCCGGCAGCCCAGATTTAGGCGTCGACCTGGCCCGTCGCCCGGGTGCACGCCCCGAGCAGTCGCCGGGGGCGGGCCGGCGCTGAGCCCGTCACCGGTGGCGGCAGCCGCGATCCTGGGCCGGCGCGATCAGACGGGGCCGGCCGGACCGAGGGCGGCTCGGGTCAGGGTGGTGGCGGTACGGACCGCACTGGCGATGGCGTCCTCCGGGTCAAGGCCGAGCAGGTCCATGAGGGTGAACAGGGCCTCGGCGCTGATGACGACGGTGAGGTCGCGCTTCAGCTGGGCGATCGCCTCGGCGTGTGCAGAGGCTTCCGTCCAGGGGGCGAGAGCGTGATCGATGAGTCCCAGCCGCAGCGCCGGACGGGCGGCAACGGCCTCGGGGCGGGTGATGGTGGCCGCGATCATGGCGCGCACGGCGCCCTGGTAGGTGAGCACCTGCCGCAGCAGGTGCTGCGCAGCCGCCGCGACCCGCTCGGCGGGGTCGGTGGAGCCGGCGACGGAGCGAAGTGCCTGCTCCGGGGTGGGCCACTGCCCGGCCATCGACTCCTGGAGCAGGCTGGCCAGGTCGGGGAAGTAGCGGTAGGCGGTCGCCTCGGAGACCAGGGCCGCCTTGGCCACCTCCGGCATGGTCACCTCGCGCCCGCTGCGCATCAGCTCGACCGCCGCGGACACGATCGCCGCGCGGGTGCGCAGCTTCTGATTGACCCGACCGCCCACGGGGGCGCTCTTCGGTTCGGTTTCCTGCATCCCTCAACAATAGCAAGCAGACCCCAATGATGAGAGTGCACTTGCACGACTCGTGCAAGTGCCCTACATTCATGAAAGTCGGCTCTCACGAAGGATTGGCCATGGCACCAGACGTCAACGTCACGTCTCCAGGAGGCGGCGAGGTGATCGACCTCGGGCAGGCTCGCATTCGCGTCCTGGAGGACGGCCGCACGACCGCGCACCGGCTCGGCGTCGCCGAGATCACCGTCCCGCCCGGCACCCAGGGACCGCCCCAGCACCGGCACGCCCAGCATGACGAAGGCTTCTACGTGGTCTCCGGTACCGCCAGGTTCACCGTCGGCGCGGATGTCCACGAGGCGCCCGCCGGGACGCTGGTCATGGTTCCCCCGGGTGCCCCGCACACCTTCGCCAACCCCGGCGACCAGCCCCTGGTCATGCTCAACACGTTCACGCCCGACCTGTACGTCCAGTACTTCCGGGACCTGCGCGACATGATCGCCGCCGGCCGGCCGATGACAGCGCGGAACGTGGCCGCAGTGATGGTCCGCTACGCCACGACCGCCGACGCCGACGGCCCGGACACCACACCGTCATCCACCGAGCAGAAGGACACCCTCACCATGACCGTCACCGCCTCGGCCCCCACGACCCGAACCATCGACCTGCGTCACGGACTGCGCGTCACCGTGCAGGAGTTCGGCGAGAACCGCGACGGCACCGGCGTCCTCATGCTCCACGGCGGCGCCGGACCGCGCTCGATGGCGGGCTTCGCAGCCGGCATGTCCCAGCACGCCCACGTGATCGTCCCGACCCACCCCGGCTTCGACGGCACCGCCCGCCCCGATGGCCTCGACACCGTCGCCGACCTCGCCTCCTCCTACCTCGACCTGCTCGACGAGCTCGGCCTGCACGGCGTCATGGTCGTCGGCAGCTCGGTAGGCGGCTGGATCGCCGCCGAAATGGGCGTACGCGACAACCGCGGCAGGATCAGTGCACTTGTCCTGCTCGGCTCCACCGGCATCACCCCCGAGCCTCCGCTCGCCATCACCAACCCCGCCGACCTGGGCCCCGTCCGCACCAGCGAACTCTCCTTCCACAACCCCGCCCTGCGCCCCGACTTCGCGGCGTTCAGCGACGAGCAGAAGGCCGCCATGGCCGCCAACCAGCGCACCCTGGCCGTCTACGCAGGCGACCCCTTCTGCCACGACCCCAAGCTCCGCTCCCGCCTGCACCGCGTCACCGTCCCGGTGCTGGTGCTCGCAGGCGAGCAGGACGGCATCGTCCCGCTGGAGTACGGGCGCGCCCTGGCCGGCTCCTTCCCCCGCGCCACCTTCCGCCCCGTTCCCGAGGCCGGGCACTTCCCCCACATCGAGCAGCCCGGCGCGGTCTTCGCCGCCATCGGCGACTTCGTCGACACCGAGGTCAAGCCCGACGGCGAGTGAGTCGGCTCCGCCGAGCCGGCCCTCGAGGCGGGTCGCTCCACCGCCGGGTCAGTCGAGCGTCGACGCCCAGCCCCGCAGGGTCTTGACGTTCTCCGCCCTTGATGGCGGCGCAACGGCAGCGGTGAGGACGAGGAAGCCGATCACCCCTTCGGAGGGCACACCCGGCTCGTTGTGAGGCGGCTCCGGCCGACGAGAGACAGCGCTGTACGGGCTCTGCAAGGCCCTGCAAGGCCAGCCCAGACGGGGGCCGTGCGGCCACGGCGTGCAAGACCGTTGTCGAGAGATAGGCGGGGCGGGGTACCTGGGAAGCGAGGCGGGCACAGGTCGCCGTGATCACGGAGTTGAGCTTGCTCCGCTTTGACGGACACCGTTGGTGTGGTGGTCAGGCCGCCAGGGCGGTCTCGTATTCGGCGGGACTGCGGTAGCCGAGGCTGCTG